>JAGNYI010000068.1:4794-11753 GCA_017985015.1 Giesbergeria sp. | reverse complement strand
CGCGCGCCTCAGGTGCGCGCATCCGTGTCACCCATACGCTGGCGGGGAAGCCGGCACGGGTTGTCTGTTTTCTTTGTCTTCCATGAAAAATCGCTCCTTCCATGTGCGCCGTGCGGCTGCGCTGTGCGTGTCTCCGGCCGTCTTTTCAGCCTTGTCCTTGTTGACCATGCAAGTGGCACGTGCGCAAATGACCGCACCAGTGCAGGTGGCGCAGAACCTGCGCGCACCGCAGCTTGCCGAAACCGTGGTGACCGCCACCCGCAGCGAGCAGCCGCTGTCGGATCTGGTGGCCGACGTATCCATCGTGGACCGCGAGACCATCGAGTCCAGCGGCGCCACCGGGGTGGCCGACTTGCTGGCGCGCTTGCCCGGTGTGGAGATCACGCGCAATGGCGGCGTGGGCAATGCCAGCAGCGTTTACCTGCGCGGCGCCGAGCAGCGCTTTACGGCCGTCTATATCGATGGTGTGCGTGTCGATTCGCAATCCACGGGTGGCGCCCTGTGGGAGCAGATTCCGCCCTCACAGATCGAACGCATCGAAGTGCTGCGCGGCCCGGCCGCTGCGGTCTACGGCTCGGACGCCATTGGCGGCGTCATCCAGCTCTTTACGCGCAAGGGCGAAGGCCCGGCGGCGCCTTATGTGGGTGTGGGTCTGGGCAACCAGGGTACGCGCAAGATCGAGGCTGGCGTGAGTGGCACAGCCGGGCCGGACGGTGCACTCGACTATGCCGTGGGCCTGGCGCATGCGCGCAGCAGCGGCTTTGACAGCAAGACCAGGGGCGCGCACAACCCGGATGACGACGGCTATGACAGCACCAGTGGCAGTGCGCGTGTGGACTACCGCATCAACGCGCAGCACAAGATCGGCGCCAGCCTCCTGAGCAGCCGCCTTGATTCTGGTTACGACGCGTATGGCTACTTGCCCTCCGCACCCGTGGACGACCGCAACCAACACCGCTTGCGGACGGTGGGAGCGCATTGGGACGCGCAGTGGAGCGATGTGTACAGCACCCGCGTCTCGGTAAGCGATTCGGCCAGCCGCTACGCGACCACGCCGACCCTCTACCTGACCGAAACGGATCTGCGCGGCTACTTGTGGCAAAACGAGTGGCGCCTGGGCGCGCACCGCCTGAGCGCCGCGCTCGAGCGCCGCGAAGACCATCTGGATAACCCGGCGCTGGACGCGTACAGCGTGGGCATCTCTCGCGGCCGCTCGCAGGATGCGCTGGCGCTGGGCTATGGCTACCACGCCGGCGCACATACCGTGCAGGCCAACCTGCGCCACGACAGCGACAGCGAATTCGGCGGCAAGGGCACCGGCAGCTTGTCGTATGGGTACGCCTTTGCGCCAAGCTGGCGCGCCACGGCGTCGGCGGGCACGGCGTTTCGCGCGCCCACGCTGTACCAGCGCTTCAGCCAGTACGGCGACGCCTCGCTGCAACCCGAGACCAGCCGCAACATCGAGCTGGGCCTGCGCTATGCCAGCGGCGCAAGCACCTTCTCGGCCGTGGCGTACCGCAACCGCGTGACCAATCTCATCAACTTTGCGGCAGGCGGCACCTGCGGCCAGGCATTTGGCTGCTACATCAACACCGGCAACGCCGAGTACAGCGGCGTCACGCTGGCGGGCTCCTACAAGCTCGCGGGTTTGCAGCTGCATGGCTCGGTGGACTTCCAGGATCCGCGTGACCTCGATACGGGGAAACTTCTGCGGCGCCGCGCCAAGCGCCACGCCACGCTGGGCGCCGATACGGTGCTCGCTGGCTGGGCGCTCGGCGCCGAACTGCAGGCTTCTGGCCGCCGTTTTGAAGACGCTGCCAACAAGAACGCGCTAGGTGGCTACACGCTGGTCAACCTGGTTGCCAGCACGCGCCTTGCCCGCGACTACACGCTGCAGGCCCGCATCGACAACGCGGCCGACAAAAACTACGAAACCGCAGCCACCTACGCCACCGGCGGCCGCCAGCTCTATATCGGCCTGAAGTGGGAGCCGCGCCTGTAATGCAAAGCGCCACCGCCCGTTGCCCCGCACTGCTGGTGGCGGCCCCAGCCTCGGGCCAGGGCAAGACCACGGTGGTAGCGGCCTTGGCGCGCCTGCACGCCCGGCAAGGCCGGCGCGTGCGCGTCTTCAAGTGCGGGCCGGATTTTCTCGATCCGCACTGGCATGAGCTCGCCAGCGGCGCGCCCGTGCATTCGCTTGATTTGTGGATCAACGGCGCCGAGGATTGCGCCGCGCGCCTGCACGCTGCGGCGCAGGACGCCGACCTGGTTCTCATCGAAGGTGTCATGGGCCTGTTCGATGGCGAACCCAGCGCGGCCGATCTGGCGCGGTACTTTGGCGTGCCGGTGCTGGCGGTTGTCGATGCGTCTGCCATGGCCGGCACCTTTGGCGCGCTGGCGTATGGCCTGCGGCATTACCAGCCGGACTTGCCCTGGGCAGGCGTTCTGGCCAACCGCGTGGCGGGTGAGCGCCATGCCGAGATGCTGCAGCGCGGGCTGCGTGAGCCGGCCGACTGGCTGGGCGCCTTGCCGCGCGTGGCCTTGGCCGATACGGTGTCGGCGGGAAAGACCGCATCCTTGCTGCCCGAGCGCCACCTGGGCCTGGTGGCGGCACACGAACTGCCGGATGCGCTGGCTCGGCTGGACGCCGCGGCCGATGCACTGGCGGTGACGCCCCTGGGGCAGATGGATGGGGCGGATTTGCAGCGTTGGGCGGTGGATTTTCCCGCGCCGCCTGCGCAGCCGCCTGTGGCGGCTTTGCTTGCAGGACGCACCGTCGCCGTAGCGCGCGATGCGGCGTTCAGCTTCATCTACCCGGCCAATCTCGATACCCTGGCGCAGCTCGGCGCCCAAGTGCGCTTTTTCTCGCCGCTGGCGGGCGACGCTTTGCCGCCTTGCGATGCCGTGTGGCTGCCGGGCGGCTACCCCGAGCTGCATGCAGCGCAGCTTGCGGGCAACCAGGGCCTGCAGGACGACCTGCGTGCGCACCTGGTCGCAGGCAAACCCCTGTGGGCCGAATGCGGCGGCATGCTGGCGCTGTTCGAGTCGCTGCGCCTGCAAGACGGCAGCATGCAGGCCATGTGGGGCCTCCTGCCCGGCACAGCGGCCATGCAAGCGCGCCTGGCGTCGCTGGGGCCGCGTCAGCTGGACTTGGCGGGCCAGGTGCTGCGCGGCCACAGCTTTCATTACTCAACCGCCGACTGCTGCGCCCCGGTGCTCGCTCGCAGCAGTCGGCCCGGTACAGAGGATGCAGACGGCGAGCCCTTGTTCGCCTTGGGCAGCCTGCGCGCCAGCTATTTCCACGCCTGGTTTGCCTCCAACCCGGTGGCGGTGGCGCAGCTGCTCGGGGGCCGCGTATGAGCCTGACTGTGGCCCGCAGCGAACTGATTCTCGGTGGCCAGAAAAGCGGCAAATCGCGCCGCGCCGAGGCGCTGGCGGCGGCGTGGCTGGCGGCCAACCCCGGGCACCGCGCGCTGCTCATCGCCACGGCACAAGCGGGCGACGAGGAAATGCGCCAGCGTATTGCCCGCCACCAGAGCGACCGCGCCGCGCGCGTGCCGCGCATGCAAACGCTGGAGGAGCCGCGCGATTTGGCGGGCGCCTTGGTGCAGCACAGTGCGCCGGACACCCTCATCGTCGTGGACTGCCTGACGCTGTGGCTGACCCACTGGTTATTTCGGCACGATGAAAAATTTGAACAAAAAGAGGCTCCAGCGCACGACTGGCCTGCGCAAGCAGCTCTCTTTTTTGAAGTATTGGCGAAAACCCCTGGGCCCGTTGTTCTGGTGGGCAACGAGATCGGCCTGGGGGTCATTCCCATGGGACGCGAAGTGCGCGCCTTTGTCGATGCGCTGGGCCTCTTGAACCAGCAGGCGGCGCAGGCCTGCGAGCGCGTCACGTTGATGGCGGCTGGGCTGCCGCTCACCTTGAAAGACCCGCCATGAAACCCACGCCCATCAAACGCATCCTCGCGGTGCTGGCGGTTTTGCTGCTGCTGGTGCTGGCCATGGCCACGTTGGCGCAGGCTGCCCCTATCCGCGTGGTGGACGACCGGGGCCGCACGGTCACGCTGCCTGGCGCGCCGCAGCGCATTGTGAGCCTGCTGCCTTCACTGACCGAAACCGTCTGCGCACTCGATGCCTGCCAGCGGCTGGTGGGGGTGGATCGCTATTCCAACTGGCCTGCGCAGGTGGTGCAGCTGCCCGTGGTGGGCGGAGGGCTGGACCCGAACATCGAGGCCATTGTGGCGCTGCGGCCCGACGTGGTGCTGATGGCGACCTCGTCGCGCGCCCAGGCGCGGCTCGAATCCTTGGGCGTGAAAGTGGTGGCGCTGGAGCCCAAGACCTACGCCGACGTGCAGCGTGTGCTGGCTACTGTGGGCCAGGCGCTGGGTGTCGCGGATGCGCAGCGTGTGTGGCGCGTGATCGACGCGGGCGTGCAGGCCGCCGCCCAGTCGGTGCCCGCCTCGGCGCGCGGCACGCGGGTGTATTTCGAAGTCAACAGCGGGCCGTACGCGGCAGGCCCGTCCTCCTTTATTGGCGAGACGCTCGCGCGGCTGGGCGCTGGCAACATTGTTCCCGCAGCGCTCGGGCCTTTCCCCAAACTCAACCCCGAATTCGTGGTGCGCGCCGACCCCGACCTGATCATGGTCGGTGCGCGCAGCGCCGAGGGCCTGGCCGCGCGCCCCGGCTGGAGCCAGATGCGCGCGCTGCGGGACGGCCGGCTGTGCCGGTTTGACGCAGCGCAGTCCGACGTGCTGATCCGCCCCGGCCCGCGCATGGCCGAAGCGGCGCGTCTGATGGCGGGCTGCTTGAGCGACAAAGCCGTGCAAAAAGCCGTGCGACCATGAGCGCTGTCATGCCTCTGCCGTCCGTCCCCACCTGCGCTCGCGCCGTGCATGCGCGGCGGGGTGGCTGGCTGGCGGCTGCGCTCATCGTGCTGGCGCTGGGCCTGCTGGTGCTGGGCACGGCAGTGGGCAGCATGGGGTTTGAAAACCTCTTGCCCGCGCTGTGGAGCCCGCAGGCCGACCCGTCGGCGCACGCCATGGCACAGCAAATCGTCTGGGACATTCGCCTGCCGCGTACGCTGGGCGCCTGGTGTGCCGGTGCGCTGCTCGGGCTGGCGGGCGCCGTGGCGCAGGGGCTGTTTCGCAACCCGCTGGCCGACCCGTATCTGCTGGGCAGCGCCTCGGGCGCTTCGCTGGGCGTGGCTGTGGCGCTGGCGCTGATGGGCGGCGGCGCCGGCATGCTGGGCGGGGCACAAAGCGCCATCACCATTTCTGTGTATTCCAGCCACTGGCTGGTGCGCCTGGGCCTCACCGGCGCGGCCTTTGTGGGCGCGGTGTTGGCGGTGTTGCTCACGCTGGTGCTGGCGCGCGGCGTGCAGCACACGCTGCGCCTGCTGCTGGCCGGTGTGGTGGTGGGCGTGGTGCTGGGGGCGCTTACCTCGCTCATCCTGCTGCTATCGCCCGATTCGCTGCAGGCCATGCAGGCGTTCTTGCTGGGTTCCACCGGGTTTGTCGGCTGGACCTCCTGCGTGCTGATGGCCGGTGTGTGGCTGCTGTGCCTGGCCGTGGCCTGGCTGCTGGCGCGCGGGCTCGATGGCCTGGCGCTGGGCGAAGCCACGGCGCTGAGCCTGGGCTTAAGGCTGGCACCGCTGCGCGCCGCGCTGGTGGCGGTGCTGGCGCTGGCCACCGGCACGGCGGTGGCGCAAACCGGCTTGATCGCTTTTGTCGGCCTGGCCGCGCCGCACTTGGTGCGCGCCGCCGTGTCGGTGCCGCACGGGCGGCTGATGCTGCTCTCCAGCCTGATGGGCGGCGCGCTGCTCGCCGGCGCCGACCTGCTGGCGCGCGGCCTGCTGGCGCCGCAGGAGCTGCCGGTGGGCGTGCTCACTGCCGTGCTGGGGGGCGGCTACCTGCTGTGGCTGATGCACCGAAGGACATTGTGAAACACCCCCCTGAGCGGCTGCGCCGCTCCGAACAGCCGCCGGAGGCGGCAGCTCTTCGGAGCCGTCCAACCCTGCACTGGCAGGCTTGGAGCCGCGGCCCTCAGCCCCCGCTCTCGCAGCGCTGCGCGCTGCGGGCAGGGGGACGCCCCCAGCGCGGCGGGGCGGCCCTTGCGCGGGGGCCGCTGGCCTGGGCCGTGCCGGTTTCGTATGTCGCGGGTGGCGCACAGCGCAATGGATTGCAAAAATGATAGCTATCAACGCCCGAGAAATAAGCGCTGGCATAGGAAAAAGCTCCATATTGCACGGCATCACCTTACCGCTGGCGGCTGGGCGCTGGACCAGCATCGTCGGCCCCAACGGTGCGGGCAAATCAACCTTGCTCAAGGTGCTGGCCGGGCTGCTTCCCGCGCAGAGCGGACGGGTGACTTTGGACGGTCGCCCCTTGCACGACTGGCCGGCCCGCGAACGCGCCCGCCAGATGGCCTGGCTGGGCCAGAACGAAGCGGCGGCCGACGACCTGACGGTGCTCGACGTGGCTTTGCTGGGCCGTCTGCCGCACCAGGGCTGGCTGCAGCCGCCCAGCCTGGCCGACCACGCCGCGGCAGAAGCGGCGTTGCGCCAGACGCAGGCCTGGGCCTGGCGCGAACGCCCGCTGGGCCAGCTCTCGGGCGGCGAGCGCCAGCGCGTGCTGCTGGCGCGCGCCCTGGCCGTGGGTGCTCCGGTGCTGCTGATGGACGAGCCGCTGGCCAACCTCGACCCGCCGCACCAGGCCGATTGGCTGCTGCTGGTGCGCAGCCTGGTGGCGCAGGGCTGCACGGTGGTCAGCGTGCTGCACGAGCTGTCGATGGCGCTGCAGGCCGACGACGTGGCCGTGCTGCAGGACGGCCGCCTGCAGCACCACGGCGCTGCCCATGAGGACGCCACCCACCGCGCGCTGGAAGCTGTGTTCGACCACCGCATCGCCATCCACTGCGTGCAGGGCCAGTGGCTGGCCTTGCCTCGGCTGCACGCCC
>JAGNYI010000068.1:0-4694 GCA_017985015.1 Giesbergeria sp. | reverse complement strand
CGCCTGCAGCACCACGGCGCTGCCCATGAGGACGCCACCCACCGCGCGCTGGAAGCTGTGTTCGACCACCGCATCGCCATCCACTGCGTGCAGGGCCAGTGGCTGGCCTTGCCTCGGCTGCACGCCCCTGAACTCGCACTTTGAGGAAGTCCCCATGGAAATCGAAACCGCCCCCACCGAGAAACGCTACGAAAAGCCCGAAGGCGAACGCCGGGGCCTCGTCATCGTCAACACCGGCGATGGCAAGGGCAAAAGCACCGCTGCCTTTGGCCTGGCGCTGCGTGCGCATGGGCGCGGCAAGGCGGTGCGGATCTTTCAGTTCATGAAGGTGCCCAGTGCGCGCTTTGGCGAGCACCGCATGTTTGAGCAGATCGGTATCCCGATCGAGGGCCTGGGCGATGGATTCAGCTGGAAGAGCAAAGACCTGGAGCACTCGGCCCAGCTGGCCCGCGACGGCTGGGAAAAGGCGCGCGCCGCCATCCTCTCGGGCGAGCACTTCCTGGTGGTGCTGGACGAAATCACCTACCCGCTGATCTACGGCTGGCTGCCGCGCGAACCCGTGCTGGAGACGCTGCGCACACGCCCCAAGGACGTGCATGTGGTGCTCACCGGCCGCCGCTGCCCGCCCGAAATCATCGAACTGGCCGACACCGTGACCGAGATGGCGCTTATCAAGCATGCCTTCAAGGCCGGCGTGCCGGCACAGCGGGGCATTGAGGACTGAGGCGACCTGGTCAATGCTTTGGCACTGGCTTCATCCCCTCGCGGCGCATTCTGGTCTCGGTGGCGCCTGCATGGCGCTGGCCGTGCTGGTGGCGCTGGCGGTGGACCGCCTGTGGGGCGAGCCGCCCGCGCGTTGGCACCCGGTGGTCTGGATGGGCAGAACGCTTGGGGCCTGCGGTGCGCGCATTGCGCCCGCTGCCGAGACAGCCAGAAATTTGAAGCATTTTTGGCTTGCAGCGCTTGCCTGGTGTGCGCTGGCAGCTCTTGTAGTGATAGCAACCGCAATTTTGCAGGGCGTGGTGTTGTGGTTCGGTGTCTCGGCGCCTGCCCATCCCCCGGGGCTGGATATTGAAGGCGTTGGCATGGCGGGCGCGCAAGCGGTGCAAACGGCGCTGGTCACCTTGCTGACGGCGACGGCGCTGGGGTTGCTGCTCAAGCCCATGCTGGCGCTGGCCGCGCTGCAAAACGAAGTCCGCGCCGTGGAAACCGCTCTGGGCGAATCGCTGCAGGCGGGCCGCGCGCGCCTGGCCTGGCTGGTCAGCCGCGAGGTGGACCACCTCAGTGCCGACGAAGTGCGCCAAAGCGCCATCGAATCGCTGGCCGAGAACCTGAACGATTCGGTGGTGGCGCCCCTGTTCTGGTTCGCGCTGGCGGGCCTGCCCGGCGCGGCGCTGTACCGCTTTGCCAATACCGCCGACGCCATGTGGGGCTACCCCGGCATGCGCGGCGGGCGCTACTGGCAATGGGCGGGCAAATGGGCGGCACGGGCCGACGATGTGCTGTCGTGGTTGCCGGCGCGGCTGACCGCGCTGCTGCTGGCGCTGGTAGCCGGGGGCGTGCCGCTGCGCACGTTGGCGTGCGAGGCACGCAAAACACCGTCGCCCAACAGCGGCTGGCCCATGGCGACCATGGCGCTGGCGCTGGGCGTGCGGCTGTCCAAGCCGGGCGTGTACCAACTCCATGCGGCGGGCCGCGCGCCCACCGCACACGATGCCGTGCGTGCGCAAAATTTGGTGTCAAAAGTGGCTATAGCGCTTATCCTGATTGCGCTGGCAGCTATTGTTTTGATAGTTCTCTGCATGGGTGCCTGATGCCACCTGCGCTTTCTATCCACGGCGGCCGTATCCACGGGGGCCGTATCCACGGCGGCCCGGATGCCCAGGGCGTGCCGCTCTACGACTTTTCCACCAACGCCAACGCTTGCGGTCCGTGCCCCGAGGCGCTGGCCGCCGTGCAGCAGGCCGATGCCACGCGCTACCCCGACCCGGCCTATACACGGCTGCGCGAGGCTTTGGGCGCCTTCCATGCCGTGGCGCCGGATTGCATCGTGCTGGCCGCAAGCGCGAGCGAATGCATCCACCGTTTCACGGCCTTGGCTGCCTTGCAGGGTGCCCGGCTTGTGAGCGTGCCCCGGCATGGCTATGGCGACTACGCGCAGGCCGCTCAGGCGCGTGGCTTGGCCGTGGTGCACGACGCTGCTGCGCCCGCAGGGCTGCAATGGGCGTGCGAGCCTGCCAGCCCACTGGGCGGCGTGGACCTGCAGCGCGCCCGCTGGGCCTTGAAGTCCGAGGCGCCCGGTACGCCAGGTGCGGCAAGCGCGCACCCCCTGCGGGTGCTCGACTGCGCCTATGCCCCGCTGCGGCTCGACGGTACGCTCTGGCCCGAAAGGGTGCCCGGCATGTGGCAACTCTGGACGCCCAACAAGGCCCTGGGCCTGACCGGCGTGCGCGCTGCTTATGCGATTGCGCCGCATGCCGAAGCGGCCCACCGCCTCGCAGCGCTGGCGCCGTCCTGGCCGCTGGGCGCGCACGGTGGGGCTTTGCTTGGTGCCTGGGTGCAGCCGTCGGTGCAGCGCTGGCTGGCCGACTGCCTGCCACGGCTCTGCAGCTGGAAAACACGCCAACAGGCGCTGTGCACAACCCTGGGCTGGGCGGTGCTGCCGGGCAGCACGGCCAACTTTTTCTGTGCCCGCCCTCCGCAGCAGCATTTGCCTGAGCGGCTTGCCGCCCTGCGCAAGGCGGGCATCAAGCTGCGCGAATGCAGCTCCTTTGGATTGAGCGGCGTTCTGCGCCTGGGCGTGCTGCCGCCGCCCGCGCAGGATGCACTGCAGACGGCTTGGCGGGCGGCCTGCAGCGCCCATCCCTCTACCGAGAACATGCAATGACATCTCCCTTTCAAGGTCGCCGCCCCGCCGTCTGCGTGATGGTGCTGGGCACCACCAGCGGCGCCGGCAAAAGCTGGCTCACCACCGCGCTGTGCCGCTGGTACAGCAACCAGGGCCTCAAGGTGGCGCCGTTCAAGGCGCAGAACATGAGCAACAACGCGCGCGTGGTCGAGGGCATGGATGGCGCCTGGGGCGAAATCGGCTCGGCGCAGTATTTCCAGGCCCTGGCCGCGCGCGCCGCACCCGAAGTGCGCATGAACCCGCTCTTGCTCAAACCCGAGGCCGACACCCACAGCCAGGTGGTGCTGATGGGGCAGGTGCATGCCGAGTTCACCGCGCTGCCTTGGCGCGGCCGCAGCGAGAAGGTGTGGCCGCAGATCGCCGCCGCCCTTGATGCGCTGCGCGCCGAGAACGACGTGGTCGTCATAGAAGGCGCCGGTTCGCCCGCTGAAATCAACCTGCACGCCAGCGACATCGTCAACATGCGCGTGGCGCGGCATGTGGGTGCGCGCTGCCTGCTGGTGACCGACATCGACCGGGGCGGCGCCTTCGCCCACCTCTACGGCACCTGGGCGCTTCTGCCCGAAGACGAACGTGCGCTCATCCACGGTTTTGTTTTAAATAAGTTTCGCGGGGATGCCGCGCTGCTGGCGCCCGCGCCCGAGCAACTGCAGGCACTGACCGGCGTACCCACTGTGGCCACCATCCCCATGCAGTGGCACCACGGCTTGCCCGAGGAAGACGGCATGTTCGATATGACCCCCACGCTCGGCACTGGCGTGTCCTCGCTGCCCCCCAAGGGGGCGCTCGCCAGCTTGGGGCGGCCCGGCGCTGGCTCGGAGACCCCCACGCTCGGCGCTGGCGTGTCCTCGCTGCCCCCCGAGGGGGCGCTCGCGGCTAGGGGCGGCCCGTCGCCGCTCGACGACCGCAGCCGCGCCAGTGGCGCCGTGCACACCACGGTGGCCGTGGTGGCCTACCCGCGCATCAGCAACCTCGACGAATTCCAGCCGCTCAAGAACGTGCCCGGCGTGCGCCTGGTGTGGGCGCGCAGCCCGGCCGAGCTGGCCGGGGCCGACTGGGTCGTGCTGCCCGGCTCCAAGGCCACGGCCGCCGACCTGGCCTGGCTGCGCACGCAGGGGCTGGACCGGGCGATTGCCGCGCACGCAGGGCAGGGCGGCACCGTGCTGGGCGTGTGCGGCGGCCTGCAGATGCTGGGCGAGGCGCTGATCGACCCCGAGGGCATCGACGGCAACGGCCCGGGCCTGGGCCTGCTGCCGCTGGTCACCGTGTTCGAACCCGCCAAAACGGTGCGCCACACCACGGCGCGCTTTGCCGACCTGCAAGGCGCCTGGGCCACGCTGTCGCATGTGGAAGTATCCGGCTACGAAATCCACCACGGCCAGACCGCCCAGCACCCGGCCATGGCGGCCAAGGGCGACGTGGCGCGCGAGGCCATTCCCGGCATGGCCTGGCAGAACCCGGCAGGCAACGTGCTGGGCGTGTACCTGCACGGCCTGCTGGAAGACCCCGCAGTGCTGCAAGCCCTTTTTGGAAGCGCGGGCGGCGCGAGCGTGCCCACGCTGGACGCGGTGTTCGATGGGCTCGCACGCACGGTGGATGCCTGTTTCGACGCCCATTTTTTACGTGACCTTCTCCTCTGACCTTTCATGCAAATTCCTCATCTTCCCGATCTCACCAATCCAGCCCTCACCGCACGCCTGCAGCGCCTGATCGACCAAAAAACCAAACCCCTTGGCTCACTCGGCCGCCTGGAGTCGTTGGCCCTGCGCCTGGGCCAGATTCTGGG
>JAGNYI010000067.1 GCA_017985015.1 Giesbergeria sp. | reverse complement strand
AAAAGACGAGAAACGGCGTGCTGCTGCTGGGAATGCGGCTGAAATCGGGCCAGATCACGTCATTGAAGATGTGGGCGCGCAGGGCAGCGATGGTTTCCGGCAGGGCATGCACCTGCAGCGGTGCGCTGCGCCGAGAGGCCACAGCATCGATCATGAGTGGCAAGCTTGCAATGTGGTCCAGATGCGAATGGGTGAGAAACACATGGTCGATGGCTTCCATCTCGTCCAGCGTGAGGTCGCCCACACCCGTTCCCGCATCGATCAGGATGCGGCTACCCACCAGAAACGAAGTGGTACGGCAGCCCTGCGCAATGGCGCCAGAACAACCGAGCACGCGAATTTTCATGACTTCACACCTTTCGGCGGCCCTTATTTGGTGTCGAAACGGGTCGCGCCGTCCCAATCGGGTTGGTAGGGTAACACCCGCAGCTGGGCCAGGCGCTCGCTGTACCACGCCAGCAGAGGATTTTCTGGCGCAGCGGCGCAGAGGGCCCCAAGCTGCGCGTCGCACGCGCCCCAGTCTTGCGCCCGCAGGCTGGCCAGGGCCTGATGCCACTGGTCCATCTGGCTCTTTTGGTCTTGCGTCAACGCACCGGGTTCCCCGAGGGGACAGAATATCGCCACCGCATCTTCCTTGCCTTTGACGCGCACGCGGTCAAGCTCCTGCCAGACAAAGCCCGGGGCCTGAATGCGGGTGGCTTCGCTGGCGACAATTTCGACCCCATACACCTTGCACAGACCTTCGAGGCGCGAGCCGAGGTTGACGGCGTCGCCAATGACCGTGTAGCTGCGGCGGATGTCCGAGCCCATATCACCGACGCACATGGAGCCGGTGTTCAGGCCGATGCCAATGCCAATTTCTGGCAAGCCGCTGGCGCGGTGCTGTGCATTGAGTACTTTGACCGATTTCACCATGTCGAGCGCGGCGCGTACGGCCAACGCGGCGTGCTGAGGCGTGGGCACCGGTGCCCCCCAAAAGGCCATGACGCAGTCGCCCATGTATTTGTCGATGGTTCCGCGCTGCGCGCGGATGGCCTGCGTGAGGCGGCTGAAAATGTCGTTCAGCAGGGCTTGGAGCTGCACCGGCTCCATGCGCTCGGACATGGCGGTGAAGCCGCGCATGTCACAGAACATCACGGTGAGTTCGCGGCTGGCCGCCTGCATGCTGTAGCGCTCGGGCGCGAGAAGCATTTCGTCGACAAGTTCCGGTGGAACATAGGTACCAAAGAGCTGGGCAAGGCCCCGTTTGGTGCGACTTTCCGTCACGTAGCCGTAGGCCATGTCGAGCGCGGTGGCAAGCAACACCACTGCCAGCGCGCTGGCCAGGGGCAACGCCAGGCCGAATCCGAGGTACAGCCAGCCATTCAAGCCAACAAGTGCGGCGAAGACGGCGCCCCCCAGCAGCAAGGCCTGTCCGGCGCCGAGCAGCGGCAACGCAAAGGCCAGCAGCAAACCGGCGACAAGCATTTGTGCGACGTCGTACGCAGGGGCGTAGTCGGGGCGGTAAATCGCCTTGCCATCGAGAAAACCCGACAACACATTGGCATGCGTCTCCACACCCGGATAGGCACGCCCCACCGGCGTTGCGCGCAAATCCTGCAGGCCTACGGCCGTGGTACCCACAAGGGCTACCTTGCCCCGCAGACTTCCGGCAGCCAGCTGCCCTGTGAGCACATCGGCCGCTGAGACGTAGTGAAACGACCCACCGAGTGGCCCACCGGCACCTCGGTAGGGCACAAGCGTGGCGAGTTGATCATCGACCGGCAGGAAGGCCCGGCCGCCGGCGTGGCGCAGCGCGATTCCGCGCAAAATCCGGCGCTCCCCCGTGTCGGTCGCCGTACTGGCAAACGCCGGCATCAGGTCTGCACCGCCCAGCAGGCTGCGGTAGATGGCCAGCGCCAGGGACTCGTAGTAGCGGCCTTGGTATTCGGCGAGCAGCGGAAGCGCACGCACCAGACCATCGTCATCGGCCATGGCGTTGAAGAAGCCTGCCGCAGGTGCGGCCCTGGCCAGCACTTCGATATTGCTGCCATAGCCATTCCATTCGGTGGCTCTCAAGACGCTGGAGCCGAGTTGCTCCGGCGTGAACACGGGCGACGGGAGCGCACCGCGGCCTTTGCCATCGCGGTCGCTGGTGAAGTAATAGCCCAGCACGGCGTTCTGGGTATCGAGCGCGCTCGCAAAGCGGGCGTCAAAGTCGAGCGAGGGGACGAGTCGATCCACTTCACGCGCAAAGTGCGCATCGTCCTTCAAGCTACCGCGCGCGAGCTGCTGCAGACTTTTGAGGCCAGAGCTGTCGTCGGCCTCAGCGAACACCACGTCAAAGCCCAGCACGCTCACGCCTTGGCGCTCAAACAGTTCGGTGGCGAAGGCGGCCATTTTGTCCCGGCTCCAGGGCCAGCGGCCGACACGTTCCAGGCTGCTTTCGTCGATATCGACAATGACGATGCGTTCGTCCAGGGTGTGCGGCAGAGTCAGGCGCAGGCGAACGTCGTAGACGAGGTGTTCAAGCCGCTCCAGCAGCTGCAAGGGCACGACACCCGAAGCGTGCAGCACACCGAGCGCCACCGGCACCAGCGCCCAGAGCATGCGCCGCCAGCGACGCTGAAGAATCCGTGCGAAGGCTTGCTTCACGATGCCGGATTTCGCGCCCGTCGGCTGCGGCGCTCTGTAGCGCTCAGAGAAGGACGAACTGCATCTCGGTTCCCGCCAGCGCCAAGCGGTCACCGTCGTTCAGGGCAACAGGATCGTTGCCGATGCGTTCCCCGTTGACTTCGGGCGGTTCGGGCCCTTCCACGTGCGCGAGGACGAAGCCATGGTGCCGCCGCGTGACCGAGGCCACAGCCACCCCCGGTTTGCCAATGGTGGTCACCACCTTGGTCAACGCCACCTCGCGACCGGCTGCGGCACCGGACAGTACGCG
This sequence comes from Giesbergeria sp., assembly GCA_017985015.1. Taxonomy (GTDB): domain Bacteria; phylum Pseudomonadota; class Gammaproteobacteria; order Burkholderiales; family Burkholderiaceae_C; genus Simplicispira. Next base: position 8,846 of record JAGNYI010000067.1, on the reverse strand, counting down.
GATGGCTGCCGTGGGCGCAGGCATCGCTGGTGCACCGGGCTGGGCGCGCGGGACCGGGCTGCGAGCGGCCAGGGCCGCAGGCACCATGCCAGGCTTGAACACCATGGTTTTTTCGAACTGCGCATCTTCGGCTTCGTTGAAGTAGCGGATCTTGTATTTGCCCACTTCCAACGTATCGCCATTGCGCAACTCCTGCCGCACCACAGCCTTGCCGTTGACGTAGGTGCCGTTGGTGCTGTGCAGGTCTTCCACTGCGACGTCGTTGCCGGCCATGTGCAGGGCCGCGTGCTCCCCGCTCACGGCGAGGTTGTCGATCACGATATCGTTGTAGGGGCGGCGCCCGAGCGTGGTCCGCTCTTTGCTGAGCTCGACTTCCTTGATGACGACACCGTCAATCGAAACGACCATTCTTGGCATGACCCACTCCCAGTATTTTTGCTTTGATTCGTGACAATGTGCAACAAAGAACGCCGCTTCAGGCGCGCAGCAGTCGCGACATCAAGCCTTGTTTGCGCGGCCCCGCGCTCGCTCGCGCCAGCACCACGCTGATATTGTCGCGTCCGCCGTTCGCGTTGGCTGCATCAATCAGGCGCGTGGCCTTCTCTTCCAGCGCGGAGCGCGCCACGAGCAGGTCGGTCAAGTCGTCATGATGGAGCATTTCGCTCAAACCGTCGGAACACATTAAATACAGATCGTCGGTCTGCACCTCGAATTCGTTGACTTCGAGCAACACCACCTCCTCGACCCCAAGTGCGCGGGTGACCAGGTTGCGGCTGCTGGACACAGCGGCCTGCTGCTCTGTGAGCAGACCGGCGTCGATCTGCTCCTGAAGCCAGGAGTGGTCCCGCGTGAGCTGTTCGAGCTGTCCACCCCGCAGCCGATAACAGCGTGAATCGCCGATGTGCCCCAGCATCAGACGGGAGCCCTGGAACACCCCGAGCACCAGGGTCGTTCCCATGCCGGCGTACTGCGGATTGGCCTCGGCGGCGCCCAGAATGGCTTGGTTGGCGTTGTCGACGCAGATTTCCATGGCGCGGCGCAGGTCAAAGGCCTTAAGCCGCGGGCCAGCCTGCGCAAGCCAGCGGGCCATTTCACTATGGATGAAACTGATGGCCATACCACTGGCCACTTCACCCGCGTTGTAGCCGCCCATACCGTCGGCCAGCAAGGCCAGTTGGGAGAGCGCATCAACGCTTACCGCATCTTCGTTGTTGGTGCGCACCTTGCCCGCATGCGTGCGTGCGCAGAACTCGTAGCAAAGGGAAACCGCACTCATCAGGTCCTCGAAGGCGCGGCGGAAGACACGGCCGGCGCGGCCGCGCTGTCCAATACAGTGTCTTGGTATTGCGCCATGGAATGCTTGTGGAAATCGGTCCGCGCATCATAGTCGAGTGGACCGCCTGTGCGGGGGCTTTGTAAGAGTGACATGCCGTCCAGCGCCGCACGCAAATCGGCAGCCATTTGCCGCCCGGTCTGAAACCGCGCTACCGGGTTCTTTTCCAGAGCACGTGCCACGATGGCCGCTACCGACTCGGGCAATTCGGCGCGCAGGCTGCGCACGTCGGGTGCAGTCTGGCGCGCAATCGCGTGCATGAGCGCGCTCATCGACTCGCCGCGCAGCGGCAGGCTCCCCGTGAGCAATTGGTACAGGGTGACCCCCAGGGCATAGAGGTCGCAGCGCCCGTCGGCCTTGTGACCGGCAATTTGCTCGGGCGCCATGAAACTTGGCGTACCCAGGACCAGGCCGGTCTTGGTTCGGCTGTTGTCGGTGATGCGTGCAATGCCGAAATCGGTCACCTTGACGCTGTCGCTGGCGGCGTCATAAAGAATATTGGATGGCTTGATGTCACGGTGCACCACCTGGTGCTGGTGTGCATAGTCCAGTGCTTCCGCCACGCGGGCCGCGATGGACAGCACCACCGGCACCGCGAGCAGCTGCGCCGGTTGGCTGAACTGCGACAGATCGCGCCCCTGCAAGCGCTCCATGGCGATCCAGACAAGACCGTCTTCGTCGCCCGCATCGTAGATCGCGACGATGTGGGGATGCTGCAGGCGGCCGGCCGATTGCGCTTCGCGGAAGAAGCGCGCCCGCGCATCCACCAGGGCATGGCCTTCGAATTCACTGCTCAGTGCGAGCGTCTTGAGCGCGACCGCGCGGCCAATCACCGGATCGCGCGCCGCATACACCTTGCCCATCGAACCGCGCCCGAGTTCGCCCTCGACTTCGTAGCGACCGAGCCGCTTCGGATTCGCGGGAGCTTGCGGCACCTTCTCGGCGCCTGGGGACAGGGCCTGCGCAAGTTCCGCCACTTCCGCCAGCCGACGGGCGCGTTTGAGGTGAACGGCGGCGTTGCGGTACTTGGGTGCATGCGCCACCAAGTGGGCAAAGACATCACGCGCCCGCGCATAGGCGCGCTTGCGCTCGTAGCCTTTCCCCAGGTAATACAGATCGCCCAGCACATCCCCCTGGGCAGGCAGTTGGCGCAGCTTTTCGAAAGCCGCATCCAGCTTGCCCTGGCCCTGCAGCGCCAGCGCCAGCAGGCGTGCGTCTTCTTGAGAGGCAGTACGCTCTGCGCCAAATTCTGCCGATTCGGCATTGGCTGCACGCTGCGCCAGAAAGACGGTTTGACCTGCCACCAGCGCCATCAAGGGAAGCGCCAACGCTTGACCCAGCACCCAGCCCACTCCCAGACCTGCGGCGAGCAGGACCGCTGCAACCAGCACGCCCGGCCAGACACGCAGCATCGGCAGGACCGAGAGATAGCCAAAGACTGCCAACAGGGATCCAAGAGTGACAGAAACCGGAGACGTCTCGGACCCCGTCAGACGCAGCACAAGCATGGCAGCAAGCGCAGCAAACGCAGCCATGACCACGGGCAACAGCGCTTCGCGCAGCCTGGCGATCATGATTCCCCCGCTCGCAAAGATTGCTGACTCCGTCCCATTCACAGCGGTTTCCCCGGTTGTTGGCCCAATAGACAAGCAATTTTTACGCCCATTTGCTCTGCACAACCGCTGCATCTTGTTGGATGGCGAAAAAAAACCCGCTCGCGGCGGGTTTTTTTGGTAGCGATGGCTTCAGAGCTGCGCTTTAAGCAAGCTGCCCAGTTCCGACGGATTGCGTGTGACGATGAAACCACACTCTTCCATGATCGCCAGCTTGGCATCGGCCGTATCGGCTCCGCCCGAAATCAACGCGCCGGCATGGCCCATGCGCTTGCCTGCGGGGGCGGTCACCCCGGCGATGAAGCCAACAATCGGCTTCTTCATGTTGGCCTTGCACCAGCGCGCGGCTTCGGCTTCGTCGGGACCACCGATTTCGCCAATCATGATGACGGCGTCGGTATCCGGGTCGTCGTTGAACGCCTGCATCACATCAATGTGCTTCAAACCATTGATCGGGTCGCCGCCAATGCCCACGGCAGTGGACTGGCCCAAACCCACTTCGGTCAGCATGGCCACGGCTTCGTACGTCAGCGTGCCCGAGCGGCTCACCACGCCAATGCGGCCCTTGCGGTGGATATGGCCCGGCATGATGCCGATCTTGATTTCGTCCGGCGTGATGATGCCGGGGCAGTTGGGGCCCAGCAGCAGCGTCTTCTTGCCGCCAGCGGCTTCCTTGGCGCGCATCTTGTTGCGCACTTCAAGCATGTCGCGCACAGGGATGCCTTCGGTAATGCAGATCGCCATGTCGAGGTCGGCCTCGACGGCTTCCCAGATGGCGGCAGCGGCGCCCGCGGGCGGCACGTAAATCACCGAGACGGTGGCGCCCGTCTGGTGCGCGGCTTCCTTGACGGAGGCGTAGATCGGGATATTGAAGATCGACTCGCCGGCCTTCTTCGGGTTCACGCCGGCCACGAAGCAGTTTTTGCCGTTCGCGTACTCCTGGCACTTTTCTGTGTGGAACTGGCCCGTTTTGCCCGTGATGCCCTGGGTGATGACCTTGGTGTCTTTGTTGATGTAGATCGACATGTGTTTTCCTACCTGGGCGTTAGTGGACGGCAGCAACGATCTTCGTCGCCGCTTCGGCCATGGTGTCTGCGGCAATGATGGGCAGACCGGATTCGGCCAACAGCTTCTTGCCCAGCTCTTCGTTCGTGCCCTTCATGCGTACCACCAGGGGCACGGAGAGGTTGACGGCACGGCATGCCGTGATCACGCCGGTGGCGATGGTGTCGCACTTCATGATGCCGCCGAAGATGTTGACCAAAATGCCTTTGACATTCTTGTTGGCCAGCATGATCTTGAAGGCCTCCGTGACCTTCTCGGCAGTGGCGCCGCCGCCGACGTCGAGGAAGTTGGCCGGCTCGCCGCCAAACAGCTTGATGGTGTCCATGGTGGCCATGGCCAGGCCCGCGCCGTTGACCAGACAGCCGATATTGCCGTCCAGGCTGATGTAGGCCAGATCGAAGCGCGAGGCTTCGACTTCGGCCGGGTCTTCTTCGTCCAGGTCGCGCAGGGCCACCACTTCGGGGTGGCGGAACAGGGCGTTGGCGTCAAAGTTGAACTTGGCGTCCAGGGCCGTGAGCTTGTTCTGGCTGTCCCGGTTGAGGGGGTTGATCTCCACCAGCGAAGCGTCGGTATCCATGTAGCACTTGTAGAGCTTCTGGAACACGTCCACTGCCTGATCCATCGAAGCGTCGGGCAGGCCGATGCCGCGTGCGATCTTGCGTGCTTGCTCGTCGCCCAGACCCTTGAGGGGATCAATGTATTCCGTAATGATTTTTTCCGGCGTGGAATGCGCCACTTCTTCGATGTCCATACCTCCTTCACTGGAGGCAATGAAGGCCACGCTCTGCGTTGCGCGGTCGGTGACCAGCGAGACGTAGTATTCCTTCTGGATGTCGGCGCCGTCTTCGATGTACAGGCGGCGGACCTTCTGGCCTTGCGGTCCGGTCTGGTGCGTCTTGAGCTGCATGCCCAGGATCTCGCCAGCGATGCGCTTGACGTCGTCAATGCTCTTGGCAACTTTGACGCCGCCGCCCTTGCCTCGGCCGCCAGCGTGAATTTGCGCCTTCACCACCCAGACCGGGCCACCGAGTTTCTGCGCCGCCTCGACGGCTTCCTGGACGGTGAATGCGGGAATGCCACGCGGAACGGGCACACCAAATTGGCGCAAGATTTCCTTGGCCTGGTATTCGTGAATCTTCATGAGGGCTTTCTCAGGAAAGGGATTTCACCCGTCTGCCATGGTGAGCATGTCTGGCGGCGGGCGGTGGACATGGCAGCCGACAAATGTATCATGTTGCGACGCACCATTCTTTGTCGAAACTGACACGCCGCGCGCTGGCCCCAGGAGACCCCATGCACAAAGTATTCATTGACGGCGAAGCCGGCACCACCGGATTGCAGATTCGTGAACGCCTGCAAGACCTGGCCCAAATCGAGCTGGTCAGCATTTCCCCCGCAGAGCGCAAAAGCCCCGCTGCCAAACGCGCTCTGATCGAACAGGTAGACCTGGTCATCCTGTGCCTGCACGACGATGCTGCGCGCGAGACGGTGGCACTGGTTGATTCGATAGAAGCTGCCGGCGGGCGTCGCATCAAGATCATCGATGCAAGCACCGCGCACCGCACGGCACCCGGCTGGGTGTTTGGTTTCCCGGAGCTGTGTGCCGGCCAAGTGCAGGCGATAGAAGCAGCGGCCCGTGTCTCCAACCCAGGCTGCTACGCCACGGGCGCCATTGCGCTGCTGCGCCCGCTGGTGGATGCCGGCCTGGTGCCGGTCGATTTCCCGCTGTGCCTGCCCTCGGTGAGCGGCTATTCGGGCGGGGGGCGCAGCATGATCGAAGCGTACGAAGCTGGCGAAGCGCCTGCGTTCGAGCTGTATGCGCTGGGCCTGGCGCACAAGCACCTGGCCGAAATCATGCGCTACAGCGGCATTGCACGGCGGCCGATTTTTGTCCCCGCCGTGGGCAACTTCCGCCAAGGCATGCTGGTGGAATTGCCCCTGCACCTGGACCTGCTGCCCGGCCAGCCCAAGGCGACCGATTTGCACGACGCGCTGGCCGCGCATTACGCACGCAGCAACACGCCCGAGCAGTGGGTGCGTGTACTGCCAGCGACGGACGACGGCAAGCTCGACGCACCCGCATTGGCCGACACCAATGCGCTGGAGCTGCGCGTGTTTGCCAATGAGGAATACCGCCACGCAGTGCTGGTGGCCAGGCTGGACAACTTGGGCAAGGGCGCGAGCGGAGCGGCGGTGCAAAACCTGGGGCTGATGTTGGGGCTTTGATCGGCCGGGCCAAGCCGCGCAGCGCGCGGCCTTGTCCCACGCCGGCACGCGACGGGCAGGCGTAACCTTTCGGCACACATTCACGGTGTCCCGAAATGCTCAACCCATTTTTTTTCTCTAGACGGAGTCTCTTGCGAACGGCGGGTGGCGTGGCAGGGCTGGCGTTTTCGGCAGGCGCACCGGCGCAAAGTGCAGACCCATCGGTGGGCGAGCGCATCGCCCGCGAAGGGCTGGCGCCGCAAGTGGCGGCCTGCATCACTTGCCACGGCGCACGCGGCGAGGGATCGGCGGCTTTTCCCCCGCTCGCAGGCGCGGGCAAGGCGTACCTCACTGCGCAGTTGGAGGCGTTTGCCAGCGGCAGCCGCCAACAGGCGGTGATGGGACCGATAGCGAAAGCGTTGGATGCTGCGCAGCGTGCCAGCGTAGCCGTGTGGTTCGCCGCGCTGCCTGCGCCCCTGGCGTTGGCCAAAGAAACCCCAGCGTCGCCGTCGAACCGCGGCGCATGGCTGGCCACGCGAGGCCGCTGGCAGGACGGTATTCCCGCCTGCGCCCAGTGCCATGGACCGGGCGGCACAGGCGTTGCGCCGTACTTCCCGCCGATCGGCGGACTCTCGGCCGCCTACATGCAAGATCAAGTGGATGCCTGGCAAGCTGGCACACGGCCACCGGGCCCGCTGGGGCTGATGGGATCGGTAGCCAAGAAGTTGAGCGCGGACGACGTAGCGGCGGTGGCTGGTTATTACGCCAAGCTGCATGCGGCACCGGCATCCCCACCTGCAAAGGCCCTGCCATGAAGACGCCCATTGCAACCCCATCCCGCGCCGAGGAACGGCGCCAAACACGCGTGCTGGTTACCATCGTTTCCGTCGCCGTTGGCTTGGCGGTCGCTACCGTCGTGGGCTTCAATCTGCGCAGCAACACGCTGTTCAATTCCAGCGCCCCGATGCAGAAAGTGACGGGCGGGGTAGTCAAGGTGCGATCGCACGCGCCGGTTCCCAAGACCGCTCCTGAACCCGCGAGCGCCAGAGAGGATTCCGAAACGGCTGCGGCGCCCACGGAAAGCACCAGCGACGCAAAGATCACTCCTACCGACACCGCGCAATCGGGCCTGACGCCGCAGCCGGCCCACGCCAGCGGTTTTGTGCCACCCGCGGAAGACGCGATCCCGGACGGCCCCATGGGCGATGTGGTGCGCCGCGGCGAGCAAATCTTTCTCAACACACGGGTGAATGCGCCGGCCTTTGTCGGCAACTCGCTCAACTGCGTGAACTGCCATCTGGACGCTGGCCGCAAGGCCGACTCCGCGCCCATGTGGGGCGCCTGGCCCATGTACCCGGCGTACCGCAGCAAGACCAAGCATGTGGACACGTTTGCCGAACGGCTGCGCGGCTGCTTTACCTACAGCATGAACGGCACGCCTCCCCCGTTTGGCGACGATGTATTGGTGGCGCTGGAGGCATATGCATTCTGGATCTCCAAGGGCGCGCCGGCCGGCAAGGCGCTGCCCGGCGCCGGTTTTGCCAAGCTGCCTGAGCCGGAAAAAGAAGCCGATGGCCTGCGCGGACAAGCGGTATTCCAGGCGCACTGCGCCCTGTGCCACGGAGCCAACGGCCAGGGGCAGCGCGTGGGCGATACCCAAGTGTTTCCGCCGCTGTGGGGGCCGCAGTCGTACAACTGGGGCGCGGGCATGCACAAGGTCGACACGGCGGCTGCGTTCATTCAGGCCAACATGCCTCTGGGCCAAGGCGGAACCTTGAGCGTGCAGGATTCCTGGGACGTTGCCCGGTTTATCAACGGCCACGAGCGCCCGCAGGACCCGCGCTTCACTGGCGACGTGGCCGAGACCCGGGCCAAGTTCCACAACAGCCAGCAGTCGCTTTACGGGACCCAAGTGAACGGTCAGTTGCTGGGCAGCAAGTCCCACTGATGGTCCGGACGCGATCCGCCCCAGCGTTTTAAGGACGTCCTTAACGCGGCGCGGGCGGCACCACGCGGCGCACCACTTCGGCCGCAAAACCGCGCGCCGCCAAAAACCGGGCCTGACGCGCCCATTCGCGCGCATCGGTGGGGGCGGCGCCAAAGCGGCGTTCCCACAAGGCTTGGGCGCGGTCGGGTTCGCTGGGCGCCAGTTCGGCCAGCGCCTCACGCACGCGGGCAGCGTCCAGCCCCTTGGAGACGAGTTCCTGGCGCAGACGCGCACCCCCAAGGCGCGGCGCCCGCAGGTGCAGCACCGAGGCAAGAACGCGCTCTTCACAGATGAAGCCTTTGGCCTGCAAGTCGTCCAGCACGGGGGCCAGGTCGTCGCCTTCTTGCAGGTGCCGGGCCAGCTTGCGCTCCAGCTCGGCGCGCGAATGCTCGCGCTGGGAGAGCAAACGCAGCGCACGGCCTTTGAGCGAGGGCTGCGGGCGGACCACTTTTACTATTACTTTAGTAGCTGCTAGCGCTTACGCAGCAAGCGCTCAGTCCACTTTTTGCTCTGATTTTTTGCCCTTGGCAGTGGGCGCGGGCACCACGCCGTCGGCCGCGTCATCAGCCGGCGCTGCTTGCACGCGAGCATCGGCCGCCAATTGCGCCACGCCCAGGCTCTCGCGCACCTTGTTTTCAATTTC
>JAGNYI010000025.1 GCA_017985015.1 Giesbergeria sp. | reverse complement strand
TGATGAGCTGAATGATGGTGGCCTGCGAGGGGCGAATGGTTTTGGCCTGCACCAGTGAGGGCTTGGCAAACCAGTACCCCTGGAACAATTTCACGCCCAGGTCTGCCATGCGCTGGAACTGCTCGGCCGTCTCGACCTTCTCGGCGACGATTTCGGCCTGGCTGTAGCTGCGCGCGAACTGCACCAGGGGTGCAGCCAGTTCGGGCTTGAAGGCCGTCATGTCGAGTTTGATGTAGGCCGCCATCGGCAGCCAGCCCGCGTACGCACGGCGCAGCACCTGTTGGTCGAATGCCAGGCGAAAGCCGCGCGTCTTGAGGCCGTTGAAAATCTCGATGCAGGCGGCAATGGCCTCTGGTGTGGCGCCTTCGGGCAGGGTGGGCACTTCCAGCACGACTTTGTCGGGGTGAATGAGCTCAAGGTGCCCGCCTGCCAGGCTCTCGTGCGTGCAGTTGATGAAGACGGTGAGCTTGCCCACCAGCGCCTCGGCGCCACCATACGACAGCGCATTGAACAATAGCGCTGCATCGCTGGCCGCCGTGTGGGCGTCGTGGGCCGTCGAGCGGTCAAACAGCTCGTAGCCGAACACGGCGCGGTTGGCATCCACGATCGCCTGGCGGGCAATCACCGCCATGTCGCCCGCCGCAGCTTCAGGAGATGCGGCGGGGAGGTCTGCGGTGTTGTCGTTGGTTGAAGACATGGGCGGCCTGAAAGGAAAGAAGAGAATGCACCGTTGCGTGCCAGTTTTGATTTTAGGGGGCTGCTGCGGCGCTTACTCGCCGATGCGGTCCGCCCAGGCCAAGGCCTTGAGGTGGGCGCCGTTGATCTGCGCGCTGGTCAGGCTCAGGGCCGCCGCTGCGGTCTCGAAAGTGGCCTCATCGCTGTTTTCGCAGGCCTGGGCCAGTTGCAGCAAGGCGCCCAGCGGGCCTTCGCGGCGCAGCAGGGCGTTCGAGACCGGCTCGGGCACGGTAATGAGATGCAGCGCCGACTCCATGGGCAGGCCCAGCATGGCGTCAAGCAGCGAAAAGATGCCCACCACGAAGGCTTCGTCCGCCATTTCCTGGTCAAAAAGATCGAGCGCCAGCAGTTCCATCAGCCGTCCGCGCACCACCGCCGTGCTGCCTACCGCGGGTGGCGGACCACCATTGCGCGACAAGGTCAGCAGCAGCGCGCCCCAGCGGAACAGCTTTTTCAGGCCCAGGAGCATCACCGCCTGGCGAAACGAGGTGATTTCGCGCGTGAGGCCAAAACCCGAAGAGTTGATGAGCCGCATCAGGTTGAAGGCCAGGCCTGCGTCCTTTTTCAGGACTTCTTCGATGTCTTCGGTGCTGGCCTGTTTGCGCACCAGGCTGATCAGCTCCAGGATGGCGGCCTGTGAGGGCGAAACCAGCCGCGTCTGCACCAATGAGGGCTTGGCAAACCAGTACCCCTGGAACAGGTCGATGCCCTGGCTGGACGCCATGTCGTACTGCTGCGCCGTCTCCACCTTTTCTGCCACCAGTTCGGCTTGGCTATGGCGACCGGCGTAGCTGATCAGCACCGCCAGCTGGTCCGGCGCCAGCACCGACAAGTCGAGCTTGATGTAGTCCGCCAGCGGCAGCCAGGCGGCATAGGCCGACTGCAATATGGTGTGGTTGAAGGCCAGGTGAAAGCCGCGCTCGCGCAGCGCGGCCAGCATCGGGTAGCGCGCGCTGACTTCTTCGGTAGCGGCATGGCCGAGCGGCGGGATTTCCAGCACCACCTTGTCCGGGTCGATCAATTCAAGGTGGCCTCCGGACAGGCTTTCGTGGGTGCAGTTCACGAAGATCAGCGTGCTGCCTACCAGGTCTTCGGCGCCGGCATGCGAGAGCGCGGTGAACACCAGGGCCACATCAGTAGCCGCAGTGTGACCCGGGCCAGTGCGCGAGCGGTTGAACAGCTCGTAGCCCACCACGGCTTGCTGCGAATTGACGATGGCCTGGCGCGCGATCATGGCCACGGACGAATCGTTGGTGGCCGGCGGTGCTGGAGGGACAGGAGAAGGCAAACTGGACATGGATGGTGGGTGGCTACCGTGGCAAGCTTAAAACGGATCGCAATGGCTTGAAGCTGCGCAGTCTAGGCTTGCGATGCTGATTCTAGAAAGCATTGGGCGCGTTGGATGCATTTTCTCCATACGTGAGCCATGCCAGCTCGGTTTCGGTAAAGCCCGCGCGGCGCCGGGCGTCGAGATTGAGTGGCGGCTTGGGCTGGGGCGCTTCATGGCGCCGCACCAGCACAGTGTAGTGGGCCTCGGCATCGAGTCCGGTGCGTTCACACAGCCAGCGATACCAGTGGTTACCAATGGCCACATGGCCGACTTCTTCGCGCAGGATGGTGTCCAGAATGTCCGCTGCCGCCAATGCGTCGGCGGCGCCGGTCTGGCGCAGCTTGCGCTGAATCAGCGGCGTCGCGTCCAGGCCGCGCGCCTCCAGGGTGCGGGGCACCAGCGCCATGCGGGCCACCACGTCGCCACGCGTTTTCTCGCACATGGTCCACAGCCCCTGGTGGGCGGGGAAGTCGCCGTAGTCGTGGCCCTGGCTGCGCAGGTGCTCGCGCAGCAGGCTGAAGTGCTGCGCTTCTTCTGCGGCAACACGCAGCCAATCGAGGTAGTAGCGCTGGGGCATGCCCGAGAAGCGCCAGACCGCGTCCAGCGCCAGGTTGATGGCGTTGAACTCGATGTGGGCAATGGCATGCAGCAGCACGGCGCGCCCCGCCGGTGTCGCGGGCGAGCGCCGCGCCACCTGGCTGTGCGCCAGCAACGCCGGCCGCTCTGGGCGGCCCGGCAGGTCCAGCGGCTCGTCGGGTGCCTTGTCTGCTATGGAAAAAGAAGCTGCCTGCGTTTGCATGTGAAGCGTCTGCGCCACTTTCTGGTCCACATCCGAAAGGCAGAGAACCTGCAGAGCACGTTGTCGAAGTTCCATCCCTACAATTGTAGAAAGCATCCCGGAACGATTCTTTCCGGGAACAGCACACGAGGAACAATATGGCAGTGTATGCATTGGATGGCGCAGAGCCGCAGTTGGCAGCCGGCGCCTGGGTAGCCGACAGCGCGCAGGTGATTGGCGCGGTGACGCTGGGCGAAAACGCCAGTGTGTGGTTTGGCACCGTGGTGCGCGGAGATACCGAAAGCATCACCATTGGCTGCGGATCGAACGTGCAGGACGCCAGCGTGCTGCACGCCGATTTTGGCAAACCCCTGGTCATCGGCGAGCGTGTCACTGTGGGCCACAAGGTCATGCTGCACGGCTGCACCATTGGCGACGAGAGCCTGATTGGCATCGGCGCGGTGGTGCTCAACGGCGCGAAGATTGGCAAGCACTGCCTCGTGGGCGCGGGCGCGCTGATTACCGAGGGCAAGGAGTTCCCCGATGGCTCGATGATCCTCGGCAGCCCCGCCAAGGTGGTGCGCCATCTCACGCCCGAGCAAATCGAGGCGCTGCGCTGGAGCGCGCAGCAATATGTGGACAACGCCCGCCGCTTCAAGGCCGGGCTGCGCCGCCTCGACCAGGCCTGAAGGGAAGCAGCGCGTGTCTGAACTGCACAAATTCATTTTCGAAGGCCTGCCGGTGCGCGGCGCCATCGTGCGCCTGCAGGGCGCCTGGCGGGAGATGCTGGCGCGCCGCGCCGCCAACACCACCAGCGGCGCCTACCCGGTGCCCGTGCGCGAACTGTTGGGCGAGATGGCGGCGGCCGGCGTGCTGATGCAGTCGTCCATCAAGTTCAACGGCGCGCTGGTACTGCAGATCTTTGGCGACGGGCCACTGCGCCTGGCAGTGGCCGAGGTGCAGTCGGACCTGTCGCTGCGCGCCACGGCCGCGATCACCGGCGAGGTCCACGAAAGCGCCACGCTCACGGCCTTGGTCAACGTGGCGGGCGGCGGGCGCTGCGCCATTACCCTGGATCCGCGGGACAAATTCCCCGGCCAGCAACCCTATCAGGGCGTGGTGCCGCTGGTGGATGCGCACGAGCGCCCGCTCGGTTCTTTGAGCGAAGTGCTGGCCCACTACATGCGCCAATCCGAGCAACTGGAGGCGACGCTGGTGCTGGCGGCCAACGACCAGGTGGCGGCAGGTCTGCTGATCCAGCGCATGCCGATGCAAGGCGTTGCCAATCTGGGCGGTAGCCAGGGCGAATCGGCGGGGCATGGCGCTGATGAGGAATACAACCGCATCGCCACGCTGGCCGCCAGCCTGACACGCGAGGAGCTGCTGGCGCTGGATGTCGATACGGTCCTGCGCCGCCTGTTCTGGGAGGAAAACCTGGCGCGCTTTGCGCCGCAGCAGGGTGCGCTGGGCCCGCACTTTGCCTGCTCCTGCAGCCGCGAGCGCGTGGGTCGCATGCTGGAAACCCTGGGGCGAGAAGAGGCCGAAAGCATTCTGGCCGAGCAAGGACAGATCGAAGTCGGCTGCGAATACTGCGGCCAGCAGTACCGCTTCGACGCGGTGGATGCTGCTCAAATTTTTGCTGCGCCCAGCATTTTCCAGCCGCCCCCGCCCATGGGTGCGCAGTAGGCAGCGCAGGAACGCATGCGACTCAGGTGGTAGCGACGTCAGCTTGGAGAGTGTGCTCGCCAGCGGGCATCCGGTGCGGCTGGTTTGGTTGCTGGTGGGGCGGAAGCTCCATGTGTGCAGCCACGGCTTGGCGCGCGGCCAGCGCCAGCACTCGCCGGTGCCCAGACTGGGTCGACAGCGGCGGCGCCGCTCTGACGCGAACGACAAGGCCGCGGCAGGCGAGGATCGCCGCCAGGCACTCACGCAGGCTCGTATCCCCCGCATACGCGGCTGCACAGTTGCGCCGGCCATGGCGGTCGCGGTAAGTGATGGCTACGGGTTGGATGGGGCGACCGGCGGCGATTGCCGGCTGCAGCAGGGCGGCATGAAAGTCCAGTAGCGTGCTGCCATCGGTGGTGGTGCCTTCTGGAAACACGGCTACGTCCTGGCCGGCCAGCAGCAGGGCCGCAATGCGGGCGTTGGCGTCGCGTGCGTCGGCACGCAGGCCGCGTCGCAGGAAAACAGTGTCCGTACGCGCTGCAAGCCAGCCGACCAAGGGCCAGGCGCGCACGTCCGACTTGGCCACGAAGGCCATCGCATGCGTGGCATTGAGGGCATAGATGTCCAGCCACGACACATGGTTGGCCACCACCAGACTGCCTGCTGGCGCGTTGTCCCAGCACACGTCCAGCCGGATCCCCAGCATGCGCAGCAACTGGCGCGACCAACGGCGCTTGAGTTGCAGACGCACCGATGTGCTGGCAAGTGGGTAAACGCTGGCAATGGTGGCCGCCCCCCACAACAGGTGCAGGCCCAGCCGCACGCAGCGCAGCGCCTGTAGTGCGCGCGGGGCTGGCATCTCATTCACGTGGATTGGCGGGTTCATCCAAGGAAGTGTTTGGCGTAGCGGCTGTCCAGGCGCGCGATCGGCATCAGGAGGGGCAGGTCGGCGGTGTTGAAATCAGGGTCCCAGGCGGGGTCTCCACATACCCAGGCGCCCGCGCGCAGATAGCCCTTGATGAGCGGCGGCAGCGTAGCGGGCAAGTCTTGGTCCAATGCCTCCAGCGATAGCCGGCAACGGGGAAACACACGGTATTCCAGCGGGCTCATGTGCTCATGCAACCCCCGGTAGACGCTGGCGGCGGCATGCCCACCATCTGCCATGCTCATGCTCGCGCAGCCTATCAGGTAGTCGTAGCGGTGCTGCAGCATGTAGCGCGCCAGGCCCGCCCACAGCAGGGTGATGGTGGCGCCGCTGCGGTAATCGGCGTGCACACAAGACCGCCCGATCTCCACCATCCGCGGACGCAGGTGCTGCAGACGTGTGAGGTCAAACTCGCCTTCCGAGTAGTAGCCGCCAATCTTGACGGCCTGCGCGGGCGACAGGATGCGGTAGGTGCCGACCACCGCTCCGGTATTTTCGTCGCGCACCACCAGGTGCTCGCAATAGGGGTCGAAGATGTCTTGATCAACCTGCGGGATGCGGGTGCGCAGCCGGGCGCCGAGCTCGCCTGCGAACACGCTGTAGCGCAGCTTTTGCGCTTCCAGAATTTCGCGCGGGGTTTGGGCCAGGCCCACCGACATGTTGCGATGGACAGAACGCGCCGCGATACGGACGCTGGTGGAGGCAGTGGTCATTGTGTGTTCCAGAGTTACTCTGAAACACAATTTAGGCAGCGTCCATGTCAGCGCTGTGACGGCGCCGTGAAAGTTTCAAGTGTGCGGGTTGGCGCACACCACCTGCTGGTTGGATCTGGCTGCTGGCGGGTTACGGCAGGTACTGCACGAAGATCTCGTCGGGTTTGACCATGCCGAGCTCGCTGCGGGCTTTTTCTTCCACCATGTCCAGGCCTTCGCGCAGGTCCTGCACCTCGGACGCCAGGCGCTGGTTGGCCTCCTGGGCCGCGTCGTTGGCATCGTTTTGGTTGCGCAATTGCTGCTGCATGGCGTTGACACGCGGCAGGCTGCCCCGGCCCAGCCACAACTGCCCCTGCACCGCAGCCAGCAGCGCAAGCAGCACCACAGTGACGATGCGTGAACCCATGGCGTGCGCTGCGACCGGAGGCGGGCTTCAGCGCAGGTTGTAAAACGCGCGGCGGCCTGGGTAGTGGGCGATGTCGCCCAGGTCTTCCTCGATGCGCAGCAGCTGGTTGTACTTGGCCATGCGGTCTGAGCGGCTCAGGCTGCCGGTCTTGATCTGCCCGGCGTTGGTGCCCACGGCGATGTCGGCAATGGTGCTGTCTTCGGTCTCGCCCGAGCGGTGGCTGATGACGGCGGTGTAGCCCGCGCGCTTGGCCATCTCGATGGCGGCAAAGGTTTCGGTCAGCGTGCCAATCTGGTTGATCTTGATCAGGATCGAGTTGGCAATGCCCTTGTCGATGCCTTCCTGCAGGATTTTGGTGTTGGTGACAAACAGATCGTCGCCCACCAACTGCACGTTCTTGCCCAGGCGGTCCGACAGGATCTTCCAGCCGTCCCAGTCACCCTCGGCCATGGCGTCTTCAATGCTGATGATGGGGTATTTGTCGCACCAGGTGGCGAGCATGTCGGTCCAGGCCTGGGCGCTCAGGGCCAGACCTTCGCCGGCCAGGTGGTACTGGCCATCTTTGAAGAACTCGCTGGCGGCGCAATCGAGGCCGAGCGCAATTTGCTCGCCTGCGGTGTAGCCGGCGGCGTCGATGGCTTGCAGGATCAGTTCAATCGCCGCTTCGTGGTTGGCCACGCTGGGGGCAAAGCCGCCTTCGTCGCCCACGGCAGTGCTCATGCCCTTGTCGTTGATGATCTTCTTGAGCGCGTGGAACACCTCGGCGCCCCAGCGCAGCGCTTCGCGAAAGCTTGGCGCGCCCACCGGGATGATCATGAATTCCTGGATGTCGAGCGTGTTGTTGGCGTGCGCACCGCCGTTGATCACGTTCATCATCGGCACCGGCAGCTGCATGCCGCCCATGCCGCCCAGGTAGCGGTACAGTGGCAGGCCTGATTCTTCGGCCGCAGCGCGGGCCACGGCCATCGAGACAGCCAGCATGGCATTGGCGCCCAGGCGGCTCTTGTTGTCGGTGCCGTCGAGGTCAATCAGGGTCTTGTCGAGAAAGGCCTGCTCGGTGGCGTCCAGACCGAGCACGGCTTCCGAGATTTCGGTGTTGATATGCTCGACCGCCTTGAGCACGCCCTTGCCAGCATAGCGGCTCTTGTCGCCATCGCGCAGCTCAATGGCTTCGCGCGAGCCGGTGGAGGCGCCGGACGGCACGGCCGCACGGCCCATCACGCCCGATTCGAGCAGCACGTCGCATTCGACGGTGGGGTTGCCGCGGCTGTCGAGAATTTCACGGCCTACGATGTCAACAATGGCACTCATGGGGTTCCTTGCAGGGTTTCAATCCGGGGTGCGCACCAGGGCGCAAAATTCAAGCAAAATTGGCTTCCAGCGCTTATTGGATATGCGCAGGCAGCTATTTTATTCAGAGCGAATCACAGGCCTTCCACGCACACCAGGCGCATGATGGCCGCGCCTTCGCGCGCAGCGCGGGCCTTGCCGTATTCGGGGGAATGGTAGAAGGCCTTGGCAGCGTCGAAACTCTCGAACTTGGCAATCACCACGCGGTCGGGCTGCCAGTCGCCCTCCATCACTTCCACCTGACCGCCACGCACGCAGATCTCTGCCTTGTGCGCCGCAAAGGCTGCGGTGGACCACTTTTTGTATTCCTCGTACTGCGCCGGGTTGGTGACGCGCACGTTGGCAATGATGTATCCACTGGCCATGCTCAGGCTCCAAAGTTGTTTTCGAGAAAACCGTTTTTCTTGGTGACGGCGTCCAGCGCCAGCAGCGTTTCCAGCAGCGCGCGCATGTGCTTGAGCGGCACGGCGTTGGGGCCGTCGGAGAGGGCGTTCGCTGGATCGGGGTGCGTCTCCATGAACAGCCCCGCCACCCCCACGGCCACGGCAGCGCGCGCCAGTACCGGCACCATCTCGCGCTGGCCGCCGCTGCTGGTGCCGTTGCCCCCGGGCAGCTGCACGCTGTGGGTGGCGTCGAACACCACCGGCGCATTCGTCTCGCGCATGATGGCGAGGCTGCGCATGTCGCTCACCAGGTTGTTGTAGCCGAAGCTGGCGCCGCGCTCGCAGGCCATGAAGTTGTCTTCGTTCAGCCCCACCTCTTTGGCGGCGGCCCGCGCTTTGTCGATCACGTTCTTCATGTCGTGCGGCGCGAGGAACTGGCCCTTCTTGATGTTCACCGGCTTGCCCGACTGGGCCACGGCGCGGATGAAATCGGTCTGGCGGCACAGGAAGGCCGGTGTTTGCAGCACATCGACTACGGCCGCCGCCTCGCGGATGTCGTCTTCGCTGTGTACGTCGGTCAGCACCGGCACGCCAAGTTCGCTGCGGATCCGGCCCAGAATCTCCAGGCCCTTCTCGCGTCCAGGGCCGCGAAAGCTGGTGCCCGATGAACGGTTGGCCTTGTCGAAGCTGCTCTTGAAGATGAACGGGATGCCCAGGGCTGAGGTGATCTCCTTGAGCTGGCCGGCTACGTCCATTTGCAATTGGGCCGACTCGATTACGCAGGGCCCGGCAATCAGGAAAAAGGGCCGGTTCAGGCCGACGTCAAAACCGCACAACTTCATGCCGTGGTCTCCTCGGGGGCGGGCGCAGCGAGTGTAGAGAACATGGCCGCTTCGCCGCGGTGCGCAATGGCCGCGCGGATGAAGGCGTTGAACAGCGGGTGGCCGGCCCAGGGCGTCGACTTGAATTCGGGGTGGAACTGCACACCCACAAACCAGGGGTGCACGCTGCGCGGCAGCTCGACGATTTCCGTCAGGTGCTCGCGCTGGGTCAACGCCGAAATCACCAGACCGGCAGCTCGCAGGCGATCCAGGTAGTGCTTGTTAGCCTCGTAGCGGTGGCGGTGGCGTTCGGTGACCACATCGCCGTAAATCTCGTGCGCCAGCGTGCCGGGCGTGACATCGGAGCTTTGTGCGCCCAGGCGCATGGTGCCGCCCAGATCGGAGCCCGCATCGCGTTTCTGGATGCTGCCGTCCTTGTCCTGCCATTCGTTGATGAGGGCAATCACGGGGTGCGGCGTGGCCGGGTCGAATTCGGTGCTGTTGGCGCCGGTAAGGCCTGCCACGTGGCGCGCGTATTCGATGGTGGCCACTTGCATGCCCAGGCAAATGCCCAGGTAGGGAAGCTTGTGCTCGCGTGCGTACTGCGCCGTGCTGATCTTGCCCTCGACGCCGCGCTGGCCAAAGCCTCCAGGGACCAGAATGCCGTCAAAGCGCCCCAGGTTCGCGACTTCGGCAGGGGTCAGCGTCTCGGAATCGAGGTACTCGATCTTCACGCGCACATGGTTCTGCATGCCGGCGTGGCGCAGCGCCTCGTTGACCGACTTGTAGCTGTCGGACAAATCGACATACTTGCCCACCATGGCAATCGTCACCTCGCCCTGTGGGTTGGCGGTTTCGTGCACCAGCGCATCCCAGCGCTTGAGGCTGGTGGGCGGGGTGTTCAGGCGCAGCTTGTCGCAGATCAGGCCGTCCAGCCCCTGCTCGTGCAGCATGCGCGGCACTTTGTAGATGGTGTCCACGTCCCACATGCTGATCACACCCCATTCGGGGACGTTGGTGAACAGCGAAATCTTGGCGCGCTCTTCGTCGGGAATGGCGCGGTCGGCCCGGCAGAGCAGGGCGTCGGGCTGGATGCCGATCTTGCGCAGCTCTTGTACCGTGTGCTGGGTGGGCTTGGTCTTGAGTTCGCCCGCCGCTGCAATGAACGGCACGTAGGTCAGGTGCACAAAGGCCGCGTTGTTCGGGCCGAGTTTCAGACTGAGCTGGCGCACAGCTTCAAGGAAGGGGAGCGACTCGATGTCACCCACGGTGCCGCCGATCTCAACGATGGCTACGTCCACCGCGTCGGGCGTGCCCACGCCCGCGCCGCGCTTGATGTATTCCTGGATTTCGTTGGTGACGTGCGGGATGACCTGCACCGTCTTGCCGAGGTAGTCGCCACGGCGTTCTTTCTCCAACACGCTTTGGTAGATGCGGCCGGTGGTGAAGTTGTTGGTTTTCTTCATCCGCGTTTCAATGAAACGCTCGTAGTGGCCCAGGTCGAGGTCGGTTTCGGCGCCGTCGTCGGTGACGAACACTTCACCGTGCTGGAACGGTGACATGGTGCCCGGATCCACGTTGATGTACGGGTCGAGCTTGATGAGAGTGACTTTGAGGCCCCGCGACTCGAGGATCGCGGCAAGGGAGGCTGAGGCGATTCCCTTGCCCAGGGAAGACACCACACCGCCGGTGACGAAGACAAATTTGGTCATGTCAATGAAGGTGGTGGGAAATTGCAATTATAGGCATCGGGCACCAGGCACTGGGCCTAGCGCGGCTGGCGCCGCCAGACCCTCTGCTACATTGCCGCCATGACCGATCTGGCTGGCAAACACATCGTCCTTGGGCTCTCGGGTGGCATCGCTTGCTACAAGGCGGCCGAGTTTTGCCGCGCCCTCGTCAAGGCCGGCGCCACCGTGCAAGTGGTGATGACGCAGGCGGCCGAGCAGTTCATCACGCCCGTCACCATGCAGGCGCTGAGCAACCGCCCGGTGTTCACCTCGCAGTGGGACGCGCGGGCGGACAACAACATGCCGCACATCAACCTCAGTCGCGAGGCCGACGCCATCGTCGTCGCGCCCTGCAGTGCAGATTTCATTGTCAAGTTGGCGCACGGAGCGGCCGATGATCTGCTGGCGCTGATGTGCCTGGCACGGCCCGTGGGGCGCGTACCGCTGCTGGTGGCCCCAGCGATGAACCGAGAAATGTGGGCGAACCCCGCCACGCAGCGCAACCTTGCGCAGGTGCAGCAAGATGGCGCCGTGGTGCTGGGCGTGGGCAGCGGTGACCAGGCCTGCGGCGAGACAGGCGATGGCCGCATGCTGGAACCCCAGGAACTTCTGGAAGAGGTCGTGACTTTTTTCCAGCCCAAGTTGCTGGCCGGGCAAAAAGTGCTCGTCACCGCCGGCCCCACGTTTGAGGCCATCGACCCGGTGCGCGGCATCACCAACCATTCGAGCGGCAAGATGGGTTTTGCCATTGCCCGGGCGGCCCGCGAGGCGGGCGCCGACGTGACGCTGGTGGCAGGGCCGGTGTCCTTGCCCACGCCGCGCGGCGTGCGGCGCATCAATGTGGTTTCGGCACAGAATATGTACGACGCGGTGATTCCGCTTGCGCAGAATGCTACTATTTTTGTAGCGACTGCTGCGGTGGCTGACTGGCGCCCCGCCAGCGCCTCGCAAGAAAAAGTCAAGAAGGACGGCAGCGGCGCCACGCCCACGCTCGCCTTTGCCGAAAATCCCGACATTCTGGCTACGGTTGCGCATTCGGAACGTGCCCGCAGCGGCGCGCTGTACTGCGTGGGTTTTGCCGCCGAGAGCCACGACCTGCTCGCGCACGCTACCGCCAAGCGCGCACGCAAGGGCGTGCCGCTGCTGGTGGGCAATATCGGCCCGGCCACCTTCGGGCAGGACGACAACGCCTTGCTGTTGGTGGACGCGCAGGGCCACAGCGAACTGCCGCGCGCCAGCAAGCGCGTACTGGCGCAGCAGCTGGTCGCGCGGATTGCCGCCAGAAGTTCTTAGAACGCGAAAACCTTCGTAGGAGGGAAGCCATGAATCCGTCCGCTACCAAGCCCGAGTGGGATGCCCCCAAAGATGGGGACTTTGCGCGCTACGTTGATCGGCTGACGGCCGCCCACGTGGTGGCCTTGCCCGAAGAGCCCGGACGGGTCCCGCATGTCGGCGAAATGATGGCCCGTGCCAAACCTGTTGCCGCAGACAAGGGCGTGCCGGATCTGCAGGCGCTCAAGGCGCCGACCGTCGCCATTCTGTCTTCGGTGCAACTGGGTTTTTTCCTGTTGGCTGTTGCTCAGTTGGTACTGCTTGCGCTTGCCGGGTTGGGTTCTCTCTTCGGGGTTGCTGCAGCCGCTGTAGCCTGGTGGCTGGTGGGCCGCTGGAAGGGCGTGTTGCGCGGACCGCGCCCATCGGGGACGTCGCCGAAGAACTCTCTTATTGCACTGCGGCGTGAACTGCAGGCGCTGGCGCAGCAAAAAACCAACCAAGCTTCACGGAAATGAATATTGACATCAAGGTCCTCGACGCGCGCATGGCCGATGCACTGCCTGCGTATGCCACTGCAGGCAGCGCTGGCCTCGATTTGCGGGCCTGCCTGGACACAGCGCTCACCCTGGCGCCCGGCGCCTGCGAAATGGTGGGCACGGGTTTCGCGATCCATCTGGCCGATGCCGGTTACGCGGCGCTGATTCTTCCACGCTCGGGATTGGGTCACCGGCATGGCATCGTGCTGGGCAATCTGGTGGGTTTGATCGACAGCGATTACCAGGGCGAACTGAAACTCAGCGTCTGGAACCGAAGCGCCGAGCCCTTTGTGATCGCACCGATGGACCGGCTTGCACAACTGGTGGTGGTGCCAGTGGTGCAGGCACGGTTCAACTTGGTTCCTGCGTTTGCACCCAGCGAGCGGGGCGAGGGCGGCTACGGTTCGACGGGCCAGGGATGACGCTGTAGGCGAATACTGGCAGTTGGGCGGCCACCTTGCTGACAGCACGCTCCTGTTGCGCCCTTCATTCGGGGCCGAAATTTCCGGTTTCAATGGGTGTTCATCAGGCACTGGCTTTCGGGTCGAGTGTGCTTAGATCAACAGGAGAAAACCATGAAAATTTCCAGCTTGCACCGCGCAGGCCTTGTGACCGCAAGTGCAATTCTGGCCGCCAGCCTGGCCGCGTGCGCAGCACCTCGCTCGGACTACCCTTCCGGCGGATACCAGCAAGGAGCGTATTCGTCGCCTGAGCGAGGCATGGAGTACGGCCGGGTGACGAACGTCTATCAGCTTCAAGGCCAAGGTGCTGGCAGGACGTCAGGCGCCGGTGCGGTCATTGGCGCCGTGGTCGGTGGCGTGTTGGGGCACCAGATCGGCGGAGGAAGTGGACGCTCGCTCGCCACAGCCGCTGGCGTAGTGGGTGGTGCTGTCGCCGGCAATGCCATCGAAGAACGCAATAACGGTGGTGGCGCCGGTGGCTACCGCATCGTGATTGGACTCGATCAAGGTGGCCAGCGCGACTACGACGTCAGTTCGCCCGGGGACCTTCGCGTGGGAGACCGCGTGCGCATTGTCAACGGCCAGATTTCGCGCTATTGAGCCGATTGCCGTAACGATCCATTGAAGCGGGCACGTCAGTGGATGCTGCTACCGCCGGGCGCCTGTGGGTGTACCTGAAAGAACCCCGTGCCGGCGCTGCCACGGGAAATTTCTTCCTCGGTCGCTGGGCGCACGTCGCAAACCTCGAGATGCAGGCGCAACGCAATGCCTGCCAGGGGGTGGTTTCCGTCCAGCACCACATGGTCGGGATAAATCTGTGAAACGGTGTACAGGCCTTCGCGCGTCGCCTCCGGGCTGACGCCCGCAGGTAAGGCGGTACCCTCAAAACTCATGCCTTCTTCAATTCCTTCGGGGAACAGGGCAAGGGCCTCCAGAAACAACAATTCCTCATCGAATTCACCAAAGGCCTCTTCGGGTTCGAGGTGTAGGTCAAGCTGTGCTCCGACGGAGTGGCCTTGCAGGGCCTCCTCGACACGGGTCAGCAAATCGTTGCCCCCGACAAAAAATTCCACGGGCTCTTCAAGGATGTCGAGTTCCTCTCCCAGTGTGTCCTTCAGGACCCAGGTCAGGGCGACGATGCATTGCTGTGTGATTTCCATAGGAGAATTCTCGCACTCCGCCAGCAAGCGTGCTGAGGGCAGTTGTTTTTGAAATTTTCTCGCATCGGCACGAAAAGGCCCTGTGCAACAAGTTGGTTGCAGGGAGCTGTCGATGGGAGTGCGTTGTTCCAAGGAGTGGCAGTATGGAGACAATTGGCCAGGCGGGCCCCCTTCTGGAGGGACGGTTTGAAGGCCGCGCCGACTTTATTCAGCTGGTGCGCGATGCCCTTGGCGTCGCCGCACAGGCAGGGTGGCGCGAACTGATCCTCAGCGACGCCAGTTTTTATGATTGGCCACTGGGCGAACGCGCTGTGATCGATTCGCTCAATGCATGGGCGCGGGGCGGCAGGCAACTCACCCTCCTTGCCAAGAATTACGATGAGGTCGTCCGCCGCCATCCTCGTTTCGTCGCGTGGCGTACTACCTGGGGCCACATCATCCAGTGCCGTGCCTGTCCGAACGCGGACGCCCTGGATGTACCGAGCATGATATGGTCCCCGGACTGGGTGATGCAGCGGCTTGATACTGTGCGCAGCGTCGGCATTGCGGGAGCCGAAGCGGGGCGCCGCGTCGCCACGCGAGAGCTGCTGCGTGAGTGGATTGAAAACAAAAGCGCTCCGGGTTTTGCCTCCACCACCTTGGGGTTGTAGCAAATTGTCGGCGGTGTCAACCGGTCTCGTGCTTGCGGCGTTGCGTACCGATGCCCGGAAGTCGGCGGGCTCTTGGCAGCTGCAAAAGTTATAGGATGCGAATTTTTGGTCGGGAAAATTCTCGATTGCCTATTCGTAAAAACCACAATTGACAAACGCTGCCTATAATCCGCGCCAGAGTAAAATCTTGCGTTTTCGCAAAAGCTCTTCCAAAGCGTAGCCGGGCTGCAAGAGGCTGGACGTTTTGGCATTTTCTTGTCTATCACTGTCCCCTGAGGAGAACTGCAATGAATAAGTCTTTCGTTATCGCTTCGCTGATCGCCGCCGCTGCTCTGGCCGCTTGTGGCAAGAAGGAAGAACCCGCTCCTGCCCCCGCTCCCGCTCCTGTGGAAGCGCCTGCCGCTACGCCCGCACCGGCTGTTGAGCCTGCCGCCGCTGCACCTGCAGCAGCTGCTTCGGCTGCCGCACCTCAAGTCGGCGACGCGGACAAGGCTGCTGCTGACGGCGCCGCAACTGCTGCTGCATCCGCAGCCAAGTAATTCGCTCTTGAACAGGCTCGCAGATTCTGCGAGCTTGATTCAAATTCAAGCCCCGTGCGTCCTGCCGGGGCTTTTTTTGTGGCCGTCGAGAATACAGGTCGGTGCTAATCCACAGTCATCCACGGCGTGCCGCACCCTGGATCGGCGATCTCGATCGCGTTCGCATCCCAGCCCAGGGTCTGGGCGAAAAGCGTGCGCACGAGCTCGGGCCGGTTGTTGCGCTCGCTCAGGTGGGCTGCCACCACCCGGCGCAAGCCAGGGTGGCTCACTGCGGCCAGGATAGCAGCGGCTGCGGTGTTGGCCAGATGGCCGTGGGTACCGCCAATCCGTCGCTTCAGAAACGGGGGATAGGCGGACTGCGCGAGCAATTGCTGGTCGTGGTTGGCTTCGAGCAAAAGTGCATGGCAACCCGCGAGATGCGCCAACACGTGGGGCGTCGCATGCCCGAAGTCTGTGGCGATGCCCAGGTGCTTCGCGCCATCGCTGCAGCGCAGTTGCAAGGGCTCGCGCGCATCGTGTGGAACGGTAAAGGGCCGCGCCTCCAATACGCCAAGATCGATGGATTCGCCGTCACGCACCAAGTGCAGGAGTGGGCCGATGGCGGGGCTGCCAATGGCGGCGTGCGTCCCCGCGCTCATCCACAAGGCAATGCCATGTTGCTGCGCGAACGAAAGCGCGCAACCGACGTGGTCGGAGTGCTCGTGCGTGATGAAGATGGCGTCCAGGTCGGTGCAGGCCAGCCCTGCACGTGCCAGGCGCTGCGCGAGTTGCCGGGGGCCAAAACCGCAATCCACAAGCAGGCGACGCACCGAGGCTCCCCTTGCTCCTTCGATGACGGTCGCGTTGCCCGAACTGCCGCTGCCCAGGCTGCAAAAACGCAGCATCCGTGCTCTAGGCTTCTTATTTCAGGTCGTCGGCAATGACGCGCACGATGCGTGCGGCGTTCTCCGAATTCTCAGGGGCACCGCTGGCGTCCAGCACCGATACGACGCTGGCATTGCCTTCGCTGCGCACGACGATGCGGTACTTGAGCGGAGGCGTGGCCGCTTTCGAGCTGCCAAACACGCCCAGGACCTTGCCGAAGAAGCCGGGCTCTTTCTGGTCGGTGCCTGGGGCCACATAACGAACGAAGTACACGCCCTGGCTGCGGTCGCGGTCTTCCACCGTAAAACCAGTGCGATCGAGCGTCAGGCCGACCCTGCGCCAGGCGCGCTCAAAGGCTTCGTCGATCTGCACCACCGGAGCGTTGCCCTGACTGGCGATGCGCACGCTGGCCGCCTTGGGCGCCGAGGCTGTGGCGGCACGGGCTGCCTCTGCAGGCACGCCGAGCTTGACCATCATGCGGCGCAGGAACTCGACTTCCAGTTCCGGATCGGTCGGGCGCGGCTGCCACACCGTGGAGTCCTTGGCCGTGCTGTTGTAGACCTCGATCATGCCGCGGTGGCTGACGTAAATTTCGGTGCTGCCATCGGGCAGACGCTCCAGCCGGGTGCGGAACTTGTCGCGCTCGCCGGTGGAGTAGAGCGAATCGAAAACCTTGCCTAGCGTGGAGCGAACGAAATCCTGCGGAATCTTGGCCCGGTTCTCGGCCCAGTCGGTCTCCATGATGCCGATGTTGATTTGGTCCTGCGCCAGCGTGAAGCCGTTTTCCAGCCAGAAATCGCGCACCGGATCCCAGAGCTTTTCTACCGGGCGCTGCACCACCAGCCAGCGCTGATCGCCATTGCGCTCGATGCGCACGTCACCCAGGCGGTTGGCTGCCGCCTGGCTGTCGGGCGTTTGGGTCGCTTTGCCCGCTTCGAGGGCGTTGGCTGACACTACACCGCCGGGCACGGAATAGCGCGTGTCGCGCGAGAGCTGCTTGAGGTCGGGTGGCACTTCCAGCGTCTGGCCCTTGGAAGCGCTTTTGTAGTCGATCTTGTCGCCCTCCAGCACCGAGCAGGCAGACAACGCAATGGTCAGGCCGAGCAGGCCAAATCGGGCAGCATTTTTCACGCGGAAAATCCTCTTGAATTCGAAAAACCGATCTGCGCCGCCATCAGAGCAGGCCGCTGGCGCGCAGTGCGCCTTCGACAGCAGCCTCGTGGACCGTGCTGAGCGGTGTCATCGGCAAGCGCATGGTGCCGCCGCACAGGCCCATGCGGGACATGGCCCACTTGACCGGAATCGGGTTGGCTTCGATGAACAGATTCTTGTGCACCGGCATCAGGCGAAACTGAATTTCCATGGCGCGGCGAACGTCGCCCGCCAATGCCGCCACGCACAACTCGTGCATCAGCCGCGGTGCCACGTTGGCCGTGACGCTGATATTGCCGTGCCCGCCGCAGAGCATGAGGGCGACAGCCGTGGGGTCGTCACCCGAATAAATGGCGAAGTCCTTGGGCAGGTCGCGGATCAGCCACTGCGCGCGCTCGATGTTGCCCGTGGCTTCCTTGATGCCGATGATGCCGGGCACCTGCGCCAGGCGCAGCACAGTGTCGTGCAACATGTCGCCCACCGAGCGGCCCGGCACGTTATAGAGCACGATGGGCAACTCACCGGTGGCCTCGGCAATCGCCTTGAAGTGCTGGTACTGGCCTTCTTGGGTGGGCTTGTTGTAGTAAGGCACCACTTGCAACTGGCTGTCGGCCCCCACACCGTGGGCAAAGCGTGCCAGCTCAATCGCCTCTTTGGTGGAGTTGGCGCCGCAGCCGGCCATCACGGGCACGCGGCCCGCAGCCTGCTCCACGCTCACGCGAATGATTTCGCAGTGTTCTTCGACATCCACGGTGGGCGATTCGCCCGTGGTTCCCACCACGCCGATGCAGTCGGTGCCCTCGGCAATGTGCCAGTCGATCAGTTTGCGCAGCGCGCCATAGTCGACGCTGCCATCTTCGTGCATGGGCGTGACGAGGGCGACGATGCTGCCAGTGAGAAGCGGACGGGAAGAGGTCATGTCAGCGAAAAAAACGCAAAGAGGCATTCTAGCGGGCCACACCCGCACTGCGGCGTGGCTGCATGGGGTACATCCTTAGAGCGCTGCTCCCAGCGGCCACCGCGCGGCTGTTGACGCGTCGGTCAGCGGGCGAACGGCCGCAATGCGTTGCACATAACGTGCGGGGTGATTGAGAAAACCATCTTCATAGGCCACCACGTGCAGATCGCTGAAGGCGTGCAGAAGTTCACCCGGCCTGAGCAGAAAATCGGGATTGGAGGGCTTGCCCACGCTCTCGTTGCCTTGGGCAAAGGTCTCGTAGAGCAGCACGCCACCCGGTGCCACGCTTTGCACGATGTGCCCGAACAGCGCTCGCCAAAGATAATTGCTGACCACCACCGCGCCAAACTGCTGGCCGGCAAGTGGCCAGGGGGCCGATTCCAGATCGGACTGCAGCACCTCGCCCAACACCGCAGCGGCCTGCAGGGCATCGGTGGCCCGGTCCACGCCCAGCACGGGGTGGCCGCGCTCTGCAAACCACCGCATATGTCTGCCGTAGCCGCAGGCAAGATCGAGTACGCGTGTGCCGGCGGGCACCAAGTGCGACCAGCGGCGCACCCATTCGGAGGCTTGTGTCGATGCCATTGCCACAATACTTAAAAATGATAGCTGAAAACGCTTTCCAGATAAGCGCTTGGCCCCATTTTTGCTTGAAAAATCAAAAGCAGGCCCAGACCTGATCGGCCAGCATGATCAAAAAATCGGGCCGCTGGTAGAGCGCAAACACCGCTGCTGCGGCCACCAGCAGTACGGCCGTCACCGCCCAGCGCTGCCAGGCTTTGCGGGGACTGCGCTGCTGCATCATGCGGCCAGTGCTGCGCCGCCCCGGGCAATGGGGTGTTCGCGCACGGGCAGGTTGATCAGGCCGGCCAGCACGCCCAGTGCAATGGCCAGTACCCAGACGATGTCGTAGCTGCCGGTGCGGTCATACAGATAGCCGCCCAGCCACACGCCCATGAAGCTGCCCACCTGGTGGCTGAAGAAGACGAAGCCGCCCAGCATCGAGAGGTGCTGCACACCAAAAATCTGCGCCACGGCCGCGTTCGTGGGCGGTACGGTGGAAAGCCACAGCGCGCCCATCACCGCCGAGAAGAGGTACACCGACGTCGGAGTCAGCGGCGCCAGCAGAAACACGGTGATGACGATGGCGCGTGCAAAGTAGATGAAGGCCAGGATATGCCGCTTGGCCATGCGCTGGCCCAGCGTACCGGAGATATAGGTGCCAAACACGTTGCACAGCCCGATCAGCGCCAGCGAATAGCTGGCCACCTGCGGGCTCAGGCCATGATCGCGCAGGTAGCTGGGCAGGTGCACGCCAATGAAAACCACCTGAAAGCCACACACGAAGTAGCCTGCAGTCAACAGCAAAAAGCTGCGATAGCGCAGCGCTTCGGACAGTGCCGCGCCGATGCCCTGCGTGCGCTCCACTGGCGCGACGCCGGCATAGCGCGGTTCGCGCAGCCAGAAGGCCAGCGGCACGATCAGCAGCACCATGGCGGAGAGGACCAGCAGGGCTTGTTGCCAGCCGAGCGAAGTGATGAGAAAGCCCTCCACGGGCACCATCAGGAACTGCCCAAAGGAACCCGCTGCTGCCGCCACGCCCATGGCCCAGGAACGCTTCTCCGGCGCAATCTGCCGGCCCAGCACGCCGTAGATCACGGCGTAGGTGGTGCCGGCCTGCGCCGCTCCGATCAGCACGCCCGTGGTCAGTGCAAACAAGGTCTCCGTGGGCGAAAGTGCCATGCCCACAAGACCCAGCGCATACAGCACGGCGCCGCCGATCAGCACCCGAAAGGCGCCAAAGCGGTCGGCCACCATGCCGGCGAACACGCCGATCACGCCCCAGGACAGGTTCTGGATCGCGAGGGCCAGGGCAAAGGACTGGCGCGTCCAGCCCATCTCTTGCGTGATGGGCTGCAGCCACAGCCCAAAGCCGTGGCGTATGCCCATGGAAAGCGTCACCACGGCGGCGCCGCAGGCAAGCACCTGGAACATGGAAAGCTTGGGAGGAGCGGCGTGGGTTGCGGCGTGCATAGACAAGAAATGTATCCAATTGCCCGGCAACCCGCTGTCGCCGTGGGGGCCAGTGCACACCATGCCGGGCTGGGGTTCCATCCAGTGAGGCCACTACAATTCGCGCCCATGGCAGCCAAACTTCCCTCCACTTCAAGCGCATCGAGCGATTTGAGCAATTACTCCGAAGGTTCGATCCGCGTCCTCAAGGGCCTGGAGCCGGTCAAGCAGCGTCCGGGCATGTACACGCGCACCGACAACCCGCTGCACATCATTCAGGAAGTGCTCGACAACGCCGCCGATGAAGCCCTGGCGGGGCACGGAAAAAAAATCAAGGTCACGCTGCACCAGGACGGCTCCGTCAGCATCGACGACGATGGCCGCGGCATTCCTTTTGGCATGCACCCCGAAGAAAACGCGCCGGTCATTGAACTGGTGTTCACCCAGTTGCACGCGGGCGGCAAGTTCGACAAGGGCAAGGGCGGCGCCTACAGCTTTTCGGGTGGTTTGCATGGGGTGGGCGTGTCGGTGACCAACGCGCTGTCGCAGCGCATGGAAGTGGCCAGCCACCGCGAAGGCCAGGTGGCCACGCTGGCGTTTGCAGCGGGTGACGTCATCGAGCCGCTGGTGCTGCGCGCCCAAGGCCCGGGCGACCGGCGTCAGGGCACCAGCGTGCGGGCCTGGCCCGACGCCAGGTATTTTGAATCGGGCCAGCTGCCCATGCACGAGCTGACGCATTTGCTGCGCAGCAAGGCGGTGCTGATGCCTGGCGTGTCGGTCACGCTGAGCAACGAGAACACGCGCGACACGACGACCTGGCAATTCAAGGGCGGCCTGCGCGACTATTTGTCGCAAACGCTCAACGCCGATCCGGTGATCCCCTTGTTTGAAGGCGAGGGCTTTGCCGGGCGCCAGGACGACAGCTTTGCCGAAGGCGAGGGCGCTTCGTGGTGCGTGGCCTTTACCGAAGACGGCGCGCCGGTGCGCGAGAGCTACGTCAACCTGATCCCCACCCGCGCCGGCGGCACGCATGAGAGCGGCCTGCGCGATGGCTTGTTCCAGGCGGTCAAGAGCTTCATCGAGCTGCACAGCCTGTTGCCCAAGGGCGTGAAACTGATGCCCGAGGACGTGTTTGCGCGCGCCAGCTATGTGCTCTCGGCCAAGGTGCTGGACCCGCAGTTCCAGGGCCAGATCAAGGAGCGGCTCAATTCGCGCGACGCGGTGCGCCTGGTATCGAGTTTCGTGCGCCCGGCGTTGGAGCTGTGGCTGAACCAGCATGTGGAATATGGAAAAAAGCTGGCTGAGCTGGCCATCAAGGCCGCGCAAACACGCCAGAAGGCCGGCCAGAAGGTGGAAAAGCGCAAGGGCTCGGGCGTGGCCGTGCTGCCCGGCAAATTGACCGATTGCGAGAGCCGCGACCTCGCCTACAACGAAGTCTTTCTTGTGGAAGGCGACTCGGCCGGTGGCAGCGCCAAGATGGGCCGCGACAAGGAGACCCAGGCCGTGCTGCCGCTGCGCGGCAAGGTGCTCAACACCTGGGAGGTGGAGCGCGACCGGCTGTTTGCCAACAACGAAATCCACGACATTGCGGTGGCGATTGGCGTCGATCCGCATGGGCCGAATGACGAGCCCGATCTGAGTGGTCTGCGCTACGGCAAGATCTGCATCCTGTCGGACGCCGACGTGGACGGCTCGCACATTCAGGTGCTGCTGCTCACGCTTTTCTTCCGGCATTTCCCCAAGCTCATCGACACCGGCCACATCTACGTGGCGCGCCCGCCGCTGTTCCGGGTGGACGTGCCGGCGCGCGGCAAGAAGCCTGCGGCCAAGATGTATGCGCTGGACGACGGCGAGCTTGCGGCCATTCTTGACAAGAGCGCCAAAGACGGCGTGCCGCCCGAGAAATGTGCCATCAGCCGCTTCAAGGGCCTGGGCGAGATGAACGCCGGGCAATTGTGGGAAACCACGCTCAACCCGGACACCCGGCGCCTCTTGCCGGTGCAGCTGGGGGCCCTCGGCTTTGACGCCACTGAGAGCCTGATCACCAAGCTCATGGGCAAGGGCGAGGCCGGCGCGCGGCGTGAGCTGATGGAGCTGCATGGCGACAGCGTCGAGATCGATGTCTGATTTTTAGGTGTTTTTGGCCCCTAGCGCTTATCTGGTAAGCGTTTATAGCTATTAAATTCATAGTTTTTCGCCCACTCTGGGCGCTGGATGCAACGGTTCCGATGAACGATCTGGTTCTTGATTTCGCCCCTCCAGGGGACGACGCCGACACGCTGGGCAGCTACGCCCAGCGCGCCTACCTTGAATACGCGCTGTCTGTCGTCAAGGGCCGCGCGCTGCCCGACGTCTGCGACGGCATGAAGCCGGTGCAGCGGCGCATTCTGTATGCCATGGAGCGCATGGGCCTGGGTTACTCGGGCCCGAACCGCAACGCGGCGGCCAAACCGGTCAAGAGCGCGCGCGTGGTCGGTGACGTGCTCGGCCGCTTTCACCCGCATGGTGACCAGTCGGCCTACGACGCGCTGGTGCGCATGGCGCAGGACTTCTCGCAGCGCTACCCGCTGATCGACGGCCAGGGCAACTTTGGCAGCCGCGACGGCGACGGAGCCGCCGCCATGCGCTACACCGAGGCGCGCCTCGCCAGGATCACCAGCCTGCTGGTCGATGAGATCGACGAAGGCACGGTGGATTTCATCCCCAACTACGACGGCTCCACCCAGGAGCCGCGCCAGTTGCCCGCGCGCCTGCCGTTCACGCTGCTCAACGGTGCCAGCGGCATTGCCGTGGGCCTGGCCACCGAAATTCCCAGCCACAACCTGCGCGAAGTGGCCGACGCCTGCGTGGCGCTGGTCAAGAACCCGCAACTGTCTGAGGCCGATCTGCTGGCGCTGATTCCGGGGCCGGACTACCCCGGCGGCGGCCAGATCATCAGCAGCGCGTCCGACATTGCCGACGCCTACCGCAGCGGGCGCGGCAGCCTCAAGGTGCGCGCGCGCTGGAAGATCGAAGAGCTGGCGCGTGGCCAGTGGCAGTTGGTGGTCACCGAACTGCCGCCCGGCGTGAGCACGCAAAGGGTACTGGAAGAGATTGAAGAACTCACCAATCCCAAGGTCAAGGCCGGCAAAAAAGCGCTGAGCCAGGAGCAGACCCAGCTCAAAGCCAGCGTGCTGGCCGTGCTCGACGGTGTGCGCGACGAATCGAGCAAGGACGCCGCGGTGCGCCTGGTGTGCGAGCCCAAGACCGGCAAGACGCCGCAGCACGAACTGATTACCGCGCTGCTGGCGCACACCAGCCTGGAGACGTCCTCGTCCATCAACCTGACCCTGGTGGGCATTGATGGCCGGCCGGTGCAGAAGTCGCTGCGCCGCATGCTGGAAGAGTGGATTGAATTTCGCCAGGGCACGATCACGCGGCGCTCGCAGCACCGTTTGACCAAGGTGCTGGACCGCATCCACATCCTCGAAGGGCGGCAGATCGTGCTGCTCAATATCGACGAGGTGATTGCCATCATTCGCGCCGCCGATGAGCCCAAGTCCGCGCTGATGGAGCGTTTCAACCTGAGCCCTGCCCAGGCCGAAGACATTCTGGAAATCCGCTTGCGCCAGCTGGCCCGTCTGGAAGCCATCAAGATCGAGCAGGAGTTGAACGAACTGCGCGACAGCCAGGGCAAGCTGGAAGAAATTCTGGGTACTCCGGCGGCACTGCGCCGCTTGATGGTCCGCGAGATCGAGCAGGACGCCAAGCAGTTTTCCGATCCCCGCCGCACGCTGATCCAGGCCGAGAAAAAGGCCGTGGTCGAAGTCAAGGTGGTCGACGAGCCGGTCACCGTCGTGGTGTCTCAAAAAGGCTGGGTGCGCGCGCGCGGCGGCCACGGCCACGAGGCGGGCAGCTTTGCCTTCAAGGCGGGCGATGACCTGTACGGCACCTTCGAGTGCCGCACGGTGGACACCTTTCTGGTCTTTGGCAGCAATGGCCGCGTGTATTCGGTGCCGGTGGCCCAACTGCCGAGCGCGCGCGGCGATGGCCAGCCGGTGACCACGCTGATCGAACTCGAAGCGGGCACACAGATTGCCCATTACTTTGCCGGACCGGCCGCAGCCACGCTGCTGCTGGCCAGCAATGGCGGCTACGGCTTTCTGGCGACGGTGGAATCCATGGTCTCGCGCAACAAGAGCGGCAAGGCCTTCATCAGCCTGGGTGAAGGCGAGACGGTCTGTGCGCCCTCGCACGCGGCGCACGGCAGCGCCAGCGCGCCGCTGGCCGTCGCCACGCACGTGGCCTGCGCGTCCGTGGGCGGGCGCATCCTGACCTTTGAGATCGCTGAACTCAAGCGCATGGACAAAGGCGGGCGCGGCCTGATGCTGATTGATCTGGAAGCCAAAGACCTGCTTGCGGGCGCAGCCGCGTACACGCGCAGCGTGCGCATTGAAGGCGTGGGGCGCGGCGGCAAGGAGCGCGAGGAGACGCTGGAGATCCGCAGCCTGAACAACGCCCGCGCGATGCGGGGGCGAAAAGGCAAGGCGGCGGACCTTGGCTTCAAGCCGCAGGCGGTGACCCGGGTGGAGTAGTGGGCGGAATGGCGGGTGAAGTGATCGGTGAAGCAACCAACCGAAGCGCCCATGCCTGAAACTGCCGCGCCGGATTTGCATTGCAATAAAGCATGGCGCAAAACCCCCACAATGAGCACAATTTGTTTCAGACTGAATAAGGAGCCGCCATGTTTCACCATTTGAAAATGGGCCACAAGCTGTGGCTGGCCGTCGCCGCCATCGTGGTGCTGTTGGTGGGCGTTGTCGGGTTTTCGGGCTACCGCTCGGCCGCGACGCGCGCGCAAAGCGAGATCGTGATTGCCGAAGCAAGCCAGCGCCACGACGCCGTCGTGAAATGGGCTGGCCTGACCGAAATCAATGCCGTGCGCACGCTGGCGCTGAACCTCAGCGGGGAACCCGCCATGGAGTCCGAGTTCAAGGAGGCAATGGCCGCCACCTCGGCGCAAATCAGCGAGGTGCAAAAGTCACTCGAAGGCATGGGTCTGACCGAGCGCGAAAAAGCGCAGATGACCAAGATTGCCGCCGCGCGCAAGAACATGGCCGAGCAGCGTGCCCAGGCGCAAAAACTCCAGGCGGATGGGCAGGCCGGGCAAGCCATTGTGTTTGTCAAACAGACCTACATTCCGGCCTCCACGGCCTATGTGAAGACATTGGAGGAATTTGTCCAGCTTGAAAAGCAGCTCATGCAGGAGACCCGCGACGAACTGGGCCGCCAAGGCATGAACACGGTCAAGCTGGCGGCGCTGGCGGTTGGACTCTTGGTGCTGGGCATCGTCGTAGGCGCCTACTATCTGATTCGCAGCATTGCCCAGCCCCTGCAGCAAGCCAATGCGCTGGCCGCCGTCATTGCGGGCGGCGACCTGAGCCAGCGCGTAACCATTGCGCGCGGCGACGAATTCGGCGACCTGCTGCGCTCGCTCTACGCCATGAGCGCATCGCTGGCGGGCACCGTGCAGCGCGTTCGCAACAGCACCGACAGCATCGCCATCGCCAGCACCGAAATCGCCACCGGCAACCACGACCTGTCGGCGCGCACCGAGCAGACGGCGAGCAACCTGCAGGAGACGGCCGCTGCCATGGAACAGTTCACCAGCACCATCGCGCAAAGCGCCGGCAGCGCCCAGCAGGCCAGCAGCCTCGCGGCCAGTGCCAGCGGCGTGGCGCAGCGTGGCGGCGCCGTGGTCACGCAGGTGGTCAGCACCATGGACGAAATCAATCAGAGCAGCAAGAAGATCGCCGACATCATTGGCGTCATCGACGGCATTGCTTTCCAGACCAACATCCTGGCGCTCAATGCCGCCGTCGAGGCCGCGCGCGCGGGCGAGCAGGGGCGCGGCTTTGCCGTGGTGGCGAGCGAAGTGCGCAGCCTGGCCGGGCGCAGCGCCGACGCGGCCAAAGAGATCAAGGCCCTGATCGGCGCCAGTGTGGAACGCGTGGAAACCGGCTCGCGCCTGGTGCAGGAAGCGGGCACCACCATGGAAGACATCGTGCAGTCGGTGCAGCGCGTGACCGACATGATCGGCGAGATCACGGCGGCATCGACCGAGCAAAGTTCCGGCATCTCGCAGGTCAATCAGGCGGTGGGCAACTTGGACCAGATGACACAGCAGAACGCCGCGCTGGTGGAGGAAAGCGCGGCAGCCGCACAAAGCCTGCGCGAGCAGGCCGAGCAGTTGGCGCAGGTGGTGTCTACCTTCAAACTGGGTGGAGCTGCCCTGGTGGCGTCACCCGCCGCGCCACTGGCGCCGCGGCGCGCTGCGCCGCCGCGGCCGTCGGTCCCGCCAGGCAAGTCAGCCACGCCACCCCGCAGGAAAATTGCTGCGTCTCAAGCGCCAACACCGACGGCGCGGCCGGCGTTGCGCTCGTCGGCATCGGCGCCAGGTCCGGCGCCCAAGGTGGCTTCTACCGCGACCGGCGCTGAGGGCGACTGGGAGTCGTTTTGACGCCTCTGGGGAGCGCCTGGGGCTGTCTTTTGCCCAAGTCTTGAGAGACTTTGGCCCCGTAGGCCATCCGGACGTATCATGCAAAAATGAAACAGGTTGTGTCCGCAGAGCGAGTGAGGCGTCTATTGGCTTCCTTTGTTTCTGCGCCTGGGGCGTTCCTGCGCTGGCGACAATGCCAGCGACGCCAACCGGCTGGCAACAAGCTGAACGTGCGGACTCTCGGTGTCACCCTCATCGAACTCATGTTGGTGGTGGTGCTCCTGGGGCTTTTGGTGGGTATCGCGGTACCCAGTTACAGGGCGTACTTTGAGCGCACGAGAATCGCCACGGCGAAGGCGGATATTCTCGAAATCAGCGCAAAGCTCGATAGGGCTTTCGTAGCGACCGGTACTTACCCAACTGGCTTGGCCGCCTTTGGCGCGGTTCGAACAGACCCATGGGGAAATCCTTATCAATACCTTTCAATGGACGGAGCCAAGGTCGGCCAGAAACGCAAGGACAAATCGCTGCATCCGCTCAACAGCGACTACGACCTCTACAGCATGGGCCCAGACGGGCAGAGCCAAACTGCATTGACCGCGAAGGCCAGTCGCGACGACATCATCCGCGCCAACAATGGCGGTTTCATTGGGGTAGCTGAGGACTATTGAATGCGCTTAAGTGCTGCAAGCGCTTTTTTGCAAAGTCGTATCGGGCGCAGGCTTTTTGCCGCTTTTTTTGTGCTGGTCGCTGTGCCTGTGGCTGCGGTCTCCCTGCTGGCCTACCAGCTGACCGACTACATCGTGCGCCAGTCGGCGGTGCAACTCAGCAGCGAAATGACGAAGGCGGTCGCGCTCAACCTGATCGACCGGCTTCGCTCTGCCGAGAGCCTGCTGCGCGTTTACGCGCAAACTCCTCAGGACAGCCCACCGCCGGCGGGGCTGAGCGAGCGATTGGAACTCGTGTTCGGCAACGTTTCGTTGGAGCCTGGTCCGCTGGCGGCTTCACCGCGTGAATCGTCCCTCAGCACTTTGCGCGTGACCGGCGGCGACTCCGCGGACGAGGCTCCGACGGCCGAATTGGAAGTGGGGGTAGGTCCGCTCCTCGTGCGCGGAAGATTGAACCCCGATTACCTCTGGGAAAACGCCCAATCGGGCACCCACCGAATCTGCTTTTCCGGTGCCGCTTTTGCGCGGCCTTTCTGCCAGGGCGTTCAGAGTTCGGAAGAAGAGGGAATTCGCACCGTGCGCGAAATCTTTTTTCTTCCCTATTTCGACGCGCCCAACTGGACCATCTCTGCCACACTTGAATCGAAGTTGGCGCGCTACCTGC
Organism: Giesbergeria sp.; assembly: GCA_017985015.1. GTDB lineage: Bacteria > Pseudomonadota > Gammaproteobacteria > Burkholderiales > Burkholderiaceae_C > Simplicispira. The sequence continues at coordinate 15,957 of JAGNYI010000025.1, read as the reverse complement.
CCGTCGGACTTGCGGCACTCGTGGGGAATGTCGCCGGTATTTCGTTTTTGCTGGCCTTGGTCAGCAGCTCGGTGCTGCTGCGAAAATTGACGCAGCCACTCAATGCACTGACGTCCGGCACACGCGCGGTGCTGCGCGGGGATTTCAGCCGTCAGGTGGACATCGCAGGACCGCGCAGCGAGTTCACAGACTTGGCCGATTCCTTCAACGCCATGACCAAGGAGGTGGGGCGCGACTTGCAGCTTTTCCAATTGCTGGCGCAGATCGATCGCGCCATCGTGGACCAGTGTCCTTTTGAAGAAGTTGTGCAGCTGGTGCTGGCGCATGTGGATACCGCTGCCTGTGGTGGGCACATCTGCGTGGTGCAGTGGAGAGACCGCGACGCGCATCCCTGGGCTCTCTCGCTTGCGGCCGATGGCACGCTTCAAAGGCTTCCAGCGGAGGTTCCGTGGGAAGGTGAGCCCGCTGACCAGAGCGATTGCGCCGCTGGCGCACCGTCGCAGTTCCTGGACCTGCTTATCACGCAGACGCAGACTCAGCGCGCGTGGTTGCGAATGGCGTGCGCTCCGCTCGCGCGTGGGCGAGCGGAGCGCGAGTTGAGTGCTTTTCGCCAGCGGCTGGCTGTGGCACTGCACGCCGAGCAGCGCGAACAGCAGTTGCGCGAGCGGGCGACCCGGGACAGCCTGACCGGCCTGCTCAATCGGCTGGGCATTGTCGAAGCGATTGACAGGCTCGCGCGCCGGAACATCGGGGAAGGGCCGGCGGAGGCGCCGCGTTTCGCAGTGGTCTACATGGACCTGGATGGGTTCAAGGAAATCAACGACGCGTATGGGCACGACGTGGGCGACTGCGTGCTCAAGGAGGTCTCAAAGCGGTTGGTCGATTGCCTTGGTCCGGTTGCACTGGCCATCGGTCGGCCTGGCGGCGACGAATTCGTGTTTGCGCTGCCGGTCGATGCGCACGGCCGCTTTCGCCGCGACATCGAGACCGTCATGCGGGCGGTGCGGCAGCCCTTCATGGTGCCTCCGCGTACCCTCCATCTGGCCGCAAGCCTTGGCCTGGCCATGTTTCCCGAGGATGGACTGGCGCACGACGATCTGCTCAAGCACGCGGACTTAGCGATGTACAGCGCCAAGAGCGCGGGACGCAACGTGCTGGTGCAATTCGACCACGCACTCAATGCTGAGTTGGCAGAGCGCATGGCTTTGCGCCGAGATCTGCGCGAAGCGCTGGCAGCCGGGCAGATTTTTGTGGTGTTCCAGCCGCGCGTTGACAGCCGAAGTCGTCAGGTAGTTTCGGTTGAAGCGCTGCTGCGCTGGCGCCATCCTGACAAGGGGTTTATCTCGCCGGACGTCTTCATCGCATTGGCGGAAGAGTCTGACTTCATTCTTGAGTTGGGGCGCTGGGTGCTGCGCAAAGCGTTGGAGCAGTTTCAACAGTGGCGCGCCGACCCGCACCACCGCGTGCGGCATATGTCGGTCAATCTCTCTCCGCTGCAATTGGCAGACCCAGAGTTGCCAGGCGAGCTGCATGCCATATTGCGCGAGTTCGGCATCCTGCCCGGGCAGCTGGAGTTGGAAATTACCGAAGGCGCGCTCATCCGCGACATGGATGCCGCAATCGAACGCCTGGCCTCGCTGCGCAATTTAGGCGTGGCCATCGCATTGGATGATTTTGGCGTTGGTTATTCCGCTCTGAGCTATCTAAGCCGTTTGCCGTTTGATACGCTCAAAATTGACAAGAGTTTCGTGTTCGCTTTTGGTGTGGAGCGCCCTGCACTGGCCATTGCAACTGCCATCGTGGCCCTGGCCCAGGCGCTGGACAAGCGCGTCGTGGCGGAGGGCGTCGAAACACTCGCGCAGGCAACGCTGCTGGAAACGCTTGGCGTGCAAGAGTTGCAGGGCTACCTGTACGGCAAACCGCAGACGGCAGCAGAGCTGAAGGCACTTTGGGCCACTGCTGAATGAGGAAACAACGAAAAGCGGGGTGACCACGAATCTACACCTTATGGGTGCATTCGGCCTTCCGCAAAAATGGAGCGGGTGCTTCTCACTGAAAAAATTTCACTGTGGCTCCCATCTTCTTTGTCGGGCCGGGCCGGCCAAGCCCCACCAGGCCGCCCTCTATCGCTCTGCGGGACGGCCGGACGTTATGCCAGTTCGGCAATCAGTTCAATTTCCACGCAGGCGCCCATGGGAATCTGCGCCACGCCAAAGGCGCTGCGCGCGTGCACGCCGGCCTCGCCAAACACTTGCCCCAACAGCTCGCTGGCGCCATTGGTCACCAGGTGCTGCTCGGTGAAGTCGCCCGTGGAGTTCACCAAACTCATCAGCTTGACGATGCGCTTGACGCGGTTCAGGTCGCCGCCGGCAGCTGCGTGCAGCGTGCCCATGAGGTCGATGGCCACTGCGCGCGCTGCGGCTTTGCCCTCGTCGGTGGAAATATCGCGGCCGAACTGTGCCACCCAGGGCTTGCCGTCCTTGCGTGCAATATGGCCGCTGAGGAACACCAGCTTGCCGGTCTGCACATAGGGCACATAGGCGGCTGCGGGCACCGATACCGGTGGCAGGGTGATATTCAGTTCTTTGAGTTTGTCGTAGATGCTCATGGCTGCTTCCTCGGGTTCGAAAAACCGACGATGGTACACAGCCAGGTCTGCCCCTCCACGGCGCAGTAGCATCCGCCCATGCTCGCTCCCACCGCGCCTGACCTGCCCTTGGAACCGGGGGCGCAGGCGCCCTTGCGGCGCAATCGCCCAATCCCCAATGCGGGTGTGCTGGTGGCGGCGCTGCTGGGGGTGGTGGCCGGCTCCGCCCTGCAGATGCAGCAGCCGTCCTTGTGGACGGCCACGGCGTACGCAGCGTGCATGGGTGCCGCGTTGGTCCTGGGGATCTTCGCGCTCAAACTGCGCAGCGGTCATGGACGCCTGGCGAGCGTTCTTGTCGGGCTGTCGGCGGTGCTGGTCTTCTTTGCCTTGTGCGGCCTGCGCTCGCTGCACTATGCAGACACCGCGCTGGACCCGGCGCTTGAGGGGAAGGATATTGCCATCGTTGCTGTGGTCTCCGGGCTGCCGCAGCCTATGGAGGCTGGCATTCGCTTTCGGGTGCGCGTGCTTTCCGCCAAGCAGCAGGGTGCAGTGCGTCTGCCCGAGCAGATCGACCTGGGCTGGTACCGCAACGCGGGCGACGAGGGAGTGGAAGCTGGATGGGAGACAGCCCCGTCCACGCCCCATGCGGGCGAGCGATGGCAGATGACGGTGCGCCTCAAGGCGCCGCACGGCGCGCGCAATCCGCACGGGTTTGACTACGAGCTTCTCCAGTGGGAGCAGGGCGTACAGGCCGTGGGATATGTGCGCGCCGGGCGCAAGGACCCAATGCCCGAGCGCCTCGATACCGCGCTGCGCTACCCGGTGCTGCAACTGCGCGAGCGCGTGCGGGACGCCATTCTTGCCGAGCTTGCCAGCGTCTCCGAAGGGCCGGCCGATCTGCGCGCCGCCGGCGTGGTGGCGGCGCTGGTCACCGGAGATCAGCGGGCCATCGACCGCAGCGACTGGAATGTGTTCCGCGCCACAGGCGTCGCCCACCTGGTCAGCATTTCAGGATTGCACATCACGCTCTTTGCCTGGCTTGCCGTGCAAGTCGTGGGCGCCTTGTGGCGGCGTGCGCCACGCCTGTGCCTGGCATTCCCGGCGCAATCGGCCGGACTGGTCGGGGGCTTGCTGCTTGCTGGTTTGTATGCGCTGTTCAGCGGCTGGGGCGTGCCGGCCCAGCGCACGGTGCTGATGCTGGCGGTGGTGGTGGGCTTGCGTCTGGCGGGGCGGCGCTGGCCCTGGCCGCACATCTGGCTGCTGGCGTGCGCGGCGGTGGTGTTGCAAGACCCCTGGGCCTTGCTGCAGGCCGGTTTCTGGCTGAGCTTTGTTGCGGTGGGGGCACTTTTTGCTATCAACCCAATAGCTGTTAGCGCAAGCAGTAAAAGCGCTGGAGCCCGATTTCTCTCTATTTTTCGCGAACAATGGAGCGTGACGGTGGCGCTGGCGCCCCTCACGCTGCTGCTGTTCGGCCAGGTTTCGCTGGTGGGTTTTCTGGCCAACCTGGTGGCGATCCCCTGGGTGACGCTGGTGATCACACCGCTGGCATTTGCCGGGGTGCTGTGGGCGCCGCTGTGGCACCTGGCAGCGTGGTGCGTGCAAGCGCTGGGTTGGTTGCTCGGGCTGCTTGCATCCGTGCCGTGGGCACAGTTCGAGGTGGCTTCTGCGCCGCTGTGGGCAGGCGTAGCGGCGGTTGCTGGCGGCGTGCTGCTGGCGGCGCGGCTGCCATGGGCTGTGCGGCTGCTGGGGCTGCCGCTGTGCCTGCCGGTGCTGCTGTGGCAGGCGCCGCGGCCGCCGCAGGGAGCGTTCGAGCTGCTCGCGGCCGACATTGGCCAAGGCAATGCGGTTCTTATTCGCACCGCGCAGCACGCGCTGCTCTATGACACTGGGCCGCGCTACAGCGTGTCCAGCGACGCGGGTGAGCGTGTGCTGGTGCCCCTGCTGCGCAGTCTGGGCGAGCGCATTAACACCGTCATGCTCAGCCACCGCGACAGCGACCACACGGGTGGCGCAGCGGCGGTGCTGGCCCAGCAGCCGCAGGCGGCGCTGACGGGCTCCATTGCCGGCGAAGCGGCGCTGCTGGCCTTGCGCGCATGGACGCCTTGCGTGGCCGGGCAGGCCTGGGTGTGGGATGGTGTTGCCTTCGAGCTGCTGCATCCAGCTGAAGCCGCGCCGACGCAGGCCCTCCCGGGCGACAAACCCAACGCCCACAGCTGTGTGCTGCGCGTGCGCACGCAAAGCGGTGCCAGCGCGCTGCTCGCAGGCGATATCGAGCGCGCGCAGGAGCTGGAGCTGGTCCAGCGGGGCGGGGCGTTGGGCACTGACCTGCTGCTGGTGCCGCACCACGGCAGCAAGACCTCGTCGAGCGATGCTTTCCTCACTGCGGTGCAACCGCGCATCGCCTTGGTGCAGGCGGCCTACCGCAGCCGCTTTGGCCACCCAGCTGGCGAAGTGGTGCAGCGCCTGCAAGCGCATGGCGCGCAGGTGATCGACACGGCGCATTGCGGCGCTGCTACCTGGCAATCCGATCAACCGGCCGGCGTGCACTGCGAACGCGATGGCGAACGGCGCTACTGGCAGCACGCCTTGCCGTGAGCCGGTCCTGGCGCGCAACTTGCTATCCTGTGTTCAGGAGGGCCTGCGAATGCCGAAGTTCGATGAGATGTACACAGTGCTTCCTTTTGGCGGCAGCGACGTGCGGGCGCACTACAAACGCTATGCCGAATGGTTGGCTCGCCAGAGCGACGCGGCCATGGAGGCGCGGCGGCTGGAAGCGGAGATGATTTTTCGCCGCGTCGGCATCACCTTCGCGGTGTATGGCACCAAAGACAGCGGCGGAGCCGGCAACGAGCGCCTGATTCCCTTTGACCTGGTACCGCGCATCATTTCGGCGCAGGAATGGGCGCGCATGGAGCGGGGTCTGGTGCAGCGCGTTACCGCACTCAACCGTTTTCTGCACGACGTGTACCACGCCCAAGACATCCTGCGCGCCGGCATTGTGCCGGCCGATCTGGTGCTGAAAAATGCCCAGTACCGCCCGGAGATGGCCGGCGTGCAGTTGCCGCGCGGCATCTATGCGCACATTGCCGGAATCGATATCGTCCGCGCCGCCAATGCACAGGGGGAAGGCATTTTTTACGTGCTGGAAGACAACCTGCGCGTGCCCTCTGGCGTCTCCTACATGCTGGAGAACCGCAAGATGATGATGCGGCTGTTTCCGGACCTGTTCAGCTTGCACGCCGTCGCGCCGGTGGCGCATTACCCGGATCTGTTGCTGGAAACCCTGCGAGAGAGCGCACCCGCAGGCAGCGCCGACCCCTGCGTAGTGGTGCTCACGCCGGGCATGCACAACAGCGCGTATTTCGAACATGCCTTTCTGGCCCAGCAAATGGGCGTCGAATTGGTGGAAGGCCAGGACTTGCGCGTCAAGGATGGCTTCGTCTACATGGGCACCACGCGCGGCCTGCAGCGGGTGGACGTGATCTACCGGCGCGTGGACGACGACTATCTCGATCCAAGTGTCTTTCGCGCTGGCTCCACGCTGGGCTGCGCGGGCCTGATGGAAGCCTACGCAGCGGGCAATGTCGCCCTTTGCAACGCCGTGGGCACGGGGGTGGCCGACGACAAATCGGTTTATCCCTATGTGCCCGACATGATCCGCTTTTATCTCGGCGAGGAGCCTATTCTGGAGAACGTGCCCACCTGGATATGCCGCAAACCCGAAGATTTGAAGTACGTGCTGGCGCACCTGCCCGAACTGGTGGTCAAGGAGGTGCATGGCGCCGGCGGCTACGGCATGTTGATCGGCCCGGCCGCGAGCCACTCCGAGATCGAGCAGTTTCGCAACGCCCTGATCGCCAACCCGGCGCTCTACATCGCCCAGCCCACACTGTCGCTGTCGAGCTGTCCCACGTACGTGGAAAGCGGCTTGGCACCGCGCCACATCGACCTGCGCCCCTTCGTGCTCTCGGGCAGCGAAGTGCAAATGGTGTCCGGCGGCCTCACCCGGGTGGCCCTGGCCGAGGGCTCGCTGGTGGTCAATTCGTCCCAGGGTGGCGGCACCAAGGACACCTGGGTGCTGCAGGAAGAAGGGAGCGAATGATGCTGAGCCGCACTGCCGATCATCTGTTCTGGATGTCCAGATACACCGAACGGGCGGAGAACACCGCCCGCATGCTTAACGTCAGCTACGAAACCTCGCTGCTGCCGCAGTCGGCCGCCAAGGCAGAGTCGCTGTGGCGCGGGCTGCTTTCGATCAGCGAGCTGATTCCGGCCTATACCGCGCGCCATGGCGCCATCGTGCCGGCGCGGGTGCTGGAGTTCATGGTGCGCGATGGCAACAATCCCTCGTCCATCGTGGCCTGCCTGCGCGGTGCGCGCGAGAACGCCCGGGCCGTGCGCGGCGCGCTCACCACCGAAATCTGGGAGACGCAGAACCAGACCTGGCTGGAATTGAACCGCCAGATCGAAGGCGGCGCCTTTGAACGCGATCCCGGCCAGTTCTTCGAATGGGTGAAATACCGCTCTCACCTCTCGCGCGGCGTCACCCTGGGCACCATGCTGCAGGACGAAGCCTTTCACTTCCTGCGATTGGGCACCTTTCTGGAGCGTGCCGACAACACCGCCCGCCTGCTGGATGTGAAGTTCCACGCCGTGAAAAGCGACTTCTACGGCAGCGCCGACGAGGGCGAGCAGGAGTACGACTTCTACCACTGGAGCGCCATCCTGCGCAGCGTCTCGGCGTTTGAGGTGTACCGCAAGGTCTACCGCGACGTGATCACGCCCGAGCGCGTTGCCGACCTGCTGATTCTGCGGCGCGACATGCCGCGCTCGCTGCACGCAAGCCTGCACGAAGTGGTGAGCAACCTTGCGGTGGTGGGTAACGAGCACTCGGGTGAAACCCAGAGGCGCGCCGGCCGCATGAACGCCGAACTGCAGTTTGGTCGCATCGACGAAATCCTCGCCACCGGCCTGCATGCCTTCCTGACCCAGTTCCTCGACCGCGTGAACGATCTGGGCGCGGGCATCAGCCGCGATTTTCTGGTGCCGGTGTCCGCCTGATTGTTTATTCGCGCGCCGCGCGGCGCTGCTCGCGCAGCATGAAGAGGTACAGGCTCTCGACCTTCTCACGCGCCCAGGGCGTTTTGCGCAAAAACTTCAGGCTGGAGTTCACGCTGGGCTCGTGCTGAAAGCAGCGCACCGGCATCTGCTCGGCCAGGCCCGGCCAGCCGTAATAGTCGGAGAGCGCGCGCACCATGGCTTCAAGTGTCACGCCGTGCAAGGGGTTGTGCCGCTGGGCGGCTGGCGGCGCAGGTGGCTCGGGCGGCGCAGGCGGAGGTGTTTCGTGCATGGGGGAGTGCGAGGGCAGGCGAGGGAGCAGGCATTGTCGCAAAGCGCTGGAAAGGCAGCGGATGTGCTGTGCGCCAACAAAAAAGCGGGCGCCTGGCCCGCTTCGGTTGCGCAGGTGCCCGCGGCCTATTCGTGTTCGCTCATCTGCGATTGCAGGTAATTCTGCAAACCTACCTTGGAAACCAGATCGATTTGCGTCTCCAGAAAATCGATGTGCTCTTCGGTGTCGTCGAGGATGGTTTGCAGCAAATCGCGCGAAACGTAGTCGCGCACCGATTCGCAGTGCGCCATGCCTTCCTTGACCGTCGCCTGCGCGCCGCGCTCCAGGCCCAGATCGCAGGCCAGAATTTCGGGCACGTCCTCGCCAATCATCAGCTTGCCCAGGTCTTGCAGGTTGGGCAGGCCGTCGAGCATGAAAATGCGGTCCATCAGCATGTCGGCGTGCTTCATCTCGCCCATGGACTCCTCGTACTCCTTCTTGGCCAGCTTGCCAAAGCCCCAGTGCTTGAGCATGCGGTAGTGCAAAAAGTACTGGTTGATGGCGGTCAGTTCGTTCTTGAGCTGGGCCTGGAGGTAGCCAATGACCTGTGCGTCGCCTTGCATAGCGGACTCCTTCTCGTTTGCGGCAATGAAGCCGCCATTGTGCGTCCAGCACCGAATGCCGCGCGCTCAACACGGTATTCAATAGTCAAAAAGCATCGATGCAATCAAATCAATTGATTGGTTATATTGTTTGATTGTGCCTAGACTTGCCCCTGTGTTCAGTTCATCACCCGAAAGGAAAGCAGAAATGTCCCTCATCAATACGCAAGTCCAGCCGTTCAAGAACCAAGCCTTCCACAACGGCAAGTTCGTTGAAGTGACGGACCAAAGCATCAAAGGCAAGTGGTCCGTGGTGATCTTCATGCCCGCCGCTTTCACCTTCAACTGCCCGACGGAAGTCGAAGACGCGGCCGACAACTACGCTGAATTCCAGAAGGCCGGTGCCGAGGTGTACATCGTCACCACCGACACGCATTTCTCGCACAAGGTCTGGCATGAGACCTCGCCCGCCGTCGGCAAGGCCAAGTTCTTCCTGGTGGGCGACCCGACGCACCACCTGACCCGTGCCTTTGACGTGCATATCGACGAAGAAGGCCTGGCGCTGCGCGGCACCTTCATCATCAACCCCGATGGCTTTATCAAGACGATGGAAGTGCATTCCAACGAAATTGCCCGCGATGTGAAGGAAACGCTGCGCAAGCTCAAGGCCGCCCAGTACACCGCGGCGCATCCTGGTGAAGTCTGCCCGGCCAAGTGGAAAGAAGGCGACAAGACCATTGCGCCTTCGCTTGACCTCGTCGGCAAGATCTAAGCGCCCCCTCACGCGCCTTCTTTAAGCGCACCAAGACGCCCGGGTGCCTGGCGCCCGGGCTTTTTTACGCCCAATAATTCAAAATTCAGGAGTTCTGCCATGCTCGACGACACCCTCAAGACCCAGTTGAAAGCCTACTTGGAGCGCCTGCAGCGCCCGGTGGAACTGGTCGCCACGCTGGACGACAGCGCTACGTCGAACGAGCTGCGCGAACTGCTGCAAGACATCCGCGCCCAGTCCGACAAGATCACCGTCGTCGAGAACAACGACCTCGATGTGCGCAAGCCCTCCTTCCTGATCACCAACCCTGGCGAGAACAGCGGCGTGCGCAGCGGCGTGCGCTTTGCCGGCGTGCCGCTGGGCCACGAGTTCACCTCGCTGGTGCTGGCGCTGCTGCAGGTGGGCGGCCACCCTTCCAAGGAAGCGGCTGACCTGCTGGAGCAAGTGCGCGGGCTGGACGGCGATTTCCATTTCGAAACCTACTACTCTCTCTCGTGCCACAACTGCCCGGACGTGGTGCAGGCGCTCAACCTCATGAGCGTGCTCAACCCACGCATCACGCACACCGCGATTGACGGCGGGGTGTTCCAGAGCGAGATCGAGTCGCGCGGCATCATGGGCGTGCCCACCGTGTTCCTCAACGGCGAGCGCTTTGGCCAGGGCCGCATGGAACTGGCCGAGATCATCGCCAAGCTCGACACCGGCAGCGGCGCACGCGACGCCGCCAAACTCAATGCCAAAGAAGCGTTCGATGTGCTCATCGTCGGCGGCGGCCCGGCCGGCGCGGCGGCTGCCGTGTACGCCGCACGCAAGGGCATCCGCACCGGCGTGGTGGCCGAGCGCTTTGGCGGCCAGGTGCTCGACACCGTCGGCATCGAGAACTTTATTTCGGTCCAGCACACGGAAGGCCCGCAGTTCGCCGCCGCCATGGAGCGCCATGTGCGCGACTATGAGGTGGACATCATGAACCTGCAGCGCGCCAAGGCACTGGTGCCCGCCACCGAGGAAGGCGGGCTCATCGAGGTGCAACTGGAAAACGGCGCCCGCCTCAAGAGCCGCACCGTCATCGTCTCGACCGGCGCGCGCTGGCGCAACATGAACGTGCCGGGCGAGGAGCAGTACCGCACCAAGGGCGTGACCAACTGCCCCCACTGCGACGGCCCGCTGTTCAAGGGCAAGCACGTCGCCGTGATTGGCGGCGGCAACTCGGGCATCGAGGCTGCCATCGACCTGGCCGGCGTGGTGGCGCACGTCACGGTGCTGGAATTTGCCCCCGAACTCAAGGCCGATGCGGTGCTGCAGCGCAAGCTCAAGAGCATGCCCAACGTCGAAGTCATCCTCAACGCCCAGACCACCGAGGTCAACGGCGACGGCCACAAGGTCACCGGCATCACCTACAAGGACCGCACGAACGACGCGGTGAAGCAGATCGCGCTCGAAGGTATCTTCGTGCAGATTGGCCTGCTGCCGAGCACCGAGTGGCTCAAGGGCACGGTGGCGCTGTCGCGCTTTGGCGAGATCGAAGTGGACAACCACGGCCGCACCGACGTACCCGGCGTGTTGGCCGCCGGCGACTGCACGACAGCGCCGTACAAGCAGATCATCACCGCGGCGGGCGACGGCGCGAAGGCGGCGCTGGCCGCGTTCGACTACCTGATCCGCACGCCGGTGCCGGCCTGAATTTCTATTAAAATTGGCCTCTAGCGCTTATCCAGTAATCGTCTTAAGCTATCAATATAGGATCACCCGGCTGCGTCCGGGTGGTTTTTCTTGATCGCCGGCAAACAGGCGCTTCATGGCGCCTGCGCGGCAGGGTCGCCAGGAGACAATGGGCGCCATGAAGATCGCTAGCAAACCCGTTCTTGCGGCCGGCGCCCTGCTGCTGCTGGTGGGCGCGGCGCTGCTGCTGGGCTGGGTGCCTTGGCGGGCCACCGACCCGCACGCCGGCCTGGTGGGCGGCAATGGCCGTATCGAGGCGACGGAAATTGCCGTGGCCAGCAAACAGCCTGGCCGCTTGCGCGAACTGCTGGTGTCCGAAGGCGATTTCGTCAAAGCGGGGCAGGTGCTGGCCCGCTTGCAGCTTGACGGCTTGCAGGCGCAGCGCGATGAGGCGCTGGCCCGGCTGCAGCAGGCGCGCCAGGCGGTGGCCACCAGCCAGGTGCAGGTGGCGCAGGCGCTTGGCAACCACCAGGCGGTGCTGGCGCAGGTGGTGCAGCGCGAAACCGATCTGCAGATGGCCCAGCGCCGCCTGCCGCGTACCGAGCAACTCGCCCGCGACGGCTTTCTGTCCGACCAGGCGCTCGACGACGACCGGGGGAAGGTGCGCAATCTGCAGGCCGCCCTGAGCGCCGCCCAGGCCCAGGCCCGCGCGGCCCAGGCCGGGGTGGACGCGGCCCGCACCCAGGTTCCAGCCGCCCAGTCCAATGTGCAGGCCATGGAGGCGACGCTGCAGCGCATTGATGTGGATCTGGCGGAGAGCGAGCTCAAGGCCCCGCGCGATGGCCGCGTGCAGTTTCTCATTGCACACCCCGGTGAAATCGTGGCTGGGGGCGCCAGGGTGCTGAGCCTTGTCGACCTGTCGGATGTGTACATGACCTTCTTCCTGCCGGAGACGGTCGCAGGCCGGGTGGCATTGGGCAGCGAGGTGCGCATCGTGCTCGATGCCGCGCCGCAGTTCGTGATTCCGGCGCGCGTGTCCTTTGTGGCCAGCACGGCCCAGTTCACCCCCAAGACCGTGGAAACCGCCAGCGAGCGGCAAAAACTCATGTTCCGCGTGCGTGCGCAGATCGACCGCGAACTGCTGCTGCGCCACATCGAGCAGGTCAAGACCGGGCTGCCCGGCATGGCCTGGATCCGCACCGACCCGCAGGCCGCGTGGCCCGAGCACCTGGCCATCAAAGGGCAGCCGTGAGCGATGCGGGCTTGGCGCCCGTGGCGCGGTTGGCGGGTGTGGGGCTGCGTTACCGGCAGGTACAGGCCCTGGCCGATATCGACCTTGACGTGCCGGCAGGTTGCATGGTGGGCGTGATCGGCCCCGACGGGGTGGGCAAGTCCAGCCTGCTGGCGCTGATGGCGGGGGCGCGCGTGGTGCAGCAGGGGCGGGTGCAGGTGCTGGGGGGCGATATGGCGCGTGCCGGCCACCGGCGCCGCGTTTGCCCGCGCATTGCCTATATGCCCCAGGGCCTGGGCAAAAACCTGTACCCCACGCTCTCGGTAGAAGAGAACCTGCAGTTCTTTGCGCGCCTGTTCGGCCATGGCGCGCGGGAGCGTCGCCGGCGCATCGACCAGCTCACCCGCGCCACCGGCTTGCAGCCATTTCTGGCGCGCCCTGTAGGCAAGCTCTCGGGCGGCATGAAGCAAAAGCTCGGCCTGTGCTGCGCGCTGATCCACGACCCCGACCTGCTGATTCTCGATGAGCCCACCACCGGCGTCGATCCGCTGGCCCGCGCGCAGTTCTGGGACCTGATCGAGGGCATCCGCCAGCAGCGCCCCGGCATGAGCGTGGTGGTGGCCACCGCCTACATGGACGAGGCGCAGCGCTTTGACTGGCTCGTCGCCATGGACGAGGGCCGCATCCTGGCGCAAGGCACGCCCTGCGGCCTGCTGGAGCGCACGGGTGCCGTCGATCTGGAAGCCGCCTTCATCGGCCTGCTGCCCGAGGAGCGGCGGCGCGGGCACCGCGCGGTCGACATTCCGCCCCTGAGCGACGCCCAGGCGCAGGAAGTCGCCATCGAGGCGCAGGGCCTGACCATGCGGTTTGGCGATTTCACCGCAGTCGATACAGTCAGCCTGCGCATCCGCCGGGGCGAGATTTTTGGTTTCTTGGGGTCGAACGGCTGCGGCAAGACCACCACCATGAAGATGCTCACGGGCCTGCTGCCCGCCAGCGAGGGCAGTGCGCTGCTGTTCGGCCATGCGGTGGACCCCAAGGACATCGCCACACGCCAGCGCGTGGGCTACATGTCGCAGGGCTTCTCTCTCTATGGCGAACTGACGGTGGAGCAGAACCTGCTGCTGCACGCGCGCCTGTTCCATGTGCCCGAAGCGCAAGTCGCGGGCCGCGCCGCCGAGATGGCGCAGCGCTTTGGCCTGCAGGACTCTCTGGATCTGTTGCCCGAGAAACTGCCGCTCGGCCACCGCCAGCGCCTCTCGCTCGCCGTCGCCATGGTGCACAAGCCCGAGCTGCTGATCCTCGACGAGCCGACCTCGGGCGTCGACCCGATCGCGCGCGACAACTTCTGGCGCCTCATGATCGAACTCTCACGCCGCGACGGGGTGACCATCTTCATCTCGACCCATTTCATGAACGAGGCGGCGCGCTGCGACCGTATTTCGCTCATGCACGCGGGCCGGGTGCTTGCCAGCGATACGCCGCAGGCCATTGTGGCGGCGCACGGAGCGCAGACGCTGGAGCAGGCATTCATCGATTGCCTGGTGCAGGCAGGTGGCGGCGCGGCGGATGCGCCCGAACCCGCGCAGGACCCACTCGCCACCACCGCAGCGACACCCCGCGAGCCCGCCTGGCGGCGCAGCCTGCGGCGCCTCTACAGCTATGCCTGGCGCGAGTCGCTGGAGTTGCAGCGCGACCCGGTGCGCGGCGCGCTGGCGCTGCTGGGCTCGTTGCTGCTGATGTTTGTGATGGGCTACGGCATCAGCATGGATGTCGAAGACCTGCGCTTTGCCGTACTCGACCGCGACCAGACCGCGCTGAGCCGCGACTATGCGCTGCAGCTTGCGGGCTCGCGCTACTTCAGCGAGCAGCCGCCTTTGCGGGACGATGCCGACATGGACCAGCGCCTGCGCAGCGGCAAAATTTCGCTGGCGCTGGAAATCCCCAGCGGCTTTGCCCGCCATGCGGAGCGCGGCGAGCAGGCCGAGATCGCCGCCTGGATCGATGGTGCCATGCCGCAGCGCGCGGAAACCGTGGCCGGCTATGTGCAGGGCATGCACCAGTACTGGCTGGTGCAGACGATTGCAGCGCGCACCGGCGCAGCGCCCGTGGGCAACGTGAACGTGGAAACTCGGTTTCGTTACAACCCCGACGTCAAGAGCCTGCCGGCCATGGTGCCAGCGGTCATCCCCATCCTGCTGCTCATGCTGCCGGCCATGTTGACCGCGCTGGCCGTGGTGCGCGAGAAGGAGCTGGGCTCGATCATCAATCTCTACGTCACACCGACCACGCGCACCGAGTTTCTGCTGGGCAAGCAGTTGCCCTATCTCGCGCTGTCCATGCTCAATTTCGCCATGATGCTGCTGCTGGCCGTGACCGTGTTTGGCGTGCCTGTCACCGGCAGCCTGGCCACGCTCACACTGGCGACGCTGCTGTTTGCCATCAGCGCCACCGGGCTGGGCCTGCTGGCGTCTGCCCTGGTGCGCAGCCAGTTGGCGGCCATGTTCTTCACCATGATCGGCACCATGCTGCCTGCCATCGAGTTTGGCGGCCTGATCAACCCGGTGTCGTCGCTGGAGGGTGCGGGGCGCTGGATCGGCGAGATTTATCCGGCCAGCCACATGTTCACCATCAGCCGGGGGGTGTTCAACAAGGCGCTGGGGTTTCACGACCTGGCCGCCTCGTTCTGGCCGCTGGCCGTTGCGCCGGTGGTGATTTTGGGCGTGGCGGTGCTGCTGCTGCGCAAGCAGGAAAAGTGAGCATGCGCCGCCTGCTGCACCACCTGACCAACATCCGCCTGCTGGGCGTCAAGGAGCTGTGGAGCCTGTGGCGCGACCCGATGATGTTGGTCCTGATTGTCTACACCTTCACCGTGGCGATCTACACCGCGGGAACGGCCATGCCCGAAACGCTGCACCACACGCCGATGGCCATCGTGGACGAGGACGATTCGGCCCTGTCGGCGCGTATTTTCAGTGCGTTTTACCCGCCTGCGTTCAATGCGCCGGTGCGCATCACCAATGCCCAGGTCGATCCGGCGCTGGACGCAGGCCATTACACGCTGGTGCTGGTTATTCCGCCCAACCTGCAGCGCGATGTGCTGGCCGGGCGCTCGCCCACTGTGCAGCTCAATGTGGATGCCACGCGCATGAGCCAGGCGTTTGCAGGCAGCGGCCTGGCCCAGCAGATCGTGGCGGGCGAGGTGGCTGAGTTCGTGCAGCGCAACCGGGGCACGCAGGCTCCCCCGGTAGAGCTGGTGACGCGCATGCGCTTCAACCCTACGCTCTCGAATGTGTGGTTTGGCTCCCTGATGGAGCTGGTCTCGCAGGTCACCATGCTTTCGATCATTCTGACCGGCGCGGCGCTGATTCGCGAGCGCGAGCATGGCACCATCGAGCACCTCTTGGTCATGCCGGTGACGCCCACCGAAATCATGCTGGCCAAGGTGTGGGCCATGGGGCTGGTGGTCGTGGTGGCGACGTTCCTCTCCCTGCATGGCGTCGTGCTGGGGCTGCTGCGGGTGCCGGTGGAAGGCTCGCTGTGGCTGTTCTTTGTGGGCGTGGTGCTGCACCTGTTTGCCACCACGTCGCTGGGCATCTTCATGGCGACGCTGGCACGCAACATGCCGCAGTTTGGCCTGCTGGTCATGTTGGTGATGCTGCCGCTGCAAATGCTCTCGGGCGGCATGACGCCGCGCGAGAGCATGCCCGAGTGGGTGCAAGCGGTGATGTCGCTCGCACCCACCACGCATTTCACCGAGCTGGGCCAGGCCATTTT
>JAGNYI010000024.1:3846-44582 GCA_017985015.1 Giesbergeria sp. | reverse complement strand
GGCGTTGCGGCGCTTGCCAATAGCCGAGCTATTGGCTGCGCACCGCGCCTTGCACCCCATCCCGGCAAGGTACTTGTGCGACTCCAAAAAGACTTCGAACAGGCTCTTAGTACTTACGAGTGCACAAGTCCGTCGTCGTCTGCGCTGCGGATCTCGGCCTCGGTCGGCAGACGGTCCAGGCGGGTGGCGGGCTCTGGCTCGGTAGCTTGACCTGCCGCCTCGCCGCCGAGAACCCCGGCGATGGTGCCTGCCGTGCCTCCCACCAAAACGCCAATCGGCCCACCAATTGCCGCGCCAGCGGCCGCGCCCGCAACCAAGCCTGCCATCGCTCCACCGCCCACATAGACAGACTTGGCCTCGCGCTCGGCTTCGTCGTGGGTGAGCCCCACCTGCGCTGCGGGATCGGGGTCTTGAGACGGTACTCCATGGCCCGGCACCGCCTGCTCCGCCAAATCGGGATTGCGCGGGGCTGCGGCATCCGGGGTGCCATACGGGGGTTGAATTGGTGTATTCATCTCATCTCCTTGGGTCATGGGCGAGCAATCGGTGTCGCTGTTCCTGCTTTGTAGGCGCTACGCGACGCCAAAGTCGCGGTCCAATGCACCCTGAGCCTGTCGGACAAAATCGCTGGTTTTCGAGAAATCGTTTGCGGCGGACCTTGGCAAGGCGCGCGCGAAACGAAAAGCGAGTTTCGCCAGTCAACGGTTACGCCTGCTGACGCGCCATACCGGCCGCGCGCGCTATCGTTCAGGTTTTCCATCAAAGGAGCGTTCCGCATGCATTCCCGACTGATTCCCGCCATGGCCGCTGCCGCGCTGCTGGCGGCTTGCGCCAGCCCGCCGCCTGCGCCCATCGACGTGCGCCCCAACGTTCCACCGGCCGGCGGACGCTGCGACGCTGGCCCGGCGCAATCGGCCATCGGCCAGAACAGCACTGCACGCAATGTGGAAGCAGCGCGCGTCGCCGCAGGGGCGCGTATGGCGCGCACCATTCGGCCTGGACAGATGGTGACCAAAGAATACGACTTCGAGCGCCTGAATCTGGACGTGGACGCCAGCGGGCGCATCGTCGCAGCGCGCTGCGGCTAAAGCAGCCGAATCAACCAGGCAGGAACAGCTCCTGCAGGTTGCTCAAAAAGTTAAACCCCCGCTCCGTGGGGCGCACATGCGCCATGTCGCGCGCAATCAAGCCCTGGGTCTCGGCTTTGTCCAGCGCCGGGGCGATGGAAGCCACGCTCTGGCCGGTGCGCTCGACAAAATCCTGCAGCGCAAAACCTCCGCGCAGCCGCAAGGCGTTGAGCATGAATTCAAACGCCAGATCGGCGCGGCGCACCTCCTCGTCTTGTGCCATGGCGTGACCGGCCAGCGCGTGATCCATGTAGAGCACCGGGTCACGAAAACGCGTCTGCCGCGCCACGCGGTGCGCGAAGCTGATCTTGCTGTGCGCGCCGGCACCGATGCCCAGGTAGTCGCCAAACTGCCAGTAATTGAGGTTGTGCGCGCACCCGTGCCCCGGCTGGGCATAGGCCGAGACCTCGTAGCGCTGCAGACCCACGGCAGCAGTGCGTTCGGTGATGCGGTCGAGCATGGCGTAGGCCAGGTCGTCCTCAGGGATGGCCGGCGGATACTTGGCAAAAAAGGTATTCGGCTCAATGGTCAGGTGGTAGATCGACAGGTGCGGCGGCGCGAGGGCCAGCGCGATGTCAAGGTCGGCATCCAGCGCGGCGATACCTTGGCCAGGAAGTGCGTACATCAGGTCAAGGTTGAAGGTATCGAAGGCCTGCGCGGCCTCTTCCACCGCCGCGCGCGCCTGGGCGCCGTCGTGCACGCGCCCCAACGCTGCAAGGTAGGTGTCGTTGAAGCTTTGCACCCCCACCGACAAACGCGTCACGCCCGCAGCGCGGTAGGCGCGAAAGCGGTCTTTCTCGAAGGTGCCGGGGTTGGCTTCCAAGGTGATTTCAGCACCGGCCGCCAGCGGCAGCAGCGCGCGAATGCTGCCAATCAATTGGTCGATAGACGCCGGCGAGAAAAGGCTGGGCGTGCCGCCACCGATGAACACGGTCTGCACCGGCCGGCCCCAGATGAGCGGCAGCGCAGCCTCCAGGTCGGCGTGCAAGGCGTCGAGGTAACGCGCCTCGGGCAAGGCGCCTGCACCACCCACAGCATGCGAGTTGAAATCGCAGTACGGGCATTTTTTCAGGCACCAGGGCAGGTGCACATAGAGCGAGAGTGGCGGCAGTGCGGGCAGTTGCAGCAACCCTGGGCGCATGTAGTGCTGGATGTCGCGCTGCAGCGCCGGGGCAGCCTCGTTGGCAGGAAGGATGGGAATGGTCATGGTGTCGCAGCGCGCAGTAGTTCAAACAGGCGGTCATCCCATCCAGTTGGCGCGCATCAGCGCCAGCATGGCCTGCGCGGCGCGGCCACGGTGGCTGAGGCTGTTCTTGACCGCCGGATCGAGCTCGGCAAACGTCTTGCCCAGTTCGGGAATGACCATTACCGGATCGAAACCAAAACCGTGGCGACCGCGCGGCGTGCGTGCAATATCACCGACGACGCGGCCCACCGCGATCAGTGGCTCTGGGTCTTGCGGGCTGCGCAGCGCCACCAGCGTGCTGACCAGCGCGGCGCGGCGATTGTCTAGGCCCGCCATTTGCTCCAGCAAGGCGCGGACATTGTTGTCGTCGCCCTTGGGGTAACCGAATTGCGTGGCGTAGTGCGCCGTGTCAACGCCGGGCAGGCCGCCAAACGCGTCCACGCACAGGCCAGCATCGTCGGCCACGGCCGGCAGACCGGTGTGCTGCGAGGCAAAGCGTGCTTTGGCCAGCGCGTTTTCTACAAAAGTGCGGTGCGGCTCTTCGGCTTCGCCCACGCCCAGGTCGGCCTGGCGCACCAGCTCCACGCCCAGCGGCGCGAACAGGCTTTGCAGTTCGGCGAGTTTGCCCAGGTTGTTCGACGCGAGCACGATTTTCATAGTTAAATTGGCCTCTAGCGCTTATCTGATAAGCTTAATGAGCTATTATTTCAGGAGCGATTCGCGTTGCAGCAGCACCAGATCGGCAATGCCTTGCTGTGCCAGATCGAGCAGCGCATTCATTTCGTCGCGACTGAATGCAGCGCCTTCGGCCGTGCCCTGCACTTCCACGAAGTGTCCGGCACCGGTCATGACCACGTTCATGTCGGTGTCGCAGGCGGCGTCCTCGGGGTAGTCCAGGTCGAGCAGGGGCACGCCACCGAGCAACCCCACGGAGACGGCCGCCACGGCATCGCGAATGGGTGTGCGCGCCAGCAGGCCGCGCGCCATGAGCGAAGCCACGGCGTCTTGCGCGGCCACCCACGCGCCGGTAATGGCGGCGGTGCGCGTCCCGCCGTCGGCCTGCAGCACGTCACAGTCGAGCAGGATGCTGCGCTCTCCCAGGGCCTCAAGATCAAACACCGCGCGCAGTGACCGTCCAATGAGGCGCTGGATCTCCTGGGTGCGCCCGCTTTGCTTGCCTTTGGCGGCTTCGCGGTCGCTGCGCTTGTGGGTGGCGCGCGGCAGCATGCCATATTCGGCCGTCACCCAGCCACGGCCGGTGCCGCGCTGGTGCGGGGGCACTTTATCTTCGACGGACGCGGTGCACAGCACACGCGTATTGCCAAACTCGATCAGCACGGCACCTTCGGCATGCATGGTGAACTGGCGCGTGATGCGCACCGAACGAAGCGCATGGCTGGCGCGGCCACCAGAACGGGAAACGGGATTCATGATGGACAAGATGTTCCGAAAAAATGAAAGCGCCGGCTTGGGCAGCGCGATCGCCGGTGCGCAGAGGTCCGCGCGCCGCGTTGTCAGCGTCTGCGCTCGGCTGAGCGCCGAATGGCCTCGTTGATCTCGGCAATCGAGCGCTCGATAGCGGCATCATCCAGGTCGTCCACCAGTCCATCGAGGGGCCCGGCCTGGATGGTGGAAGCAAATACGTCGTCACTGATGCTGTCGGTGGACACGCCCTGGGTCGACTCGAAACTGTCAGGCGTCTCCCATTCCAGCGCCACAACAGTAACGTTGTCGCTGCTGTCGCCGGCCTTGCGCAGTGCGGTCTCGACCAGTTCCGGAACCGACTGCGACACCATGTTGCGCCCCAGTTCGGCAGCGATCTCCTCGTCGCTGAGCGTGCCCCAGAGACCATCCGAGCAGAGCAAGATGCGGTCCCCTTGCTCCAGGGGCACCGGACCGGTCGTGTCGTAAATGGGCTTGGTGGGCGAGCCCAGGCAAGTGAACAGCACATTGCGGTTGATGTGCTCAAGCCCGGGCGGCATGTTGTGCAGTTCAAGATAGGAATGGTCGCGCGTGCGCGTCAGCAGCGCACCGCCGCGCACCATGTACAGACGCGAATCGCCGCAGTGCACCCAGCTCGCGCAGCCGTTCTGGATCACGGCCACCACCAGGGTGGTGCGCGGCGAATCGATCATGCCCTTGTCGCTTGCGTAGCGCAGGATCTGGTGGTGCGCCGCCAGCAAGGCGTTCGACAGAAATTCCGGCACATCCGGCAGTTGCGGCTTGGCCTGCCGCTGGTACATGGCGGCCACGGTCTGCAGCGCAATTTGCGCTGCCACTTCGCCCTCAGGGTGGCCGCCCATGCCGTCGGCGAGCACAAAAAGGCCCGATTCCCGCGTGTAGCAGTACCCCATGCGGTCTTCGTTGTTCTCACGTCCACCGCGTCGACTGATCTGAAAAATGGAAAACTTCATTTGGCCTTGACTCCGGCTGCTGCTGCATCGCCTGGCTTGGTCACGCTCTTGCGCGTTTCTGCAACCAGCGTATCGAGCTGCAGGCGCATTTTCTCGGTCACTGTGAGCTTGGTGTAACGGCGCTCGCCCTCGCGCGAGAGTTCTTTTTGCAGCGCAAATACCGATTGCGGCCGCGAGAGCGGGTCCAGCGCCATGCACCACTCGACCACCTCGATGAGGTTGTCGGAATACACGCCGCGCAGCTTGGCCAGCGAGAGCGAAAGGCGATCCTTGTCCTGGCGCTGGGGGGCCTCATTGGGCGGAAAGCCCTGCATGCAGGCGTAGATGCAGGCACCAAGGGCGTAAATATCGGTCCAGGGGCCCATGGACGAATCGCGCCGGTACATTTCGGGCGCTGCAAAGCCCGGCGTGTACATGGGGCGAATGAAGTTGCCCTCTTTGGACAGCACTTCACGCGCCGCGCCAAAATCGATCATCACTGCCTTGTTGTCGTCGGTGATGAAAATATTGGCTGGCTTGATGTCCAGGTGCAGCATCTTGTGCTGGTGCACGATGCGCATGCCGCGCAGCACCTCGTCGAACAGACTGCGGATGGTGGATTCGCGAAACACCTTCTGCTGCTTGAGATCGCGCGCGGTGATGATGAAGTCCTGCAGGGTGGCCCCCTCCAGATAGTTCATCACCATGTAGACGGTTTCGTTCTCGCGAAAGAAATTGAGCACGCTGACCACCGAGGCGTGCGATATCTGCGCCAAGGCGCGGCCTTCTTCAAAAAAACTCTTGAGCCCCAAACGGTAGAGAGAAAGCTTTTCCGGCTGCACCTTGGGCAGGAGTTCGCCGGGAGAGCGGGTTGCCAGAGACGACGGTAGGTACTCTTTGACGGCAACCTGCTGGCCATCTGGGTCCATGCACAAATAGACGACACCAAAGCCGCCGGACGACACCCGCCGTACCACGCGGTAGCCGCCAATGACGGTGTCGGGGGGCAGCGGTGCCGGCTTGATTTTGGACATATTCTGCGCGTGTGTTTCGATGGCGGACGAGAACCCGGATAATCGCCGGTTCGCTAGCAAACAAGAAAAGTCCCATGGCAGTTTACAGCATGACCGGCTACGCCAGCGCCCAAACTGGCGCCCCCTCTGCAAGCGCGGAAGGCGAGCCTCGCGCGCAACCGGTGCGCCGCTTGGGCATGGAGATTCGTTCGGTGAACAGCCGCTTTCTCGACCTGTCGTTTCGTTTGCCTGACGAGCTCCGCAGTTTCGAGCCGACGCTGCGCGCCCTCGTCACCGCCAAAGTCAAACGCGGAAAGATCGAGGTACGTGCCGCGCTTGAAAGCCTGGACAACAATGCCCTGCCCGACCCGCCCACGCGCGTCCTGCAGCGACTATCGTCCATGCAAGACGCCGTGCAGTCTTGGTTGCCTGACGCGCAGCCGCTTTCCGTAGCCGAAGTCTTGCGCCTTTGCGCAAATACAGCGCCAGCATTTGACGCCAGCGCTCAGAACATCACGCAACTCGCGCAAAACGTGCTCACTTCCCTTTTGGAGGCCCGTGCCCAAGAAGGACAACGCCTGACGGCCATGCTGCGCGGCCACCTCAAGCAATTGCGTGCACTGACAGAGCAGGCCACCCCGCTCGTGCCACAGCTGGTGGAACAGCAGCGCCAGCGCTTCATGGATCGCTGGAAGGAGGCCATGGGTCTGGCCGAGGGAAGCGCCACCCCCGAGGCCGCGCAGGATCGGGCGCTGTCCGAAGCTACCGCCTTCGCGATCCGCATTGACGTGGCCGAAGAAGTAACGCGGCTCGACTCGCACGTGACCGAGATCGAGCGGCTGCTGATCAAAGGTGGCGAGGTGGGCAAGCGGCTGGACTTCCTGATCCAGGAACTGCACCGCGAAGCCAATACGCTGGGGTCCAAATCGTCGGCCCTGGAACTCACACGCATCAGCGTGGATATGAAAGTCCTGATCGAGCAGATGCGCGAACAGGTGCAAAACCTGGAGTGAGACGCCCGCTGCGGCCCAACCGATCATGACAGCAAGCAAGGAATATCCCGGCAATCTCTTTGTAGTTGCCGCTCCCAGTGGCGCCGGCAAGTCCAGCCTTGTCAAGGCGCTGCTGGAACTCGATTCGCACGTCCACCCGTCAATCTCCCACACGACGCGCGCGCCGCGCGGGCAGGAAAAGCATGGACGTGAGTACTTCTTCGCCTCCGAGTCCGAATTTGACGCCATGGTGGCCAGCGACGCATTCGTGGAATGGGCACTGGTCCATGGCAATCGCTACGGCACCTCCAAGAAGTCCATCGAGGAGCGGATCGCTCAGGGGAACGACATCATTCTGGAGATTGACTTTCAAGGTGCTCTGCAAATCAAGCAGGCCTTTGCCAACGCGGTGCTCGTCTTCGTCTTGCCCCCGAGTTGGGACGAATTGCGCTCGCGTCTGGAGCGCCGAGGCGAGGATTCGCCGGAAGTCATACAAATGCGCCTGAACAACGCCAAGACGGAAATGGCGCAGGTGCACAAATTCGACTTCGTTATAATCAATGAATTATTTGAGCGCGCGCTTTTTGACCTCAAGGCAATTGCACACGCCCAGCGACTCAAATACGCGGCGCAACGCCGCGCACGTTCAGAAACGTTCGAATTGCTGAACATTCCTTGACCCTTTCGGAGAATCCATGGCCCGCATCACCGTCGAAGACTGCCTTGAGCAGATCCCCAACCGTTTTCAGCTCGTTCTTGCTGCCACCTACCGTGCGCGCATGCTGAGCCAGGGCCATACGCCACGCATCGAAAGCCGCAACAAGCCCGGCGTCACGGCCCTGCGCGAGATTGCGGCCGGCAAAGTGGGGATCGAGATGCTCAAGAAGGTTCCCGGCTGATCCGCAGCCCGAGTAGAAAACAAGCACCGCCAGTCGGTGCTTTTTTCATGTTGCTCCGGTTGTGCAAGCTCGCGCGCTACATTTGAGGGATGAACGCGGAGTCGAATGCAGCCCTTGTGGCTGAAGGCCAAACACTGGAGCGCACGCTGCCTGTGAGCAATGCCGTGGCAGCCGCCAACGCAGCGGCCGCCAGTTTCGCCGCGCTCACCGACAGCCTGGACTATCTGGAGCCCGCGCAGGTGGAGATGGTGCGGCAGGCTTATCGCTATGCCGACGAAGCCCACCTCGGGCAATTGCGCAACAGCGGTGAACCCTACATCACGCACCCGATTGCTGTGGCTGCGCAATGCGCCGAATGGAAGCTCGACGCACAGGCGCTGATGGCAGCGCTGTTGCACGACGCCATGGAAGATTGCGGCGTCACCAAATCAGACCTGATCGAGCGCTTTGGCGCCAGCGTGGCAGAGCTCGTGGACGGCCTGACCAAGCTCGACAAACTGCAGTTCGACACACGCGAAGAAAATCAGGCGGAATCGTTTCGCAAAATGTTGCTCGCCATGGCGCGCGATGTCCGTGTCATTCTCATCAAGCTGGCAGACCGCACCCACAACATGCGCACCATGGGCGACATGCCGCGCGCCAAATGGGGACGCATTGCCTCGGAAACGCTGGAGATCTATGCCCCCATCGCCCACCGCCTGGGGCTTAACCAAACCTATCGCGAGCTACAGGACTTGTCCTTTCGCTACCTGCATCCCTGGCGCTACAGCACACTGTCCAAGGCCGTAGGAAAGGCGCGCAATCGTCGGCGTGACCTGGTGCAAAAGGTGCAGTCCGATGTAGATGCGGCCTTCGCGCGAGTGGGGCTGCAGGCGCGACTGGCGGGTAGAGAGAAAACGCTCTATGCGATTTACCAGAAGATGGAACAAAAACACCTGAGTTTTGCCCAGGTGACGGATATCTATGGCTTTCGCGTCATCGTGGGGAGCGTCACGGCGTGCTATACCGCGCTCGGCATCCTGCACCAGATGTACAAGCCCGTGCCAGGCAAGTTCAAGGACCATATCGCGATTGCCAAAGTGAATGGCTACCAATCGCTGCACACCACATTGGTGGGCCCTTCAAGCGTAAATATCGAATTTCAGATGCGTACCGAAGAAATGCATCTGGTGGCAGAAGCTGGCGTGGCCGCGCACTGGCTCTACAAGCAGCAGGATGCCGACGGAGCCGCCGCCGAGCGCCTGGGAACCAAATGGCTGCAGTCCTTGCTGGACATCCAGAACGAAACGCGCGACGCCGCCGAGTTCTGGGACCATGTCAAGGTGGATCTTTTCCCCGACGCGGTCTACGTGTTCACGCCCAAAGGCCAGATTCTTGCCCTGCCACGCGGCGCCACGGTCATCGACTTCGCCTATGCCATTCACAGCGACGTCGGTGACCACACAGCGGCGGCCAAGCTCAACAATGAGCAAGTGCCTCTACGCACCGAGATACACAACGGCGACATCGTTGAAATCATCACCAATCCCACCACCACGCCCAATCCGGCCTGGCTGGGCTTTGTGCGGACGGGCCGGGCACGTTCACGGATTCGAAGCCACCTCAAGCTGCTCAATCAGGTGGATTCCGAAGCGCTTGGAGAAAAGCTGTTGACCCAGGCCTTGCGCGCGGAAGGCCTGGAACAGCTGCCACCGAGTTCGGAAGAAATGCAGCCGCTGTGGGACAAGCTTCTGCGCTTCACCGGGAGCCGCGACCGCAGCGATCTCATGGTCGACATCGGCCTGGGCAAGCGCATCGCCACCATCGTCGCCAAACGCTTGCTGGTGCTGATGACTGAGCATGGCTACCGCCCCGATGCGCTGCTTCTTACGCGCGAGCGCTTTACTTCGCACGAAACCATCTCGCAGGGCGGCGTCTCGCTCGACGGCAGCGAGAATGCATCGGTGAAATACGCACCCTGCTGCCGGCCTGTGCCGGGCGACCGGATCGTGGGCTATCTGGGCCGGGGCGAGGGTCTCGTGGTGCACGTGGCCTGGTGTGCGGTCGCCCAGCGGCTGCAAGCCAAGGACAGCGAACGCTTCATCTCCGTAGATTGGAGCGACGAGCCCACGCGCATGTTCGAAACCGGGGTCACAGTCACGGTAAACAACGGCAAGGGCCTTCTCGCGCGCATTGCTGCGGAGCTGGCGAGCGTCGAGGCGGATATCACCCACATCGACATGGACGATGAAGTGGCACTCGATACCTTGAATCTGCGCCTGGTGATTGGCGTGCGCGACACCTCACATCTCGAGGCAGCACTGCGCAACCTGCGGCGCATACCCGCAGTGTTGCGCGCTGTACGTTCGCTGCCGACCCAGTAGTGGCTGCGGACCGTTAGGGATGTCCATGGAAGGACATCTCAGGTCACTCGCTCCTGCTTTGGCCGATCCGGATAGCTCACCGAAAGAATCTCAAGCAAACGCATACCTGAGGGCGTTTCCAGCCGCACCTCGTCCCCTATGCGCGCCTTCAGAAGTGCCCGCGCTACCGGGGAAATCCAGCTGATCTCTCCCTGCCCGCTGTCGGCCTCGTCGATGCCCTTGATCGTGACCTTGGTCTCTTGGGCGTGTTCGTCCGTGTACCGCACGGTGGCGCCGAAGAAGACCTGATCACTACCCGTGTGGACGCTGGGATCGACGATCTCAGCTGTCTCCAGCCGAGATGTCAAAAAACGAATCCGTCGATCAATTTCGCGCAGGCGCTTCTTGCCGTAAATGTAGTCGCCGTTTTCCGATCGATCGCCGTTGCGCGCAGCCCAATGCACCGCTTCCACCACTTGCGGACGCTCTTCGTCAATGAGCTTGAGCAGCTCGTCGCGCAAACTCGCGTAGCCTCCGGGTGTCATGTAATTGCGAACTGCGCCAAGTGGTGGCAGAGGAGGCAAGGAATCCTGAGATTCTTCGTCAGTGTCCCGTGTGAACGCTTTGCTCATTCGATGGTCCCTTGTCAGTCGAAGCTCGCCCCAGGCAAAGCACCCAGGGACGCGACGACTCCGGGGCCAACCACTTTCCGACATCGCCAACACCAATCCCCGATGCCAAGCATTGTGCAGTGGACGCAGAGCGGTCAAGAGATGGATGCGGGAAAGGAAAAAGCCCTGATACCTTACAGTATCAGGGCTTACCTTTTTGGTGCGGCTGGCAGGAATTGAACCCACGACCCCTTGGTTCGTAGCCAAGTACTCTATCCAACTGAGCTACAGCCGCCAAGTCTCAAATTATAGCGTGATTTTTTATCTCTCAGACCAAGTGGCAAGAGACACCATGCTCTTTTTCTCCTCATCGTCCTCGCAGGCAAATGGTGCCGATTGTCGGGATTGAACTGACGACCTACCGCTTACAAGGCGGTTGCTCTACCACTGAGCTAAATCGGCGAACCTGGGATTTTAAGCTTGGATTTCGGATCTCTCAGCGTTCGAACTCATTTGACGCGCTTTAGTGAAGGCCGACGCTGCGCGCCAGCCCCGCCTTCGGGTGACCGTGGCTCGTCGGGGGGTTCTGACTTGTTGGCGCTTGCTGCTTCAGGCACCAGCTGGACCACGGGCTTGGCGTCCGAGGGTGTCGCAGCCTGGGTCGGCAGCTCACCGCCCTCCTCCACGGTGCCTGGCAAAAAATCCGTCGGCGGCGGAAACGCCATACCCTGCCCGTTCTCGCGTGCGTAGATGGCGATCACGCGGCCCACGGGGACCAGAATGTCGCGCGGCTGACCACCAAAACGCGCCTTGAACTCGATGAAATCATTGCCCAACTGCAATCCGCTCGTGGCATCCATCGCCACGTTAAGGATAATTTCACCGTTGTTCACGTACTCCAGTGGAACGCGAACCGATTCGTCAACCTTCACGGCAATATGCGGCGTAAAGCCGTTGTCGCTGCACCATTCGTGCAGCGCCCGGATCAGGTAGGGCCGGGTCGAAGTGGATTCCTGAGAGTTCATGGCGGGGTCCAGGGGGTCGCACGCGCAAGCCTTTACTTGCGCATGACCTTTTCAGACGGTGTGAGTGCTTCGATGTACGCCGGCCGCGAAAAGATGCGCTCCGCATACTTCAGCAGGGGTGCAGCGTTCTTGCTCAGATCGATCCCGTAGTAGTCCAGGCGCCAGAGCAAGGGTGCGATGGCGACGTCGAGCATCGAGAAATTCTCGCCCAACATGTACTTGTTCTTCAAGAACACAGGCGCGAGCTGGGTCAGACGGTCACGGATATGCGCGCGCGCCTTCTCCAATGCCTTCTCGTTGCCCTTGCTTGCGCGCGACTCAAGGCTATTGACGTGAATGAAGAGCTCTTTCTCGAAGTTCAGCAGAAACAGCCGCACCCGGGCCCGGTCCACCGGATCGCCCGGCATCAGCTGGGGATGAGGGAAGCGCTCGTCGATGTATTCATTGATGATGTTCGACTCGTAGAGAATCAGGTCGCGCTCGACCAGGATGGGCACCTGGCCGTAGGGATTCATCACCGCGATGTCTTCCGGCTTGTTGTAAAGATCCACGTCGCGGATCTCGAAATCCATGCCTTTTTCGAACAGAACAAACCGGCAACGGTGGGAAAAAGGACAGGTCGTCCCCGAATAAAGCACCATCATGAAGCGAATCTCCTAAAAACCAAAAGAGTGGAACGCCGAAGGCGTCCACTCTCAGAAAAACGCCGCAT
This sequence comes from Giesbergeria sp., assembly GCA_017985015.1. Lineage (GTDB taxonomy): Bacteria > Pseudomonadota > Gammaproteobacteria > Burkholderiales > Burkholderiaceae_C > Simplicispira. Next base: position 32,282 of record JAGNYI010000024.1, on the reverse strand, counting down.
CGCTCGATGCGGCATGGCAAAACACTGGACTACTTGACGTCTTTCCAGAATGCCCCATTGAGCTTCCAGGCAAGCACCGTGGTGAAGGCCAGGAAAATCAACACCCACACGCCAATCCGTACGCGGGTTTTTTGTATCGGCTCGCCCATCCATTGCAAATAGCCGACGAGATCACCGATCGCTTCGTCGTACTGTGCGGGCGTCATGCTGCCGGCAGCCTTCTGCTCCCAGCCCTTCAAGACGTGCACCGTCTGTCCATGGCTCTCGTGTTCTTCAAAAACCGGACGGTGGTCGCCCTGCAATTGCCACAGCGCATTGGGCATGCCCACGTTCGGGAACACGATGTTGTTCCAGCCCGTGGCCTTGGTCTCATCGCGATAGAAGGAACGCAGGAAGGTGTAGAGGTAATCCGCACCCGTGCCACCGAGTCCTGCGCGCGAGCGCGCGATGACGGTCAGATCGGGCGGATTGGCACCAAACCACTCTTTGGCCTGGTGCGGGTCGATGGCGGCCTTCATGGTCTCACCGATCTTCTCGGTGGTGAACAAGAGGTTGTCCTTGATCTGCTGCGGCGTCAGGCCGATGTCGGTCAAGCGGTTGTAGCGCATGAACGCGGCGGAATGGCAGCCGACGCAGTAATTGACAAACAGCTTGGCTCCGTTTTGCAGCGCCGGCAGGTCGTTGGTGCGATTGGGCGCTTTGTCCAGAGCAAGCGCGCCAGCAGCATGCGCAGCACCCGCAATGAGACCCAGCGCGGCAATGAACGAGAGAACGATTTTTTTCATGATCTGCATCTCCTGGCTCAATGCGCAGCAAAGGTCACACGGTCAGGCACCGGCTTGGGCTCACCCAGTCGGCTCCACCAAGGCATCAGCAGGAAGAACCCAAAATAGAACAGGGTGCCGATCTGCGACAAGCGTTCACCCAATGGCGACACCGGTTGCACGCCCAAATAGGCGAGCATGAAGAAGTTGACGACGAACACCCCATACACATACTTGTGCCAGCTTGGGCGATAGCGGATGGACTTAACCGGGCTGCAATCGAGCCAGGGCAGGAAGAACAGGATGACGACTGCGCCGCCCATGATCACCACGCCCCAGAACTTCGCGTCGATGTTGAGCATCAACAGGATGCCAACGGCAGCTGCGGCGGCAATGATGCCCTTGAAAATCACGGGCATGCGACCCTTGATTACGCCAAACCCGGCACCCAGCACTACGCAGGCAATCAGTACGTACACCATTTCACTGGTGATGGCGCGCAGCATGGAATAGTACGGTGTGAAGTACCAAACCGGGGCAATATGAAGGGGCGTCTGCAGCGGGTCGGCCGGAATGAAGTTGTTGTACTCCAGGAAATATCCGCCAGCTTCCGGAGCGAAGAAGATCACTGCCGTGAAAGCCATCAGGAACAGGCAGACACCCAGAATGTCGTGCACCGTGTAGTACGGGTGGAAGGGAATGCCGTCCAGCGGATGGCCCTTGTCATCCCGCGGAGCGTTCGGACCCTTGATTTCAACACCGTCGGGGTTGTTGGAACCCACGTCGTGCAGCGCCAACAAGTGTGCGACCACCAGGCCCAACAGCACCAGCGGCACAGCGATGACGTGGAAGCTGAAGAAGCGGTTAAGCGTCGCGTCACCCACCACGTAGTCGCCGCGGATCAGCAGCGCCAGATCAGGGCCGACAAAGGGAATGGCGGAGAACAGGTTCACGATGACCTGCGCACCCCAGTACGACATCTGGCCCCAGGGCAGCAGATAGCCCATGAAGGCTTCGGCCATGAGCGCCAGGAAAATCGCGCAGCCAAAGATCCAGACCAGTTCGCGCGGCTTCCTGTAGCTGCCGTAGAGCAGGCCGCGGAACATGTGCAGGTAGACGACGATGAAGAACGCCGAGGCACCCGTCGAATGCATGTAGCGGATCAGCCAGCCCCAGGGGACGTCCCGCATGATGTATTCCACCGAACCAAACGCCAGCGCGGCGTCGGGCTTGTAGTGCATCACCAGGAAGATGCCGGTGACGATCTGGATCACCAGCACCAGAAGGGCGAGCGAACCAAAGATGTACCAGAAGTTGAAGTTCTTCGGAGCGTAGTACTCCGACATGTGGACGCGGTAGGCGTCAAACGCGGTCGGGAACCGGTTTTCAAACCAGTTGGTGAGCTTGGCGCCCGCCGAAGCGTTGGGGGAAATTTCGTTGAACACAGCCATGGTGCGGTCCCTCAGGCTTTCTTGTCGTCGCCAACGATCAGGCGGGTATCGGAGAGGTACATGTGCGGAGGCACTTCCAGGTTGTCTGGCGAGGGCTTGTTCTTGTACACACGGCCAGCCAGGTCAAATGTGGAACCGTGGCAGGGACAAAGAAAACCACCCGGCCAGTCATCAGGCAACGAAGGCTGGGCGCCAGAGGAAAAACGATCGGAGGGCGAACAACCCAGGTGGGGGCAGATGCCGACCGCCACAAAGTACTCGGGTTTGATTGAGCGCTGCTCGTTGCGAGCATAAGGAGGCGTGAACTCATCGGGCTTGCGCAGCGATTTGGGGTCGGCCAGCTTGTCGTCGTTTTTGGGCAGTTCGGCCACCTGTTCCGGGGTGCGACGCACGATCCAGACCGGTTTGCCACGCCATTCCACGGTCATTTTTTCGCCCGGCTTCAAGGCAGAGATGTCCACTTCGACTGCAGCGCCTGCGGCTTTGGCCTTCTCGGATGGCTGGAAAGAACTCACGAAGGGAACGGCGGTTGCCACGCCGCCCACCGCGCCAGCGCAGCCGGTCGCGATCAGCCACGTCCGCTTGCTGGAGTCGATTGGAGTGTCACTCATGGGGGTCCTCGATGTACATCGCTGGGGTTGGGGAGACAGCCTGAAATTGTAGCGGAGTGAAAACGCCCAACCGGGTACACGGCCAGTCCAGACCGCGCAGTGTTTGACCCCCGGCAAGCTTCAGCGCCTTCGCGCCGCTTCGGACATACTGCGAACCACCAAAATCACGGGAGAATTTGATGGGAATGATGAAAGAGTTTCGCGAGTTTGCGATCAAGGGCAATGTCATTGATCTGGCGGTGGGCGTGATCATTGGAGCGGCTTTCAGCAAGATCGTCGACTCTGTGGTCAGCGATCTGATCATGCCGGTCGTCGGGCTGGTGTTTGGCAAGCTCGACTTTTCCAATCTCTTTGTGGTCCTGGGCACGGTACCGGCGGGCACCGCGATGACCCTCGACGCGCTCAAGAAGGCCGGTGTCCCGGTGCTGGCCTACGGCAGCTTCATTACAGTGGCCGTGAACTTCTTCATCCTGGCCTTCATCATTTTCCTGATGATCCAGCAGGTCAACCGCCTCAAGCGCAGTAACCCGGAACCTGCGCCAGCGCCGGCCGCGACGCCCGAAGACATCGTGCTGCTGCGCGAAATTCGTGACAGCCTCAAGCGTCCCGCGTCAAACGCCTGACTTCACTGGGCAGACAGGCGGCGGGCCCAGCGCACCGCCTCGATCAGGCTTGCCGGATCGGCCTTGCCGGTGCCGGCAATGTCGAACGCCGTGCCGTGGTCCGGGCTGGTGCGCACCAGCGGCAAGCCGAGGGTGACGTTCACGCCTTTGTCCACGCCCAGGTATTTCACCGGAATCAAGCCTTGGTCGTGGTACATGGCCACCACCACGTCGAACTCGCCGGGGTGCATCGGCGTATTGCGGGCGCGCATGAACACGGTGTCCGGTGCCCAGGGGCCGGTGGCGTCCAGTCCTTCTCTGCGTGCGGCAGCGATGGCCGGGCCAATGACCTCGATTTCTTCCCGCCCGAAAAGACCCGCTTCGCCCGCGTGCGGATTGAGCGCAGACACCCCGATGCGCGGCGCACGGCCCAGACTTTTACAGAGTGCGGCGTGCGTGATGCGCAAGGTTTGCAGCACGTTGTGGGGCGTGACGGCGTCGATGGCGTCGCGCAGCGCCAGGTGAATGCTCACCAACACGGTGCACAGCTCGTCGCTGGCCAGCATCATGCGCACCGGCATCTGAGCGAGCGCCACGCCCGCATGCGCTGCCGCTTGCGCCTGCAGCAGCTCGGTGTGGCCAGGATAGTCCACGCCAGCGGCGTGCAGCGACTCCTTGTTCAGCGGCGCGGTCACCAAGCCGGCAATCTCCCCGCGCAGCGCCGCCTGAGCCGCCCACACCACGCATTGCGCAGCAGCACGCCCGCCTTCGGCCGCTACAGCGCCAAACGGCAAGGGGCCGGGCAAACCGGCAAGCGGCAGCACCGGCACACAACGCGGCGGCATCGCGCGCGCCTGCGCCGCAGAGGTGATGACAGCCACCGGCAGATCAGGAACGCCGGAGCGGCGCACGCAAGCGGCCGCGCGCCGCAGCGTGGCGAGCTCGCCCACGACGAAGGCGCCCTGCATCTGGTCCGGCGCATCGCGGAATGCTTTGGCAATGATCTCCGGTCCGATGCCCGCCGGGTCGCCCTGGGTGATGGCCAGAAGCGGGAGAGAGTGCTGCGTGATGGGAACCATGAAAATATCAGTGAAATGGGGCTCTAGCGCTTATCCATAAAGCGCGAGCAGCTATGTTTTTTGAAAGATTCCAGCCCGGTGCTGGCTAGGCCGGGTTTTCCACTTCGATGAAACGATGGCGAATCCCCAGCTGCTGCGCCACGTGGGCCGCCACGGCCGGCGCGCCATAGCGCTCAGTGGCGTGGTGGCCGGCGGCCACAAAGCCCACACCCATTTCCTTCGCCAGGTGCGCCTGCGGCTCGGAGATTTCACCCGTGACAAACACCTGCGCACCAGCGGCGGCGGCGGATTCGAAGTATCCCTGCGCGCCACCTGTGCACCAGCCCACGCGCGTGACAGGGCCCGTATGGCCTGCCACACAGATCGGTTCGCGGCCCAGCACCCTGCCCACCTGCGCGCACAGCTCCGCGCTGCCGGCGTACTGGACGTGGGCCAGGCAGCCCAGGTCTTGGTCGCCAAAATGCGCATCCACCTCCCACCCCAACTGCGCCCCCAGGCGCGCGTTGTTGCCCAGCGTGGGATGCGCATCGAGTGGCAAGTGGTAGGCAAACAGGTTGATGTCGTGCGCCAGAAGGCGCTGCAGGCGCTGCTTCATCCAGCCGGTGACCCGGCCGTCCTGGCCGCGCCAGAACAGGCCGTGGTGCACCAGAATGGCATCGGCCTGGGCCTCTATGGCTGCGTCGATCAGAGCCAGGCTGGCCGTCACCCCGCTCACCAGCAAAGACACCGGCTCCTTGCCTTCGACCTGCAGACCATTGGGACCGTAGTCCTTGAATTTTTCGGGCTGCAGCAGCGTATCCAAGCTGTACAGCAAGCTCTGGCGCGATATGCTCATGGCGCTATTGTGGCGTGCGCTGCGCGACAATAGCGCCAGCGCGTGTTCACGCCCAGCGCATTCGGGTCCTTTGCGCCTTCGCCTTCCTTTCTTGCACTGTTTTCCTCCATGAAACGCCTCTGGCTGCTTTTTTCGCAAACCATCACGGTTCTTGTCGCTGCATGGTTCGTAGTTGCCACCTTGCAGCCGGGCTGGCTGCGCGGCGTGAACCTTCCGGGACGCCATTCGATTTCCTTGCTGGAAGCTCCACCCACCAACCCGGCAGAACCTATGCCGGGAAGCCTCAGCGGAGCGGCGCGCAAGGCCGCTCCTGCGGTGGTCAGCATCAACACCAGCAAGGCGCCGGTGCGCGATCCGCACAACGATGACCCCTGGTTTCAATTCTTTTTTGGCGATCAGGCCAACCGGCCGCAGGCCGGCCTGGGCAGCGGCGTCATCGTCAGCCCCGAGGGCTACATCCTCACCAACAACCATGTGGTCGACGGCGCCGATGAAATCGACGTCACCCTGTCGGACGGCCGCAAAGCGCGCGCAACGGTGATTGGCACCGATCCGGAGACCGATCTGGCCATTCTGAAGATCGAACTCGACAAATTGCCGGTGATCGTGCTGGGCGACTCGGACACCGCCCTGGTCGGAGACCGGGTGCTGGCGATTGGCAACCCGTTTGGCGTGGGCCAGACCGTCACCAGCGGCATCGTCAGCGCCCTGGGACGCAGCCAGCTGGGCATCAACACGTTTGAGAACTTCATCCAGACCGACGCTGCCATCAACCCTGGCAACTCGGGCGGCGCGCTGGTGGACGTCAACGGCAATCTGCTGGGAATCAACACCGCCATCTATTCCCGCTCCGGTGGCAGCCTGGGCATTGGTTTCGCCATTCCTGTTTCCACGGCAAAAATGGTGCTCAGCAGCATTACCACCACGGGTCAGGTGACGCGCGGCTGGATCGGCGTGGAGCCGAGCGAACTTTCGCCCGAAATGGCAGAAACATTTGGCGTCAAGGCGACTTCGGGCGTGCTGATCACCGGCGTTCTGCAAAACGCACCGGGCGCGCAAGCGGGCCTGCGGCCGGGCGATGTCATCACCCAGGTGGCGGGGAAACCGGTGGTCAGTGTCTCGGGACTGCTGAGCGCGGTGGCTGCACTGACGCCAGGCGAGACGGCCGGTCTGCGCGTGCAGCGCGGCGACCAGGAGGTGGCGCTGGAAGTGACTCCTGGCGTGCGACCCAAGCAGCGACGTGCTCCGGTGCAACGCTAAAAATCATAGCAATAAAGCCTTTTCCCTCTTGCGCTGGCGCCCGATTTAATTCAAAACAATCGCACCCAGGATGCGCTTGCCGTGCTCAGGAGCTGGACGCGGCTTCTTCGGCGTCCTCGGGTGCCTTGGTGTGGCGTATGAAAATCTGCGCCGCCCAGATACCCAGCTCATAGAGGATCACCATCGGAATGGCGAGCGCGAGTTGGGACACGACATCGGGCGGCGTCACGACGGCCGCGATGATGAAGGCCAGCACGATGAAGTAGCCCCGAAAACTCTTGAGCTGCGCCACATTGACGATACCCAGGCGCGCCAGCACGATCACCGCGATGGGTACCTCGAACGCCAGACCGAAAGCGATGAACATGGTGAGCACAAAGCTCAAGTACGCCTCAATGTCAGGCGCGGCGGTAATGCTCTTGGGCGCAAAGCCCTGAATGAAGGCAAACACCTTACCAAACACAAAAAAGTAGCAAAACGCCACGCCAATCAGAAACAGCAAGGTGCTGGAGACCACCAGCGGAAGCACCAGCTTTTTCTCGTGCAGGTACAGACCGGGGGCAACGAAGCCCCAGACCTGCCACAGCACCACGGGCAACGCAATCATGAAAGCCGCCATCAGCAAAATCTTGAGCGGCACCATGAAGGGCGAAATCACCGACGTAGCAATCAGCGTTGCGCCTTTGGGCAGATGCGCCACCAGAGGTGCGGCCAACAGGTCGTAGAGGGCGCCAGGGCCAGGAAAGAAAAACAGCACGGCGGCCACCACGCCCACGGCTACGATGGCCTTGACGAGCCGATCGCGCAGCTCCATCAGGTGCTGCACAAAAGGCTGCTCGGTACCGGCTAGCTCGTCTTCTGAGGATGGGGTCTGTGACATGGGGCAGAAAGTGCCGGGCAGGTTGCGCCCGAAGCCGCGCGGCTGGCGGCGCAGCGGTCAGTGAAATTTCTGGGGGCGGTAGCGCGCCACGCGCGCCGCGCCCGACTGCGCCTTGGTGCGAACCCCGGCACGCGACTTGTACCACTGGGGCATGGCGCCGCGCTTGAGGCGCCAGTTCTTGCCCGGATTGCGGTAGGCGGGAACCACGCTGCTCTGCGCATCGCTCAGGTAGCCGGCGTGGGTAGCGTTTGCGGTGTCGGAGGCGTCGTTCAGGTCTCGCTCGAAATCGCTGGCGCTGGTGTGGATGGTCTGCTCGACGTCGCGGGCGGCGTTCTCCACCGTGTCCTTCATCTTGCGCAGCTCATCGAGCTCCATCGAGCGGTTGACTTCGGACTTCACGTCGGCCACATAGCGCTGCGCCTTGCCCAGCAAGGTGCCCACAGTGCGGGCCACGCGCGGCAGCTTCTCCGGCCCGACGACGATCAGCGCCACGACGCCGATCAAGGCCATTTTGGAGAGACCGATATCAATCATGCGTCTGAGCCTGAATGCTGAAAATCAGCTTTTTTGCTTGGCTTGCACGTCGATGGTCGACGCATCCTGTGCGGCCGACGCGTTGGTCACCTGTGATGGGGGCGGCGGCACCACGGCATCGTCGGCCGATCCGTCTTTCATGCCGTCCTTGAATCCCTTGACGGCGCCGCCCAGATCCGAACCCATGTTCTTGAGCTTCTTCGTGCCAAAAACCATGACCACGATCAGCAGCACGATCAGCCAGTGCCAAATAGAAAAAGAGCCCATGAGAATCTCCTAAGGAATACAGAACATTTTAGTCGGCTGGTTCGCGGCGGCTTGCAAGCAGCTTGCAGATACCCTGCGGCGCGTTAAGCCACCCAAGCCATCAGCCTTTGAGCCAGGGGCGGGGGCCGCCCATCACATGCATGTGCAGATGTTGCACCTCTTGCCCGCCTTCGTGGCCGGTGTTTACCACAATGCGAAACCCCCCTTCCGGATACGGGCGGCAACCCTGCTCCAGGGCGAGGCGTGGAGCCAAGACCATCATGCGCCCCAGCAAGCCCGCGTGCGATGGCTCCGCGTTCGCCATCGAAGGCAAATGCAGGCGCGGCACGAGCAAAAAATGGACCGGTGCATGGGGGTGAATATCGTGGAAGGCGAAAATCTCTTCGTCTTCATACACCTTGCGCGAAGGAATGGCGCCAGCGGCGATCTTGCAGAAAAGGCAGGTCGGGTCGTGCATGGGCAAAGTCGTTCAATCAATCAGGCATTGTGCGTGAGCTGCAGAGTCGCGCGCACGCCCAGGTCTTTTCGGTGCGCCGCCAACCATTTCGCGCCGGCAGTGCGGCCCAGATCAAACAGCTTGCGAACGAAGGCCAGGTCGGCGCGGGCCTTGCTGGCGGCGCCAAACGCTGCCAGTGCCGCACCGCCATCAACGCGGTGCATGCGAATGTCTCGGTAGTGCCCGGGGTCCAGCTTGCCCTCGGCCAGCAAGCGGCGCACAAATTCGATGGCGCGCAATTCCGCCAGCAGGCAGGCGTTGAAGTTGATCTCGTTCATGCGATCCATGATTTCGGGAACGGAGTCCGGCACGTCCGCGTGCTCGATGGGGTTGATCTGTACCAGCAGGATGTCGCTGCACCGAGCCTGGTAGATGAGCGGATACAGCGCCGGGTTCCCGGAGTAGCCGCCATCCCAATACGCCTGGCCCTCAATCGTCACCGGGTGAAACACCATGGGCAGGCAGGCCGATGCCATCACTGCGGCCGCGCTCAGGCGGGTGCCCGAAAAAATTTCGCCGCGGCCCGTCCGCACGTTGGTGGCGCAGACAAAAACGCTGGGCACGCTGGCGGGTGCTGCGGCCAGGAGGTCAAAGTCGATTTCCCGCTCCAGCAGCTTGCGCAGCGGATTGATGTCCAGCGGGTTCGATTGCGCAGGCGCAAGCCAGGGCGTCATCCAGGCCATGGCGGGCAGCATCAGCGGGTCGCCCCAGCCCGGCCCGCCCAGCGCGCCAATGCCCTCCCAAAGCCGCGTCAGGGCAGCGCGCGCCAGGGCGGCACCCTCGACTCGGGCCTGCTGCGGGTCGGATGTCTGCGCTGCAGCCTGCGCAAAACCATGTGCCACAGCCACCGCGTTCATCGCCCCTGCACTGGACCCACTGATGCCGTCGAAATCGAGGCCACCGTCTTCCAGCAACGCGTCCAGCACGCCCCAGGTCAGCGCACCATGAGAGCCGCCGCCCTGCAGTGCCAGGCTGATCGGCCGGAACGCGGCTTTGGGCCGTTCAGACATTCAGCGGACGGCTCTGGTTCATAGCCACCATGCCGCGCACGATGCGGTACAGGAACCACAGCGAAATCACGCACCACGCCAACCAGCCAGGCAAGAAGAAAAGCAGCCACAGCGGCGCGGTAACGATGTACAGCACGCCGGCCCAAAGCACCGTGCGGATGCGCCAGGAGAAATGGCTGGCCTGCCAGGTGCCCTGCGCATCCGAGCGCTTGACGAGATCGATGACCAAGGCGACGAGCAGCAGCAGCGCGCCCGGCTGTGCTCCAGGAATGACCGCGCCCAGCGCCACGATCAGGTGCAGCACATAACTCAGCCAGCCCCAGGCCTTGAGTCCTTCGGCGCGCTGGTCGTCGGTGGAAACGTCGATGATGTCGTTGTTCATGGCTGGGCCTCGCTGGCAGCACGGCCCTGCGCTTTGCGCAAGGCCTTTTCCTCGATGCCGCTGGTACCGGCACGGCGTTCGAGTTCGGCAATCACATCGTGCGGCGTGGCACCGTAGTGCGCCAGCGCCACCATGCAGTGGAACCACAGGTCGGCCACTTCGCCGACGAGCTTGGCACGGTCCCCGCCGCGGTCAAGGTCTTTGGCAGCCATGACCACTTCGGTCGCCTCTTCGCCAATCTTCTTCAGAAAGGCATCGGGCCCCCGGTGCAGCAAACGCGCGACGTAGCTCTTGTCGGGGTCACCACCGTGCTCGCGCTTGCGGCTCTCGATGGTGGCCGCAAGCCGGGCGAGCGCGCCTTCGTCGCTGGAAAATTGGGAAGTTTCGGTCATGGAGCTACTTGTAGATCGAAGCCGGATCTTTCAAGACCGGCTCGTTGGCTTGCCACTTGCCATTGCGCAGCACGCTGTAGAAGCAACTGTGGCGGCCGGTGTGGCAGGCAATGCCGGGTTCATGGCCTCGCTGGGTGACGCTCAGCAAAATGACATCCTGATCGCAGTCGATACGGATGTCGTGCACCTCTTGCACATGGCCCGATTCTTCGCCCTTGAACCACAGCTTGCCGCGCGAGCGGCTGAAATACACCGCGCGGCCCAACTCGGCGGTTTTCTGCAGGGCTTCGCGGTTCATCCAGGCGAACATCAGCACGTCGCCCGTGGATCTTTCCTGCGCAATGACAGGCACCAGGCCCTGCGCGTCCCACTTCACTTCAGCAAGCCAGTCCATGGGGCCCTCAACGCAGCTGCAGCGCAGCCGACTGCATGGCGCGCATCGCACCCGCACCCAGCGCTGCGCCGAAGCGCTTGGCCAGCCGCTCGGCGACGTTCTCGCGCCGCGTGTAGTCGATCACCTCGTCGGCCTTGACCACGTCGCGCGCCACCTGGTCGAGGCTGCCCAAATGGTCGGCCAGACCCATGTCAATGGCTTGCTGGCCGGTCCAGAACAGGCCGCTGAAGGTCTCGGGTGTCTCCTTGAGCCGGTCGCCGCGGCCCGCTTTGACGGCGGCGATGAACTGCTGATGGATCTGGTCAAGCATGGTCTGGGCAAAGGCACGCTGCTTTTCAGTCTGCGGGCTGAAAGGGTCGAGGAAGCCCTTGTTTTCGCCCGCGGTCAACAAACGGCGCTCGACACCGAGCTTTTCCATCGTGCCGGTAAAGCCAAAACCATCCATCAGCACGCCGATGCTGCCGACGATGCTGGCCTTGTCGACATAGATGTCGTCTGCCGCCGCAGCAATGTAGTAGGCCGCCGAGGCGCAGGTTTCTTCCACCACGGCATAGACCGGCTTGTTGTATTTGGCCTTGAGGCGGACGATTTCGTCGTTGATCATGCCGGCCTGGACCGGGCTGCCGCCGGGCGAGTTGACCAATAGCACCACGGCCCTGGAGCCTTCGTCCTCAAACGCGCTGCGCATGGCGGCCATGACGTATTCGGCGCTGGCGTCGGTATCCGAGGCAATTTCACCCTTGATTTCAACCACGGCGGTATGCGGACTGCTTTTGCTGGGACCCGCGATGTCGCGCGAGAAGACTGCCCAGGCGATGGCGCCGATCAGCACCAGCCAGAGCAATCGGGTGAAGGTGCGCCAGCGGCGGGCGGCGCGCTGCTCGCGCACGGTGGCCAGCACCAGCTCTTCGAGCACGCCGCGCTCCCAGCCACTGTTCGTCGCGCCTTGTTTTACTTCTGAATTCATAGCTTCCTTTGCCCATAGATCGGGCGCTGGCTGGTATTTTTGTTGTGAACTTGCGTTCGGATCGTTGGCGTCTGTCATGTCACCCCCCCGGTGGCTGGAGTTGGGGAGAAGTATGCCAGTGCACCCACCCTGCTTCTTCCGAAACGGCAATTTTGACCAAGCCGCGTCGGCATGGCCCGGCCACACAAGTGCCGCTGGCAGGAGCGTACATGGCGCCATGGGTCGCGCACATCAACCACTGGCCAGTGGAGTCAAAGAACTGCCCGTCCACGTAATCCATTTCCATCGGAACATGGCCGCAGCGGTTCACGTAGGCCTGCACCTGGCCCTGAAAACGCACCGCAAAGGCCCGGCAGCGCTCACCCAGATAGATCACATCGAACGGCACGGCAGCGCCGCTGTCAACCAGGGCTGCGCTCTCGCACAGCTCGAACGCCACCGGCCCATTCATGCGTTGTGCTCCAGCCAGGCGGACAGATCGGCCACCGAATGCGCGACATGGCGCGGCGCAAACGCGGTGAATGCGCCGCTCTCGTGCGCGCCGTAGCTCACCCCGACACTGGCGCAGCCGGCGCTTTGCGCCATTTGCAGGTCGTGTGTGGTGTCGCCAATCATCAAGGTGCGCTCAGCGGGCACGCCAAACTCGGCCATCAGTTCCTGCAGCATCAGCGGATGGGGCTTCCCAGCGGTCTCGTCCGCCGTGCGCGAACCGTCGAACATGCCGCGCAACTGCACGCTGTGCAAGGCCTCGTCCAGCCCGCGCCGGCTCTTGCCGGTGGCCACGGCCAGCAGGTGGCCGCGCGCGCGCAGGCGATCGAGCAGCGGCAGCACTCCCTCGAACAAAACCAGGTCATCCTGGTGGCGCGTGTAGTGATAGCGGTAGCGCAGGCCCAGCTCGGGGTATTTCTTGGGCGGCACATCCGGCGCGGCGTGGGCAAGCGCTTGTGTGAGCGCCATGCCAATCACGTAGCTGGCGTCCAGATCGGTGGGGCGCTTGCCGCCCACGTCGCACACTGCCTCCTGAATACAGCGCACGATGATGGCGGTGGAGTCGAACAGGGTGCCATCCCAGTCGAAAGCAATGAGGTCAAAGCGGCGCGCGGGCAGAAAATCGGTCATGAGAGGGGGCAGAAACAGGCCAAGTCAGGCGGCAATGGTGCCAGCAGTTCGATGCGTTCGCTGCTTGCGGGGTGGGTGAACTGCAAGCGCCAGGCGTGCAGGTACATGCGCTTGAGGCCGTGGTGCTGCAAGCGGCGGTTGAGTTCGAAGTCGCCGTATTTCTCGTCCCCGGCAATGGGGCAGCCCTGGCTGGCGAGGTGCACCCGAATCTGGTGCGTGCGGCCGGTCTTGATGGTCACTTCCAGCAGAGAAAACGCCGGCAGGCCTTTCTGCGGGCGCGCCGGCAGGCTTTGCCGCAGCTTCACCAGGGTGATGGAGCGCATGCCATCCGGGTCGTCCGCCGTGGTGGTGCGCACGCGGCGCTCGCCATCCGCCTGGAGGTACTTGTGCAGCGGCGTGTCGATGACCTTTTTGTTGGCCTGCCAGGCGCCGACCACCAGCGCCAGGTAGGTCTTGCCGGTCTCGCGCTCGCGAAACTGCGCTTGCAGATGGGTCAGCGCGCTGCGTTTCTTGGCGATCAGCAAAATACCCGAGGTTTCGCGGTCCAGCCGGTGCACCAGCTCCAGAAAGCGTGCCTGGGGCCGCGCCTGGCGCAGTTGCTCAATCACGCCAAAGCTCACGCCGCTGCCGCCATGCACGGCCACGCCGGCCGGCTTGTCGATGGCCAGCACCGCGTCGTCGTCGAGCAAGACGGGAAATTCGCGTGCTGGCGCCGGATGCGCAGCCTTTTCCTCGATACGGTCTGACACACGCACCGGCGGCACGCGCACCAGGTCACCCTCGGCCAGGCGCGTGTCGGCACTGGCGCGCCCCTTGTTCACGCGCACTTCGCCGCTGCGAATGATGCGGTAGACATGCGTCTTGGGAACGCCCTTGAGCTCGCGCAGCAGGAAGTTGTCCAGCCGCTGGCCCGCCGAATTGGCGTCTACGGCTTGGAAACGTACGACCGGTGGTACCGGGTGCGCGGTCGGCGACGCCGGGTGCGCGGAGGGTTTGGCCCCTATAATCTGTTTCACCTGCGCACTATTTTGTAAGTGGTTGATTTGTCTGAATTTTAGTCGACACACCCATTTCCCTTGCGCAGGCAGGTCGATGCCAGCGTGCGTTGCACTTGCAGATGACAGGCCAATTGCCTGCCATGGCCGGTGCCCCGCGCGGCGGGCGGACAGATTGAAACACCGATACGGAATACTGAGTTTGCAGGCTCCCCCACGAGGCGGTGCCTGCCAACGGATCGAAGCGAAACATGCTGGCTCTGGTACTGCGATGGATCTCCCTCTGGCAATGGCGTCTGCCTTTGCCTTTGGTGCCAAATCGTGCTCTAGCGCTTATTGCACCTGTGCAGGCAGCTACATTTTCAGTAGCATTTATGCCGGCTTCCAGGCTCGCCCCCTTCCACGCGCCCCCGCCTCCGCCGCTCTGCTAAGCACAGCGTCATTGGCGACTTCGGCAATTCCCTTCGTTTCAAGGCGTCCGTCCAGGCACCGTTGGCTCTGCGCAGCGCTCCAGGCGCGCGCAAGCTGTTGTTTGGATTTTTGGGCCCAGGCCGCATGCAACCCCGGTTGCCGCGCCGCCGGCCCCGCCACTGAAGAAGGAAACGCATCATGAAGCGGATGCTGATCAACGCCACGCAGCCCGAAGAGCGCCGCCTGGCCATCGTCGACGGACAAAAACTCCTCGACTACGAAATCGAAATCGAAGGGCGCGAACAGCGCAAGGGCAACATCTACAAGGCCGTGGTCACGCGCGTCGAGCCCAGTCTGGAAGCCTGTTTCGTCGACTACGGCGAAGACCGCCACGGCTTCCTGCCGTTCAAGGAAATCTCCCGGCAGTACTTTGCCCCTGGTGTCCCGCCCAGCCAGGCGCGCATCAACGAGGTCATCAAGGAAGGCCAGGAGCTGCTGATCCAGGTCGAGAAGGAAGAGCGCGGCAACAAGGGCGCAGCCCTGACCACGTTCATCTCGCTGGCCGGCCGCTACGTGGTGCTGATGCCCAACAACCCGCGCGGCGGTGGCGTGAGCCGCCGCATCGAGGGCGAGGACCGCGCCGAGCTCAAAGAGAACATGGACCAGCTGGAGTACCCGAGCGGCATGTCCATCATTGCCCGCACCGCCGGCATCGGCCGCAGCGCGCCCGAGCTGCAGTGGGACCTGAATTACCTGCTCAAACTCTGGAGCGCCATCGACGGTGCTGCCCAGGGCGGCAAGGGCGCCTTCCTGATCTACCAGGAATCGAGCCTGGTCATTCGCGCCATCCGCGACTACTTCAACAACGACATCGGTGACATCCTCATCGATACCGACGACATCTACGAGCAGGCGCAGCAGTTCATGGCGCACGTCATGCCCGAGCATGCCGCCCGTGTGAAGCGCTACCGCGACGACGCCGCGCTGTTCTCACGCTTCCAGATAGAGCACCAGATCGAATCGGCCTACGCCCGCACCGTGCAGCTGCCCAGCGGCGGCGCCATCGTGATCGACCACACCGAAGCGCTGGTCAGCGTGGACGTGAACTCGGCCCGCGCCATCAAGGGCGGCGACATCGAGGAAACCGCCACCCGCACCAACCTGGAAGCGGCCGACGAAGTGGCCCGCCAGATGCGCCTGCGCGACCTGGGCGGCCTGATCGTGATCGACTTCATCGACATGGAGGAGAGCAAGAACCGCCGCGAGGTCGAAAACCGCCTGCGCGACGCGCTGCGCCAGGACCGCGCCCGCGTGCAGTTCGGCACGATTTCCAAGTTCGGCCTCATGGAAATGAGCCGCCAGCGCCTGAAACCCGCGCTCAGCGAAGGCTCGTCCATTCCCTGCCCGCGCTGCGGCGGCTCCGGCCACATCCGCGATACGGAAAGCTCGGCCCTGCAGATCCTGCGCATCATTCAAGAAGAATCGATGAAGGACAACACCGCCGCCGTGCACTGCCAGGTGCCGGTGGAAGTGGCTTCGTTCCTGCTGAACGAAAAGCGCACCGAGATCGCCAAAATCGAACTCAAGCAACGCATCACCGTGTTGATGGTGCCCAGCAAAGCGCTGGAGACGCCCAATTACAAACTTGAGCGCCTCAAGCACGACGATCCGCGTCTGGATCATGTGGAAGCCAGCTATCTGCTCGCCGACGTAGTGGAAGACCCCACCGCGGTTACCCGCCGCTCGCAGGAGCCGACCAACAAGCAGACCCCGGTCATCAAGGGCGTGCTGCCCGACGCGCCCGCACCCCAGGCCGCACCCCGCGCTGAAGGTGAAGTGCGCGCACCACGCGGCGGCGCGCGGACCAACGCGGCCCCTCCTGCCGCACCTGTGGCGGCACCCGCCGCGCCAGCCGCACGGCCGGTTCTGCGCGCTCCCGAACCCGGCTTTCTGAGCTGGCTCAAGAACCTTTTTGGCATGGGCGATCCAGCCCCGGCGGCCGCGCCCGCACCACAGCCAGTGCCGGAAGCTGCAGCCCCAGCGCGTGAACCACGCCGGGATGGCCGCAATGGCGGAGACCGCAGCCGCCGAGGCGGTGGCCGGGACGCACCGCGCGATGGCAACCGTGAAGCCCAGGGCGAAGGTCGGGGCGAAGGCCGAGGCCGCCCACGCGGCGAACGTGGCAATGCCGAAGCGCGTGCGCCGCGCGACGGCGAGCGCACAGAGGGCCGCAGCGACGGACGTGGACGCAGTCGCAATGGGCGCAGCGACAGCGACGGACGCTTCAATGGCTCCGCAACCAGTGCCGCCGCTTTGGCCACTGACCTGGCCGCTCCAGCAGGCGCTGACATGTCCTTGCAAGCGCCCGAGGGTGAAACCCGCAGCGAACGTCCGGCCCGGAACAACGAAGCACGGCGCGAGCGCGGCGAAGGCAACGGCCGGCGCGAGCGCGCCCCGCGTGGCGAAGGCCGCGAACGCGCGCCGCGCAGCAACGATGCCGCGCCATCGCAGGTTCCTGACTTTGCGGATACCGCGCCCAGTGAATCCCTGCCGGACATCGATCTCTCGGCCGACCAAGGCGTGAACGGTGCTCCCGCCACCGAGTCGCAGGAGCGCAGCGAGCGCCGTTCGCGCGACCGCTATGGGCGCGACCGCCAGCGTGGCAACCGCCAACAGACCGCGCCTGCGGCCGAAGGCGAAATGATGTCCTTCGACGAACCCGCTGCTGCCCCAGCAGCCAGTGACGAGGCTCCGCGCCGCAGCTACTTTGCTGCGACTGCGCCAGCACCGGCTGCTGACCCAGTCCCGGCAGCAGCAACGAGCCTGCCTGCAGAGCCGCAGGCCCTCGCTCCCCAGCCAGCTGCGCTCAGCGAAGTCGCACCGACGGTTGCCGCACCCGCCGCCGAGCCTGCGCCGCGCCCGGCTGCGCAAGCAGCCGTCCCGGTCGCGCCCCGGCCAGCGCCAGCGCCAGCCCAGCCGGCCAGCGCAGCGATGCCACGTGTCGCGTCCTACAGCCTGCCGGTAGACGAAATGCAGCAGGTGGCGGCGAGCTCAGGGCTGCAGTGGGTCGGTTCCGACGCCTCCAAGGTCGCCGCGGCCCAGGCCGCTGCCGCCGCCGAGCCGCAGCCCCTGCGCGTGCCACGCGAGCGTCCCCCCGTGCCCACGCTGGACGATGGCCCGCTGGTTCTGGTGGAAACCCACCGCGACCTGAGCGACACCAAGCTGCCGTTCGATCAGCCGCGCGGCTGACCCCGCTGCGGGCCGCAGCCCGCAACCGTACGCCGCTCTCGCCTCGCCGCGAGGCGGCGTTTTTCTTTGTGAGGAACCGCATGCTGATCCTGCTCTCGCCCGCCAAGTCCCTTGATTTCGACACGCCGCTGCCACCCGGTCTGGCACACACGCTGCCCGCCTTTCCTGCGCAGGCCCGTGAACTGGTGGGGATGCTGCGGGGCTTTGCGCCGCAGGATCTGGCCTCGCTGATGCACACCAGCGACGCACTGGCAGCGCTGAATGTGGCGCGCTTCGCGAACTTTCGCGCGCGACCAGGGGAAGCCCACGCGCGCCAGGCACTGCTGGCCTTCAATGGCGACGTCTACGACGGACTCGACGCGCGCAGCCTGGATGCCTCTGCGCTCGCCTGGGCGCAGGACCACCTTGCGATTCTGAGCGGTCTCTACGGCGTGCTGCGGCCGCTCGACCGCATGCAGCCCTACCGCCTGGAGATGGGTACACGCCTGGCCACACCCCATGGCACCAACCTGTACGACTTCTGGGGCGCGCAGATCGCGCGCCACCTGGACAAGCAGCTGCGCAAGCAGCCTGGCGAGCCGCTGCTGCTCAATCTGGCGTCGCAGGAGTATTTCAAGTCCGTGGACCGCAAGGCGCTGCGCGCCCGCGTCGCCGAATGCGTCTTTGAAGACTGGCACGCAGGCGCCTGGAAGGTGATCGGGTTTCACGCCAAGCGTGCGCGCGGACGCATGGCGCGCTTTGCCATCGTGCAGCGCGCCCAGGCGCTGGAGGATCTGCAGGCCTTTGACGCGGACGGCTACGCTTTCGCTCCCGCCGCATCGTCGGCCGATCGCCTGGTGTTTCGCCGCCGCAGCGCGTGAGCGCCCTGCTGCAGATGCGGTAAAAGGGCGCCATGGACGAGCACAAGCCTTTCACTTTCGCCGACAGCGGCCGACCGGCCACAAGCCCGGCATCCGACGAAGTGCGCCGCTGGGTGAACGAGCAAGTCGCGGCGGGCGTGGAGCGCGCGGCCATGCATGCGGCGATGGCCACTGCCGGCTGGGAGGCTGCGGCGGCCGAGGCAGCGCTGGGCGAAGTGTTGGACGAACCTGCCTCTGCACCGGCCCACCTGCCTGGACCCAACCTGTCTGGCGCGCCGCACGTGCTGCACGCGGCCGGGCACGCGGTGGGCGTGCAGGTGGCATTCGATCGACCGCCACTCGTGGTGTTCTCGCAGTTGCTGGATGCCGAGGAATGCGCCGCACTGGTCGACGCTGCGCGCCCCCGACTGGCACCCTCGCTCACCGTTCAGACGCAGACCGGCGGCGAAGAGATCAATGCCGACCGCACCAGCGAAGGGATGTTTTTCCAGCGCGGCGAAAACGCCGTGGTGCAGCGCCTGGAAGAGCGCATTGCCGCGCTGCTCGACTGGCCGGTGGATCACGGAGAAGGCCTGCAGGTGCTGCACTATGGGCCGGGCGCCGAATACAAGCCGCACTACGACTATTTCGACCCGGCCGAGGCGGGCACCGCCAGCATGTTGCGCCGGGGCGGGCAGCGCGTGGCCACGCTGGTGATGTACCTCAACACGCCGCAGGCCGGCGGCGCCACGGTGTTTCCCAGCCTGGGGCTCACGGTGTCGCCCCAACGCGGCAATGCCGTCTTCTTCCGTTACGACCGGCCCCGCGCCGACACGCGCACACTGCACGGCGGCGCACCGGTGCTGGCAGGCGAGAAGTGGATTGCCACCAAGTGGCTGCGCGAGCGAAAATTTGAATGAAAAATGGCCTCCAGCGCTTATCCCATAAGCTTTTGAAGCTATTGTTTTTATAGTATTTGCAATGAACACCCCTGAACAATCCCCGCTGGGCAAAGACAGCGCGACGCCCGAGCACTATGACCCGGCGCTGCTGTTTCCAATGCCCCGTGCCCCCAAGCGCACCGAGATCGGCGTAGGTGCCCAGCCGCGCTTCTTCGGCGCCGATCTCTGGACCGCGTTCGAACTCTCCTGGCTCAATCCGCGTGGCAAGCCACAAGTGGCCTTGGCGCACCTCACCGTGCCATGCGAGTCCCCCAACATCATCGAGAGCAAATCACTCAAGCTCTACTTGGGCAGCTACGCCAATACGCCCTTCGCCAGCCCACAGGACGTGGCGGCGCGCATGCGCAGCGATCTGTCAGAGGCCGCATGGCAAGGCTCCGAGCGCAGCGGCAGCGTGGGTGTGCGCCTGCTGCTGCCCGATCAGTTCGAGCGTGAGGCGGTGCAGGAACTCGACGGCCTCAGCCTGGACCGGCTAGACATCGAATGCAGCCGCTACACCCCAGCGCCCGAGTTGCTGCGAACGGCACAAGACGCAGCCCCGGTCAGCGAAGTGCTCACCAGCAACCTGCTCAAGAGCAACTGCCTGGTCACCGGCCAGCCCGACTGGGGCAGCATTCGCATTGCCTACAGCGGCGCACAAATGGACCAGGAATCGCTCCTGCAGTACCTGGTGAGCTTTCGCAACCACAACGAATTCCATGAGCAGTGCGTGGAACGCATCTTCATGGACCTGTGGACACGCTGCGAGCCCGTGAAGCTGGAGGTGTATGCACGCTACACGCGCCGCGGCGGTCTGGACATCAACCCCTGGCGCACCAGCCACCCGATGGCGCCGCCACCCAACGTGCGCATGGCGCGGCAATAGGGGCGCCAGAGCCTTCGCGTCAATGGAGGCGGAAAACTTCGAGCGTGCGACCCAGCACGCCGGCGTTGTCGCTCATGGTGCGGGCCGACGCGGCGGACTCCTCCACCAGCGCTGCGTTTTGCTGCGTGACGCGGTCCAGATCCGTCACAGCCTCGTTCGCCTGCGAAATGCCTTTGGCGTGCCAACAACATCCGGGGGCGATCAAAAGAGCCCTGGCTGGCTGGTTGGTGCCGGCAGGTCGCTGGATCTTGGCGGGGTTTGACGCGGCCCCTCGTCCAGCCGGCTCAGCCCACCCACGCGCACGCCCAGCAGCCTCAGGCGCTGGGTGAGCGGCGCGCGCTTGAGGCACAGCCCAGCAGCGTGGCGGATGGCAGCCGCATCCTGCGTCGGCACGGCCAGCGTGTGGTCGCGCGTCACGGTAGAAAAATCGGCATAGCGCAGCTTGATGCCTATTCCTCGACCCACGTAGCCCTTGCGCTGCAGGTCGGCCGCGACCTGCTCGCACAACTGGGTGAAGATCGCTCCCAGCTCGCGGCGATCCTGCACCGCGTGCAAATCGCGCTCGAAAGTGGTCTCGCGGCTCATGCTCACAGGCTCGCTGTGCGTCTGCACCGGGCGGCTGTCGCGCCCCCAGGCCGATTCGTGCAGCCAGGCGCCGGTAGCGCGGCCGAAATGCTCGACCAGCCACTCTTTTGGCTGGGCCGCCAGCTCACCGATGGTGGTAATGCCGTGGCGCGCCAGCTTTTCCCCGGCCTTGGGGCCAATGCCGTTGATCTTTCGGCAGGCGAGCGGCCAGATGCGTTGCTGCAGTTCGTGCTCGTACAGCACGGCAACGCCGTTGGGTTTTTCGAATTCGCTGGCCATCTTGGCCAGCAGCTTGTTGGGTGCGACGCCGAGCGAGCAAGTCAGCCCCGTGGCCTGAAAAATCGACTTCTGGATCAGCCGCGCCAGCACACGCCCGCCTTCGCGCTGTCCGCCGGGCACGTCGGTGAAGTCGATGTACACCTCGTCCACGCCGCGATCCTCCATGACCGGCGCAATCTCGGCAATCGTGCTTTTGAACAAGCGCGAGAAGCGGCGAACCTCATCAAAATCCACCGGCAGCACGATGGCCTGCGGGCACAGCCTGGCAGCTTTCATCATGCCCATGGCCGAGCCCACGCCAAACTGCCGCGCGGCATAGGTGGCCGTGGTGATGACGCCCCGGCCGACGTAGTCCTTGAGCAAGGGAAAGTCGGCCACGGGAATAAAGCAGCGCTCGCGCCCGCCGCTGCCGTCCGGTCCTTGCAGCAGCAAGTCGTCCACCGCGCGCCGCGCGCCACCTATCACCACCGGCAGGCCCTTGAGCTGGGGGTAGCGCAGCAGTTCAACGGAGGCGAAGAACGCATCCATGTCGAGGTGGGCGATGCGGCGCAGCTTGCCGCCGGTTGCCGGCATGGCGGGCGAAGCGTCGGCACAGGAATTTGTCTCGGAAACGGTCACGGCCGGTATTGTGCGCGGCGCTGCAGCAGGCTGCTGGCCCGCCTCTGGCTGCGAAACGCGTGCCGCTGTGCACTAGAACCCGATCCAATCACCCTAGGTGCTGCGCAGCTTTTCCGGCAGGTGCTTGCACATGTTCTTCAGCGCCTGGCCAGCGCCGCGCTGCGAATCCCCTGCAGCGTCCCCGTAGGCGTGATCGCCTCGGGGTCGATCAAGCAGTGCAGCACGCTGGGCAAGCCGCTGGCGCGGGCCCGCGCCAAAGCAGGAGCAAAGTCTGCGGTGCGCTCCACGCGCTCGCCATGGCCTCCAAAGGCCTGGGCGTAGGCTTTGAAATCGGGATTCTTGAGCTGCGTGGCACTGATACGTCCGGGGTACTCGCGCTCCTGGTGCATGCGGATGGTGCCGTACATGGCGTTGTCGAGCAGCACCACGATGATGGGCAGGCCATATTGCACGGCGGTGGCAAATTCCTGCCCGTGCATCAAAAAATCCCCATCCCCGGCAAAAACCACCACCTCGCGCTGCGGCCACAGGCGCTTGGCACCCACGCCGGCTGGCAGGCCATAGCCCATCGAGCCGCTGGTGGGTGCCAGCTGGCTGGCATAGGTGGTGAAAGGCCAGAAACGGTGCACCCAGGTGGCAAAGTTGCCTGCGCCGTTGCAAAAAATGGTGCTGGCGGGCAGCACATCCTTGAGGTGGTCCATGACCTCGCCCATCTGCAGAGGGCCGGGAATGCGGATGGGTGCAGGGTTGCTCCACGCCAGATAGTCGGCATGCGCAGCCTCGGCGTGGGCCTGCCAGGGTACGGCGGCCTGCGGGCGCACGGCGCAAAGCGCGGCTGCAAAGGCTTGCGGCGTGGCGTGGATGGCCTGCCTGGGGCGGTAGAGCTTGCCCAGTTCGTCGGCGTCCGCATGCACATGCACCAGCGGCTGCGCGGGGGAGGGAATGGCCAGCAGCTCGTACCCCTGCGAGGGCACCTCGGACAGGCGCCCACCCACCCCCAGCACCAGGTCAGACGCTTGGATGCGCGCCAGCAACTTCGGGTTGGCGCCCAGGCCCAGGTCGCCGCCATAGCAGGTGTGCGTCGCCGGAAACAGCATTTGCCGCCGGAACGAGCAGTACACCGGAAGCTGCCAAGCCTGCGCAAACGCCGCAAACTCCTGCACCGCCTGCTCCGACCAGCGGCTGCCGCCCAGGATGGCCACGGGTTGTTGGGCCGCCTGCAGGCGCTGGGCCAGCTCGGCCATCTGCGCAGCCCCGGGGTGGGTTTCGGTCACTTGGTAGGGCAGCGCGTCGGCCACTGTGGCGGCCTCGGTCAGCATGTCTTCGGGCAGCGCCACCACCACCGGGCCGGGGCGCCCGGAGGTGGCCGCGTGGAAGGCCCGCGAGATCAGCTCGGGCAAGCGCATCGCGTCGTCAATCTGCACCACCCATTTCGCCATGCTGCCGAAGACGGCGCAGTAGTCCAGCTCCTGAAACGCCTCGCGCCCCAGGGCGCCGCGCGCCACCTGTCCGACGAACAGGATCAGCGGCGTGGAATCCTGGTGCGCAATGTGCACCCCGGCAGATGCGTTGGTGGCCCCCGGCCCGCGCGTCACAAAACAGATGCCGGGCCGACCCGTGAGCTTTCCCTGCGCCTCGGCCATCATGGCGGCGCCACCCTCCTGGCGGCACACCGTGACCGCAATGCGGGCGTCATGCAGGGCGTCGAGCACGGCCAGGTAGCTTTCGCCGGGCACGCAAAACAGGTGCTCCACGCCATGCGCGATGAGCTGGTCAACCAGGATCTGGCCGCCGGTGCGAAGTGGGGTCATGGGCAGATGAACGAAGTCAAAAACGGAAAGGCCTTGAGCGCGCTCAGGAGCGCCGCCGCCGCGGCACCACGCTCAGCTGTACGCTGTCGAGCAACGGCGCAGCGCCCACCTGCAGGCTGCGGCGCGGCAGTTCCACCAGTTGTTCGGGGTGCCAGACGCGCAGTTGCGCTGCGCCTTCGGGCACGGCGCCGAAGCGGGCAATGCCGTCGTCGTCGGTCTTGACCGTCCAGGCCGAATCGGTGACGAAGATATGGCCGCGCATGGAGCCGTGCAAATGGCAGCCGAGCAGGATGGGGCCCGGCTTCTCCACAGTGACTTCCGCTTCTCCTCCCGGCGCGCCGGCGCTGGCGCCCGCCAGGCGCATTTCGAAGTCTGCGCTGGCCGACGCGTCGGCAAAACCCAGTGCAGCCGTGGTGCCGCGAATGTGGTGGTCCCAGCGGTCGAGGTTGGTGAAGTGCAGCGTACTGCCCGGCGACACCACGGTAACGGGCGGTAGAAATCGCATGCGTTGCTGGCCGATCGTGACCTTGCTGGCCGCAGGCGGCGCGCCCGGACTGGCCGGGTACAACACCACCACGGCGTCGGGGACGGCGCGGCCTTCCTTGTCAAGTATCTGTACCTGCACATTTCCGGCAAAAGCAGTCGCAGCGCTTGCGCTGATTGCGCAAGCAGCTATTAAAAGAAAAGCATTTCGCAGCATGTCAGTGCACCGTGATGACGTCGCGGTGCATGGGCGCGAGCAGCGCCAGCAGCCGGTTTTGTTGAGAAAAGGGGATGCCTTGCGCGTCCATGGCGCGCTGCAGCACCTCCACCAGGGCGTTGAAATCGCCCTTGTTGATATCCAGGTCGGCGTGCACTTCGCGCATGTCGGCACCCTGGTAGCTGCAGGGGCCGCCGCTCAGCACGCAAAACTGCTCAGCCAGGCTTTCCTTGAAGGCGGCGGGCTTGGTGTCTTTGAACTGGGGGCCGATGCGCGGGTGGCGCAGCAGGCGCTCGACGAAATCGTCGGCCAGGCGGTCGATACCGGCCTTTTCGCCCAGCGCAGCATACAAACCAGCGGGTGCAGCGGCGGGCGCCGCAGCGGTCTGTGCGTGGGCCAGATTCGCGCCCGCAAGGACCAGGGCGAAGCACAAGGAAAATATTTTCATGGGGGTTTCCCGCGTCAGAAGGCCACCTGGGCCGAAAGGTAGGCGCCGCTCTGTCGCCGGCCGCCCGTGATGCCGGGGACGATGCGCCCCAGGTCTGCCCAGGCCAGCGTGAGCGAGAGGTTTTTGCTCGGCGCCCAGGCGATGAAGAGGTCCCGCCACGCATCCTCGCGCAGCGCAGCGCCCAGGCCGGCCGCACGGCCGGTGGCCTGCAGGTTGTCGGGCTTGAAGCGCCATTCCGCGCCAATGGCCAGGTCGTGGCGGAGGAGCCAGGCTACCGAAAATTCCGGTTGCAGGCTGCGGCTGCCCCGTCCCGGCGCGGCCGACCCAAAGCCCAGCAGGCCGCTCTGGTTGGCGCGGGTGGAGCGCAGCGTGGCGTTCAACAGCAGGCCTTTGTCCAGCACCAGCTTGGTGGCGCTGACGTAGAAATCGGTCGATTGCGTGTCGGCGCCCAGAAAGTCGAACACCGACTGCAGCGAACCGGGGCGCACGCGCTTGTGCTCCAGGCCGACGGCAATCTGCGGCATCCAGGTGTCGGCGTCCAGGATGGCATCGCCCGCCACACGCACTTTGAGGCCCAGCACGTCCATGCGAATGTGCTGGCCTGGCTGTACGCCAAAGGCCGCAATGCCGTTCAGCGCGACTGCCGCACTGGCGTCGAAATCCTGCCGGGCCACGGACAGCTCGACGCGCTCGTTCCAGCCCAGCGCCGCGCCGGTGCTGGTCAGCGCGTAGTCGTGCGTGACAGCGCGGGTGGTGAAGGCGCTGGCGCCCCATTCGCCCTCGGTGGCGTTGCTGCCGATGACGGCCCAGGGCGTGATGCCGCCGCCGGCCGTGCCGGTGATGCTGCTGACGCCGCCGGTGAGCACGAGCTTGCCAGTCTCGGCCTGCGCCAGGGCCGGCGCGCAGGCGAGGCCCGTCAGCAGGGTCAGCGACTTCCAGTTCATTCCTATCCCCTTGTGGTTGGCGTTGTTTTCCGCATTCACGCCGATTTCTGAATCCATTCGCCGGTGAACAGCACCGGCCCGGTCGGTCCGCCTTCGGACGGCACGCCGCCCTTGGGTTCCAGGCTGACGGCGAGCATGGGCACGCCCTGCACTTCCCCAGCAGCGGCCGGCAAGGCCTGGCTGCGCCCGTCGGCCAGAACGCCCAGGGAGCGTGGCTTGCCGCCGGTAGGCAGGGCCCAGAGTTGCAGCGATCGGCCCTCTGGCACATCAAAACCGCCAACGCGCTGCAATTGCAACTGCTGGGCGCGGGCGTCGAAGGTGACCAGCAGCGCAGCAGCGGCTTTTTCGTCGCGCAGCACCGCCACGTAGCTCGCCTGGGGAGTCGCGCGTTCGGCCAGCCTGGCCTGCAAACTGGCAATCTGCTGCGAGGAATCGTGCAGGCCACCGGTGGCCTGCAAGGCCACCACGACAGCCGCTGCGGTGGCAAAGGCCCCCATGGCCGCCGCGCCCTGCCACAGCGCGATGCGTTGCCACCAGGGCGTAGGCGGCGTCTGGCGGGCACGTTGGCGCAGCGCGGCGCGTTCGGCCTGTACCAGGTTGTCGATGCGGGTCCAGACGGCAGCAGGCGGCGCCTCGGGCGATTGCAGTTCGGTCAGGCCCGCCCAGTGGCTTTGCCACAGGAGCGCGGCGGCGCGCACGGCGGGGTGCTCGCGCGCCATCGTTTCAAACCGGCGGCGCGCACCGCCGCGCAGCGTACCGAGCGCATAGCTGGCCGCCAGCTTCTGCAGCAACTCGGGGTGTTGGTGGAGGTTCATCTTGCGTACCTCACACGTAGCGGGCCATGCATCCGCGCAATTGCTCCAGGCCGCGCCGGATCCAGGTTTTGACGGTGCCCAGCGGCAACGCCAGCTGCTGCGCCAGTTCGCTGTGGCTCAGGTCGCGCAGATAGGCCAGGCTGACCACCTCGCGCTGGCGCGCCTCCAGGCGCTGCAGGCAGGTGTGCAGGGCAGCAGCCTGTTCGCTGGCATCGGCGGCATCCATGGGGTCGGGGGCGTCGCTCGCTAGCGTATGGCCCAGACTGTCGTCCAGCTCCTGGGTGCGGTCGGCGCGCGCACTGGCGTGCTTGCGCAGGGCGTCAAGCGCACGGCTGCGCACAATGACCCCGAGCCAGGCCAGCGGCGGGCTGAGCGAGAGGCGGTAGTCGCCCGCGGCGCGCCAGACGGTGAGAAAGCTCTCCTGGAGCACATCTTCGGCCGCGTCGCGCCGGCGCAGGACGCGCATCGCCAAACCAAAGAGGCGGGGCGAGGTGAGGTCGTAGAGCGCGCGCAACGCGGTTTCGTCGCGCTGCGCAATGCGGTCGATGAGCGTAACCAGCTCGGCATCGGAGGATGGTGGCGGCATGCATGGATTGTGGTGGAGGAAGGCAAATCTTGCTTTCCGTATACGCACCGCGCCGCCGACTGGATTCACCCGGTTGCCACCGGTCGCCAGAACCCCCGATTAGGTTCCGGCCCCGAGGCTCAGATCACGGCTTGGGGTAGGTGCCCGGCAGCAGGATGCTTTCGTCCACCGTGTCAATGTCGGTGCGGCCGCAGAAGGCCATGGTCAGGTCCAGCTCGCGGCGGATGATCTCCAGCGCCCGCGTCACGCCCAGCTCGCCGTAAGCGCCCAGACCATACAAGAAGCTGCGCCCGATCATGGTGCCGCGTGCGCCCAGGGCGCGGGCCTTGAGCACGTCTTGCCCGCTGCGGATGCCGCCGTCCATCCACACCTCGATGTCTTTGCCCACGGCTTGCGCGATAGCGGGCAGCGCGGCAATCGACGAGGGCGCGCCGTCGAGCTGGCGGCCGCCGTGGTTGCTGACGATGAGCGCATCGGCCCCGCTGTCGGCGGCCAGGCGGGCGTCTTCCGCGTCCATGATGCCCTTCAGAATCAGCTTGCCGCCCCAGCGCTTCTTGATCCACTCGACGTCGCCCCAGTTGAGTTCCGGGTCGAACTGCTCGGCCGTCCACGACGCCAGCGACGACATGTCTCCCACGCCCTTGGCGTGGCCGACGATGTTGCCAAAGCTGCGCCGCTTGGTTCCCAGCATGCCTAAGCACCAGCGCGGCTTGGTCGCCAGGTTGATCATGTTGGCCAGCGTGGGTTTCGGGGGTGACGAGAGGCCGTTTTTGATGTCCTTGTGCCGCTGGCCGAGGATTTGCAAATCGAGCGTGAGCTGGAGCGCGCTGCAGCCAGCGGCCTTGGCGCGGTCGATCAGGCGCTCGATGTAGTCGCGGTCGCGCATCACATAGAGCTGGAACCAGAAGCCCGGCCCGGCGTGCTCGGCCACGTCTTCAATCGAGCAGATGCTCATGGTCGAGAGGGTGAAGGGCACGCCGAAGTCGCGCGCTGCACGGGCGGCCAGAATTTCACCATCAGCATGCTGCATGCCGGTCAGGCCGGTGGGGGCCAGCGCCACCGGCATGGCGACATCCTGGCCGATCATGGTGCTGCGCGTGCTGCGGCCGGTCATGTTCACCGCCACGCGCTGGCGCAGCAGGATGGACTGGAACTCGTTGATGTTGGCGCGGTAGGTGCCTTCGGTCCAGGAGCCCGAGTCGCAGTAGTCGTAGAACATGCGCGGCACGCGGCGCTTGTAGACGCGGCGCAGGTCTTCGATGCAGGTCATGGTGGAAAGGTCGCTC
>JAGNYI010000024.1:0-3746 GCA_017985015.1 Giesbergeria sp. | reverse complement strand
GATGTTGGCGCGGTAGGTGCCTTCGGTCCAGGAGCCCGAGTCGCAGTAGTCGTAGAACATGCGCGGCACGCGGCGCTTGTAGACGCGGCGCAGGTCTTCGATGCAGGTCATGGTGGAAAGGTCGCTCACGCTGGTCTCCTGGCAGGTTTTCTAAGTGCGGCCAATCGTAGGGGTACGGCGCGGTGCGCACCATCAAAATTATTTGCGCGGCCGCGGAGCAAATTTAAATCTGGCGCACGGTCAAAGCTCGAAAATCCAAACAAAAAAAGCCACTAGCGCTTATCAGGCAATCGTTTATAGCTAGTAATTAAATAGCATTTCAGGCATCTGGCAACACGGGGGCCGGCGAGCCCGGCAACGCCACCACCTCGGGTTCTGCATCCTGCCCCCGGTAGCAGCGCACCTGCATACGCCCGCCGCGCTTGGCGGCGTACAGGGCCGCATCGGCGTGGCGGGCCAGTTCCTCGTAATCACTGCCGTGCTGCGGGAACAGCGCCAACCCGGCACTCAGACCCATTTTCAGCGTCTGCCCGTTGAGAACAAAGGGCTCCTGGCACACACCCAAGACCTTGCTGGCGATTGCCGCCACCTGCCGAGGGTCTTCCAGCCCGGGGAGCAGCAGCACGAATTCGTCCCCGCCCTGGCGGCACACGGTGTCCGACTGGCGCATGGCGGCCACCAGGCGGCGCGCAAACTGCACCAGAATTTGATCGCCCGCGTCGTGGCCCAGGGTGTCGTTGACCTGCTTGAAACCATCCAGGTCAAGGTACATCACGCCCAAGCCCTTGGCTTCGCGGCGCGCCAGCGCCAGCGCATGCTGCGCACGGTCTTGCAGCAAAACGCGGTTGGGCAGGTCGGTCAGGGCGTCGTACTGCGCCAGGTGCGCCATGCGCTCGGCCATGGCCATGGTTTCAGTGACATCGTGCAGCACCATGACGGCGCCGGTGAGCTGGTGCTGGCGGTCCATGATGGGGCTGGCCGACTCCTCCACCTCAAAGCGCTGACCGTCATTGCGGTGAAGCACCACGCCGCGCGTGGGTCCGCAGGCGACCTGCGTGGCCAGCGCCACGCGCAACGGGCTGGGCTGGGTCTGCTGGCCATTGGAGAGGTACAGCGGCGCGACCTCATCTACGTCGCGCCCGGCGGCATCGAAGGCCTGCCAGCCGGTCATGCACTGGGCCACCGGGTTGAGGTAAGTGACAAGGCCCTGGGCATCGGTGCAGATCACGGCATCGCCAATCGATTGCAGGGTCAGGCGCATGAGCTCCTTTTCCTGGAAAAGCTCTTCCTCCATGCGCTTGCGCACGGTGATGTCGGTCATCTGCACAAAAAAACCACGCACTGGGCCGCTATCGTCATCGCGGTCGGGAATATAGGAAACAACGGTGTGCCGCAACTGCCCCGAGGCGTCGGTAATGGTCCGTTCAAACAACTGCGGATGGCCTTGCAAGGCCTGCTCCACATAGGGTTTCACAGTGGCGTAGTCCTTTTCGCCCAGTATTTCCCGGGCCGTGCGGCCGCGCAGGGCGTCTGGCGTGCGCCCAAACAGCGCGATGCTGGCTTTGTTTACAAAGCGGTTGTGCTGACCGCTGTCCCAGTAGCTGACCAAGGACGGCAGGTTGTCCAGAATGGTGTGCAGGTAACGCTCAGCCTGGTGCAGCTGGCTTGTCAGCTTCTGGCGCTGCTGCAACTCGCGCACGAACAGCACCGCCAGCGCCAGACAGGCCAGCATCAACAGCAGCGCGAAGCCGCCCACCAACGCCGCATGGCGGCGCCAGTTGGCCAGGATTTCATCTGTGGCTTGCCCGACGCTGGCCACCAGCGGATAGTCGGCAACTTGCTGGAAGGTATACAGGCGCTGCACTCCATCAATCACGGCCCGGCTGGTGAACGTGCCACGGGGGCTGGAGGTGATGCGGGCCAGGTTGCTGGAGCCCGCAATATTGCGCCCCGCATCGTCATCGCGCTGCGGCAAGCGCGTCACCAGGGCGCCGGTGGTTTGGTAAAGATTCAGACTGCTTTTCGGCCCCAGTTGGACAGCAGCAAACAGCGCATGGAAATAGTCCAGCTCAATGGCGCCCACCACCACCCCGCCAAAGCTGCCGTCTTTTTTGAACCAGGCACGGCTGACCGGAAGGCAGTCGCGGTCGGTCGTTCGGGTTCGGATGGGCTTTCCAATGAACAGGCCTTGGTGCCCCCCAGACTGGAAAGCACGGAAGTAATCACGATCGGAAAAATCCACTTCTTCGGCTGACGAGCCCGCAGAATCCAACAACAGTCGGCCCTGCGCGTCCAGCACCAGCACCGCCGACAACCCCGCGGCGCGCAGCGAATAATCAAACAGCACGCGGTTGCGCAAATCGGGGCTCAGGGCCATGACTTGCGGATTTTCCAGATCCTTTGCCAGACCTTGTAGCGACGTGTCGAGGTTCCTGAGCAAGGTCCCTATCGACTGCTGCAGGGCATAAGCCAGATTGGCACCGGTGCTCTCGGCATACCGCAAGGCATGTGCGCGCATCGCCCAGATAGCTTGTCCAAACAAGGCCCCGATGCCCAAGGCCACCAGCAAGGCGAGCAGGATCAGTCGACGGGTCGCAGGTTGGCGCACAAGAAAAAATAAGGAATATGAATATTACGAATTGTAATATTAGGCCTCCCAAGCCTTGCGCGGCTTAGGGTTTTCTCGGCGCAGACACGCCCGCCCCGCGCACCTCGAAACGCACGGCATCGAGCACCCTTCCGCTCGCGTCTTCCAACAGCAACTGGTGGCGCCCCGGCCAGGGTGGCCAGGCGTGCACCGGCCGGCGACCGATCAGCTTGCCGTCGAGGCGCCAGCGCAGTGGGGCGCCGGGCGCCGCGCCCGCGGCGACAAAGCGCAGGCGCTGGTTGGCGGGGGGAATGTCGGGGTCGAGCGCCACCACGGCGCCAGAGGCGGGCTCGGCGATGCGCAGGGTCGGCGGGTGCGCAGGCATAAAATTTTTATGGTCTTTTTGACCTCCAGCGCTTGATGCATATGCGCTAGCAGCTTCATTATCGATAGCAAACAACGATTGCTCCGTGCCCTTCAAGAACCATTCACTGCGCGCCGCCTCCAGCGGGTTGCCGGTGGCTGCATCGGGGCCAAAGCGCACGGCTGCCTGCACCACGCCCTTGGGCGGGCGCGGGGCGCGGCTGGCTTCGTGCGCGTGCAGGTAGCCCATCACCGCCGCCCACATGGGCGCCGCGCCACTGCTGCCGCTGACCTCGTGCATGGCGCCGCCCGCCGCATTGCCCACCCACACGCCGACGGTGTAGCGCTCGGACCAGCCCAGGGCCCAGTTGTCGCGCATGTCCTTGCTGGTGCCCGTCTTGACGGCGCTCCAGAAGCGCGTCGCCAGCACACTGTCGAGCCCGAAGGTGCGGGCGCGGGCATTCGGGTCGGACAGGATGTCGCCGACGATAAAGGCGGCGCCAGGATCTACTACACGCGTCCACTTCGGCGGCTGCGGTTTCACCCTGACCAGTGGCGGCGCTACCGCACTCAAGCGCCCACCGTTGGCCAGCGCCCGGTAGGCATTGGCCAGTTGCAACAGCGTGACTTCGCTGCTGCCCAGCGCCAGACTCAGGCCGTAGTAGCCGCCACTCTCGCGCAGCTCCAGGCCCAGCGCCTGCAACTCCTGGAAAAACGCGTCGGGCGAGACCATGGCCAGCGTGCGCACCGCAGGCACATTGAGCGAGGACGCCAGCGCCGTGCGCGCCGATACCCA
>JAGNYI010000102.1 GCA_017985015.1 Giesbergeria sp. | reverse complement strand
GACGTTTCCTTTTTCGCGCGCGCCGCCAAGCCGCTGACCAGCTACCGCCCGTTTTGGGCCAAGCGCTTTGGCACCGCGCCCTTCCTGCCGATGAGCCGCGCCGAGATGGAGCAGCTTGGCTGGGACAGCTGCGACATCGTGCTTGTCACCGGCGACGCCTACATCGACCACCCGAGCTTTGGCATGGCCGTGATCGGCCGCACGCTCGAAGCGCAGGGCTTTCGCGTCGGCATCATTGCCCAGCCCGACTGGCAAAGCGCCGAGCCCTTCAAGGCGCTGGGCAAACCCAATCTGTTCTGGGGCGTGACGGCGGGGAACATGGATTCCATGATCAACCGCTACACGGCCGACCGCAAGATCCGCAGCGACGACGCCTACACCCCCGGCGCCGAAGGCAACCGCCGCCCCGACCGCGCCGCCATCGTCTACAGCCAGCGCTGCCGCGAGGCGTACAAGGATGTGCCCATCGTGCTCGGCGGCATCGAAGGGAGCCTGCGCCGCATTGCCCACTACGACTACTGGAGCGACAAGGTGCGCCGCTCCATCGTGGTGGACGCCAAGTGCGACCTGCTGCTCTACGGCAACGCCGAGCGCGCCCTGGTCGAAGTGGCGCACCGCCTGGCGGCACGCGAACCGGTGGCAGACATCACCGACGTGCGCGGCACCGCCTTTGTGCGCCGCAGCACGCCAGGCGGCTGGTTTGAAATCGATTCCAGCAACGTCGACCAGCCTGGCCGCGTGGAAGACCATACCAACCCTTACCAGACCACCAGCGAGCAGGCGGCGGAGCAGGGCGGTACTTGCAGCTCGCAAGATACTACGGTTTCGATAGCTTCTGACGCAGATCAGATAAGCGCTGGAGGCCAAAAACAGCCTGAAAATTCGGCTACAACGCACGCGTTGAATACAGGCAGCACGCATGCGCTGCGCTTCGTGCCCAACCCAGCGCTCCAGTCCAAACGCAAGGCGCCGCCGCAAGACCGCACGGTCATTCGCATTCCCAGCTACGAACAGGTCAAGAGCGACCCCGTGCTCTACGCCCACGCCAACCGCGTGATGCACCTGGAAACCAACCCCGGCAACGCCCGGGCCATGGTGCAGGCGCATGGCGAAGGCACTACGGCGCGCGATGTGTGGCTCAACCCCCCGCCCATCCCGCTGACCACGGCCGAGATGGACCACATCTTCGATCTGCCCTACGCCCGCAGCCCGCACCCCAGCTACGCCGACGCGCAGGGCCGCCACGACGGCGAGACGAAAATCCCCGCGTGGGAAGTGATCCGCTTCTCCATCAACATCATGCGCGGCTGCTTTGGCGGCTGCACCTTCTGCTCCATCACCGAGCATGAGGGCCGCATCATCCAGAGCCGCTCCGAGGATTCCATCCTGCGCGAGATCGAGGACGTGCGCGACAAGGTGCAGGGCTTTACCGGCACCATCTCCGACCTGGGCGGCCCCACCGCCAACATGTACCGCCTGGGCTGCCGCACGCCCGAGATTGAGGCGGTCTGCCGCAAGCCCAGTTGCGTCTATCCAGGCATCTGCCAGAACCTCACCACCAACCACGACCCGCTCATCCAGATCTACAAGCGCGGCCGGCAGATCAAGGGCATCAAGAAAATCCTCATTGGCTCGGGCCTGCGCTACGACCTGGCCATTCAGTCGCCCGAGTACGTGAAGGAACTGGTGCAGCACCACGTCGGCGGCTACCTCAAGATCGCCCCCGAGCACACCGAGGCCGGCCCGCTGACCAAGATGATGAAGCCGGGCATCGGCAACTACGACAAATTCAAGACGCTGTTCGAGAAGTACACCGCCGAGGCAGGCAAGAAGCAGTTTCTGATCCCGTACTTCATTGCCGCCCACCCCGGCACCAGCGACGAGGACATGATGAACCTCGCCATCTGGCTCAAGAAGAATGGCTTTCGCGCCGACCAGGTGCAGACCTTCTACCCCAGCACCATGGCCACGGCCACGGCCATGTACCACACGGGCATCAACACGCTCAAGGGCGTGCACCGCGATGAACGGGGCGAAAAGGTGGACGTGGTGCGCGGTGAAAAGCGCCGCCGCCTGCACAAGGCCTTTTTGCGCTACCACGACCCGAAGAACTGGCCGCTGCTGCGCGATGCGCTCAAGGCCATGGGCCGCGCCGACCTGATTGGCAACGGCAAGCACCATCTGATTCCCACTTATCAGCCGATGGCGGGAAGCTGCGGCAGTCAGAAGAACGAGAAGTTCCTGACGATTCCATCGATGGTGATGGAGAAGAAACAGCCCAAGCCCGGCCAGACGCTGACGCAGCATACCGGTCTGCCGCCACGGGCAGGAACCGCCGGCAAAAAGCCCAGCTATCGCATGTCTGGCAAGCGCTAGGCGCTATCTTTTTTGCGAACTAAGGCGATGCTGAATAAGTCGCCGCGTGAGGGACTTGTTCAGCATTGCCCTAAATCGGCTTGTAGCGCTCGCCCGGCTGCGGCGCTGCCGCGTGCGTGCCCACCATCACCGATTGCTTCGTGTCGGTCGGCGGCTGCTCAATCAGGTCTTCGATGACCAAGGTCCGGTAGTAGAACGCCGCCACGGCCCCTTCGCGCTGCAGCGTGGCTGCCAGCACCTCGGTGTCGTCGTGCTTGCCTACCTCGACCAGCAGGCCGTGGTGGCCCGTGCTGGCCAGGTCCGCAATGCGGCGCACCAAGTCGCTCTCCGCGCCCACGGAAGGCAGCACCGCGTCTGAGCTGCCAAGGGTCCGCACGATGTCTTTCTGAATCACTTCAGGCGAGGCGTAGGCCGATTCGCCGATCTCACCGGCAGTGTCCAGCGCATCGGCTGCCCGGCGGGCCAAGTCCGCCGTGGGGAACAGCGCGAAGATATGCCCGGTGGGATAGAACACACCCGACATGTTGGTGTGGGAGGAATCAAGTGCAAATGGTTTCACGGTGCGCTCCTGCAAAAAAACAGATGCCGTTGATTGCACCGTGGGTGGGGTGAGATGCCTGTAGGCGAGGGGGACTTGGGGGCGTCGTTGAATGGCTGGATGTGGGTTTGGCCCGTAGAGTATTGGACGCCGACGGACTGCTTGCGACCCAGAGGCGACGGTGGGCATCACTCCCCAAAGCGGTCTGCGATGCGGTGCCGGGGCCGTCTGAATTTTTGTGTTCGAGGCGCTTGAAGACTTGTCCACGGCGGCGGGCGTCGCTTGCGACGAACGAGCGACGCGGTGGGCAAGTCGGTCGTACATCTTAAGCGGCGGTTTTTGTGAA
>JAGNYI010000066.1 GCA_017985015.1 Giesbergeria sp. | reverse complement strand
GCAAGCGTGGGGGCGCCGGCCGCCAGCGCCGGGCCGCCCCAAGCAAGGCCAGCCCCCTCGGGGGGCAGCGCAGCACACGAAGTGGCAAGCGTGGGGGCTATGTCTATGTTGTTCGCCAGCACCGTAGTGACGCGCGGCGTCGGGGTGGCGCAGGTGCAAGCCATCGCCGCAAACACCGCCGTGGGCCGCATCGGTGCCGACCTGGCCGCCACCACCGAGCCGCCCTCAGCGCTGCAAGAAGGCTCGCGCAAGCTGGTGCGCCGGCTCGGCGCCGGCGCGCTGGTGCTGGCCAGCACCCAGGTGCTGCTGGGCTGGTGGTGGAACGGCCGGCCACTGCTGGAGAGCCTGCTCTCGGGCATCGCCCTGGCCATGGCCATCCTGCCCGAGGAGATCCCCGTCATCCTGACCGTGTTCCTGGCGTTGGGCGCCTGGCGCATTTCCCGGCAGAAGGTGCTGACGCGGCGCATCACCGCCGTCGAGGCGCTGGGCGCCATTACCGTGCTGGCGGTGGACAAGACCGGCACGCTCACCGTCAACCGCATGGCGGTGGCCGAATTGGCCACGGCACAGGCGCACTTCACGCCCGAGGACGCGGCCGAGCTGCCCGAGGAATTCCATCGGCTGGCCGAATTCGCCATGCTGGCCACGCCCGCCGACCCGTTCGACCCCATGGAAAAGGCCATCCAGCAGTTCGGCCACCAGTGGCTCGAAGGCACCGAGCATGTGCACGACGGGCGCGAGCCAGAGTTCGAGTACGCACTCTCAGGCGAGATCCTGGCCATGACCCGGGTATTTGCGGGCAGTGAAACGGCGCCTTCCAGCGACCACTGGCTGCTGGCCACCAAGGGTGCGCCCGAGGCCGTCGCCGACCTGTGCCACCTGGATACGGCGCGGCAGGGCGCCATCCGCCAACAGGTCGAGGCCATGGCCGAGCGCGGCCTGCGCGTGCTCGGTGTGGCGTGCGGGCGCTGGAGCGGCGCTTCGGCAGCGCCGGGCGCCGACCCACTCTGGCCGCAAAGCCAGCACGACTTCGACTTTGAGTTCCTTGGCCTGGTCGCGCTGGCCGACCCGCCGCGCCCCGAAGTGCCTGCCGCTCTGGCCGAATGCCGGGGCGCTGGCGTGCGCGTGGTGATGATGACCGGCGACCACCCGGCCACGGCGCGCGCCATCGCGCGCCAGGTGGGCCTGTCCGAGCGCCCCGACATCCTCACTGGCGCCGAGCTGGAGGCGCTGGACGACGCCGCCCTGACAGCGCGGCTGCGCCATGTGGACTTGTGCGCACGCCTCAAGCCCCAGCACAAGCTGCGCCTGGTACAACTGCTGCGCGCCTCGGGCGAGGTGGTAGCCATGACCGGCGATGGCGTGAACGACGCCCCCGCGCTCAAGGCCGCCGACGTGGGCATCGCCATGGGCGAGCGCGGCACCGACGTGGCGCGCGAGGCTGCAGCGCTGGTGTTGCTGGACGACAGCTTTGCCCGCATCGTCGCCGCCATCCGCCAGGGCCGACGCATCGACAGCAACATTCGCAAAGCCGTGCGATTCACCTTTGCGGTTCACGCCCCCATCATTGCACTGGTGCTGGGGCCCACGCTGTTGAAATGGCCCACGCTTCTGATGCCGGTGCATATCGTGCTGCTGCAGTTGCTGATCGACCCCACTTGCGCGGTCGTGCTGGAGGCCGAGCCCGAAGACATCGGCAGCATGGAACGGCCACCACGCCCGGTATCCGACTCGCCGTTTTCCATCGCCCCTCTGGTTTACTCTGTGTTGCAGGGCCTGGGCCTGGCCGCCGTATTGCTGGCCGGCCAGTACTGGCTGGCGGGTCAGGGTTGGAGCAATGCGCAAAGCCGCACGGTGGTGTTTGGCACGCTGGTCCTGTGCGTCATGCTGCTGATTCTGGCCAACCGCGACCTCTCGCGCCCCGCCTGGCATGGCGTGTCCGACCGCAACCCCTGGCTGTGGCGCATGGCGGCCGCCATGGCGCTGCTGCTGGTGGCAGTGCTGGGACTGCCCTGGCTGCGCACGCTGATGGGCCTGGCCCTGCCCGGTGCGGGTGGCCTGGCGGTTGGCGCTGCTCTATTGGCGCTGACGCTGGCGTGGCTGGAACTGGTGCGGATCGTGAGCCAACGCTGGCCCGGTGCCAGAGCGGCGCCGCGCCCGGCCTGATTGCCGTCTTGCTCTGGCGCGGCGGATCAGTCCCCCGGGTGATTGCCAGGCGGCAGCAGCGGGGCGTGGTCCAGATCGGGGCGGCGCCAGGGATCCACGTGGGTCATCAGGTTGAGCACACGGTGCCTTTGCAGCACCCGCTGGCGCGCCTCGACAGCGATGTCGTGGCCCTGCTCCACGTTCAAGGTGGCCAGCACCTCCAGGTGCGCGTCCACCACGATCATGTCGCCCATCTTGCGCGTGCGCACGTCGTGCACGCCGCTCACGCCCGGCGTGTCGAGCAGCGTCTGGCGAATGGCCTGCACCTCCTGCTCGTCCACCGAGCGGTCCATCAGGTCGTGCAGCGCATCCCAGCCAAACTCCCAACCCATCTTGGCCACCATGAAGCCGACGATGAGCGCGGCGATCGGGTCCAGGATGGGGTAGCCGGCCAGGTTGCCCGCAATGCCGATGCCCACCACCAGCGACGAGGCCGCATCCGAGCGCGCATGCCAGGCATTGGCCACCAGCATGCTCGACTTGACGCGCTTGGCCACGGCCAGCATGTAGCGAAACAGCAGCTCTTTGCCCACCAGCGCGGCACCCGCCACCCACAGGGCGATCACATGCACCTGCGCAATGGCCTCGGGGTTCTCCAGCTTGACCACCGCCGACCACACCATGCCCACGCCCACGCCCAGCAGCAGCAGCCCCAGCACCAGCGAAGCCGCCGTTTCGAAGCGGTGGTGGCCGTAAGGGTGGCCCTCGTCAGCGTCTTTTTGGGAGTGGTGATTGGCAAAAAGCACCACGAAATCGGCCACCAGGTCGGACAGCGAGTGGATGCCATCGGCAATCAGCCCCTGCGACTTGGACAGCACCCCCACCACGATCTGGATGGTGGACAGCACCAGGTTGACGCCCACGCTCACCCAGGTGCTGCGGGACGCCGCGGCTGCGCGCTCGGACATGCTGTGGCCGGAATCGGCGGAATCGGCGGAGTCTGGGGAAACAGGACTGGGCGACATGAAACGACAGGAGAGGCGGGCCTAGGGTTGGGAGCAGCGAACCCGGTGAGCTTACCCGCAGCACTGGGTTGCGGATTATTTCTGAAAAACTATCATAAAGATAGCTGAAAACGCTTTCCCAATAAGCGCTAGAGGCCAATTTAACCTGTATTTTTCGACAAATGGGGGCTGTTCCCAGCCCCTGCGCCGCTGCGCTTTCCGACGTGCGCTGCCAGCGCGCACCTACACAGGGGACCGTGCGGCCTGCCTACAGTGGGCGCATTGCCTTTGGTGCTTACCGAGAAAGTCCTGCCCATGCACGCGCGCCGCAACGCCGCCCTTCGCCGCCATCGCCGCTGGCCCATTGCCCTGGCCGGCGTCGCAGCCATTGCCACCTTGCTCACGCTGTCGGCCTGCGCAACGCGGCCACCGGAAGGCGTGGAACCCGTCACCCTGTTTGACGTGGATCGCTATGCGGGCCGCTGGGTCGAGTTGGCGCGCATTGACCACCGTTTCGAGCGTGGCCTGATCCAGACCAGCGCCGAGTACAGCCGCAATGCCGACGGCACGATCAAGGTCATCAATCGCGGCTACGACCCCAGGAAAAAGGAGTGGCGCGAGGCGGTAGGCAAAGCGCGCTTTGTCGGCGAGCCCACCAGGGCGGCGCTCAAGGTGTCGTTCTTTGGTCCGTTCTACGGCGGCTACAACGTGGTGGCGCTGGACCCGAACTACCAGTGGGCCATGGTGGTGGGCTCCGATCTCGACTATCTCTGGATTCTCTCGCGCACCCCCACCCTGCCACCCGGCGTGCGCAACCGCCTGCTCGCCAAGGCGCGCGCCCTGGGCGTGGACATCGACAAAGTGCTGTGGGTGGACCAAGGCGCGGACGGCTGAGCGCGCAGGCCCCGCCGCCTGGCGCGGCCATGCGTCATTCGGTTTCTAAATCAATCGAGTACGCGAAGGCCAAGCGCAGACAGTACAGGCGTACTGACCAAGCGAAGCCGACAAAGTAATCGTTTGAGTTAGACATGGAATTAGTGGGCGGCAGCCACCAATGCCTGGGTATAGCCCTCGCGCGGTGCATTGAGTACCTGGGACATGCTGCCTGCTTCCACGATGACGCCATCCTTCATCACCAGCACGTCGTGCGCCATGGCGCGCACCACGTCCACGTCGTGGGTGATCAGCACATAGGCCAAGCCCCGCTCGCGCTGCAGACGCTGCAACAGGGCCAGCACCTGCTGCTGGATGGTCACATCCAGCGCGCTGGTCGGCTCATCGAGCACCAGAACCGTGGGCTGCACGATGAGCGCGCGCGCAATCGCCAGGCGCTGGCGCTGGCCGCCCGAAAACTCGTGCGGATAACGTGCCAGCAGGCCGGGAAACTGCGCATCCGTCAGACCCACTTCGGCCAACGCGGCATCCACCCGCCGCCGGCGCTCGGGCGCTGGCAAACCAGGTTCGTGCACGCGCAGGCCCTCACCAACGATTTCTTCCACGGTCAGGCGCGGTGAGAGGGACGAGAACGGGTCCTGGAACACCACCTGAATCTGTTGGCGCAGGCGCTGGTTCGGTGGGGTATTGCGCGCTGCCGGCGCCTGCCAGGTGCTGTCCACCACCTCGACGCTGCCCTGGTACGGCAGCAGGCCCAGCAGTGCCTGCGCCAGCGTCGATTTGCCCGAGCCCGATTCGCCCACCACCCCCAGCGTGCGGCCCGGCAGCAGGCACAGCTCGGCACCATGCACCGCAACGAATTCGCCCTTTTTGAACCAGCCGTGCACGCCCGGCAAAGGCGTTGGGTAGCTGACGCGCAGGTTTTTCGCACGCAGCACTGGGGCAGCGTTCACGTCCGGCTCGACCTCCGCCACGTCGCGCTTGGGCTGGCTGGCGATGAGCCGGCGGGTATAGGCGTGCTGCGGGGCCTGGAAAATGCCGGCCACAGGGCCCTGCTCGACCAGCACGCCCTGCTCCATCACGGCCACGCGGTCGGCAAAGCGGCGCACCAGATTCAGATCGTGTGTGATGAGCAGCACCGCCATCCCGGTCTGGCGTTGCAGGTCGGCGAGCAGCTCAAGAATTTGCCCGCGCAAGGTCACGTCGAGCGCCGTCGTGGGCTCGTCGGCCAGCAACAATTTGGGGCGGCTGGCGAGTGCCATGGCAATCATGGCGCGCTGGCGCTGCCCGCCCGAGAGCTGGTGCGGGAACGCGGCGGCGCGGCGCTCGGGCTCGGGGATGCCCGTGCTTGCAATCAATTCGATAGCTGCTTGCCAAGACTGCGCCTGCGTCAGCGCCTGTTTAAGCTCCAAAACTTCGCTGATCTGCCGGCCCACCGTCATCAGCGGGTTGAGCGCCGTCATGGGCTCCTGGAAAATCATGGCAATGTCGCCACCGCGCACGCCGCGCATCTCGCGCTCGGTGAGCGCCAGCAGGTCACGGCCCTCAAACACCGCCCGGCCCTGCACCACCGCATCGCCCGCCAGGCGCAGCAGGCTGAGCGCGGTGATGGTTTTGCCCGAGCCCGACTCGCCCACCAGTGCGAGCTTTTCGCCGGGTGCGATCTCGAAGCTCACATTGCGCACCACTTCCTTGGAGCCAAAGCGCACACTCAGGTCGTGCACTTGCAGCAAAGGCTGGGCCGAAGTTGCGTTCACTTATCTGCCTTGCGGGGGTCGAGCGCGTCGCGCAGCGCGTCGCCCATAAAGGTAAGCAGCAGCAGCGTGATCACCAGCACAGCAAACGTGGAGAGCGAAATCCACCACGCATCAATGTTGTTCTTCCCCTGACTGAGCAGCTCGCCCAGCGACGGCGTCCCCGGCGGCACGCCCAGGCCCAGAAAATCAAGCGAGGTCAGCGCCAGAATTGCCGCGCTCATGCGAAACGGCAAAAAAGTGACCACGGGTGTGAGGCTGTTGGGCAGGATGTGGCGCCAGATGATTTGCCCGTTGCCCACTCCCAGCGCCCGCGCGGCCTTGACGTAGTCGAGCTGGCGGTTGCGCAGGAACTCGGCGCGCACGTAGTCCGACAAACCCATCCAGCCGAACAGGCTCAGCAAGACGAGCAGCAGCCCGATACTGGGCGCGAGCACGGCGCTGAAGATGATGAGCAGATACAGCTCGGGCATGGAACCCCAGATTTCAATGAAGCGCTGGAACGCCAGGTCCGTCTTGCCGCCAAAGAAGCCCTGGATGGCGCCCGTCGCCATGCCCAGCAGCACGCCGGTGACCGTGAGCGCCAGGGCAAACAGCACGCTCACCCGAAAACCGTAGAGCAACTGCGCCGCCAGGTCGCGGCCCCGGTCGTCCGTGCCCAGCCAGTTCTCGGCCGTGGGCGCTGAGGGGTTGGGCTCTTTGGCAAAGTAGTTCAGCGTGTTCGGGCCGTAGGGGTTGAGCGTGTAGAGCGCCCAGTTGCCGGCCTCACTCAGCTTTTTCTTGATGAAGGGATCGAGATAGTCGGTGGCAGTGAGAAAGTCGCCGCCAAAGGTCGTCTCGGGATAGTCCTTCAGCATGGGAAAGTACAGTTGCCCTTCGTAGCGCACGACCAGCGGCCGGTCGTTGCTGACCAGCTCGGCACACAGACTCACCGCCACCAGGGCCACGAAAATCACCAGGCTCCAGTAGCCCAGACGGTTGCGCTTGAAGCGCAGCCAGGCGCGGCGCGAAGGGGAAAGAGACTTGGCCGCTGCCACCGGACTCATGGCGTGAACGGGTTCAACACGGCGATGCCGCAACCATCAAAGTCGCGCACGTTGCGGGTGACCAGGGTTAGCGCATGCACCTGGGCGGTGGCGGCGATGAGCATGTCGGCCTGGCTGCGCACCTGGCCACGGACAGCGAGCATGCCGCGCATTTCACCGGCACGGCGGGCAATGGCTGCCGTGGCATCCAGCACCTGGTTGCGGCCAATGAAACCGTCAAACCACGCCAGCAATGCTGCGTTCGGCTTGCGCAGCAAGCCGTAAAAAATCTCATCCACCGAAATAGCTGAAATG
Organism: Giesbergeria sp.; assembly: GCA_017985015.1. GTDB lineage: Bacteria > Pseudomonadota > Gammaproteobacteria > Burkholderiales > Burkholderiaceae_C > Simplicispira. The sequence continues at coordinate 5,060 of JAGNYI010000066.1, read as the reverse complement.
ATGACCCCGCCGTGCATGGCATCGGTCATATCGCGCCAGGCGAGCGCCCCTGCGTTGGGCTGCCGGCGCATCAATTCACTGATCACGTTCGTGTCGGCAAGCTGCATGTTGATTCAGTCCCAGTAGCCCGGCTCATCCATGGGGTTGGGGCGCGTCGTTCTTGGAGGAAGCTCAATGCCATCCAGGCCTTCTGCTGCAAGCAGGGCGCGTATTTCGTCAAACTGCTGCGCCAAGCTTGGCCGGTCGCGCTCAGCCCGCCAGCGCTGGAAGTCTTCGAAATCCTGCGCCGAAATAATGACCGCCACCGGCTTGTCGCGGTTGTAAATAGCCTGCGGCTCCTCGGCGGTGAGGCGCACCACCTCGGAGAACTGCTGCTTGGCACTGGCAATGTTCCATGTCATGGCAATTCCCTGAAGTAGTCACAATACATGGTCATTATAGACATATAACATGTCCAATATCAATCAAACTTGACCCGCGGGTCCACCCACACATAACAGAGGTCGGAGATCAGCTTGGTGACCAAGCCGATCAGCGTGAAGAGGTACAGCGTGCCCATCACCACTGGGTAGTCGCGCCGAATCACGCTCTCATAGCTCAGCAGACCCAGCCCGTCGAGCGAGAACAGCGTTTCGATCAGCAGCGATCCCGTAAAGAACGCGCCAATGAACGCCGCCGGAAACCCCGTGATGATGGGGATCAGCGCATTGCGAAACACATGCTTCCACAGCACCTGGCGTTCCGACAGGCCCTTGGCACGCGCCGTCAGCACGTACTGTTTGCGGATTTCTTCCAGGAACGCGTTCTTGGTCAGCATGGCCGTCACCGCAAAGCTGCCCGCCACCATGGCGATGATGGGCAGCGTGATGTGCCAGAGGTAGTCCACGATGCGCGCGCCCCAGCTCAACTCGTCCCAGTTGCTCGACGTGAGTCCGCGCAGCGGAAACCACTGCAACTGCCCACCAAAGATCACCAGCAAGGCCACGCCCAGCACAAAGCCGGGAATGGCGTAGCCCACAAGAATAAGCAGCGTGGTGACCAGATCGAAGCGCGAGCCCGCCCGCACCGCCTTGGCCACGCCCAGCGGGACCGCGACCAGGTAACTGATGAAGAAGGTCCAGAGGCCCAGGGTGACTGAGACAGGCAGTTTTTCCTTGATTAGCGCCCATACGCTCTTGCGTTGAAGAAAGCTCTTTCCCAGATCAAATTGCGCGTACTGCTTGAGCATCTGAACGAAGCGTTCGTGCGCAGGTTTGTCGAATCCGTACAAAGCCTTGATTTCTTGCAACTGCGCAGCGGTCAACGCGCGGCGGCCTTGTCCAGTTCCCAGAACGGTCTCTTTGCTGGTCAGTTGCGAGATCAACTGCTCCGCCGGACCACCGGGCACGAACTGGATAACAGCGAAATTGATCAGCAGCACCCCCAGCAGCGTGGGAATCATGAGCAGGAAACGGCGCAGAAGATAGGTGGCCATGGCGAAGGGTCAGGGGCGGTCATGCCACCACATGGTCAACAACGAAGAGCCGGCCAGCATGTGCGACGGCAACGCCGCCGGATGCTGCAGGTAATGCTTCCGAGCAATGAAGTATTGACGGCCATAGTACATGGGCACAACATACTGCTGATACCGCAAGTAGCGATCCAGCAAGCGTGCCCCGGCGGCGATGGTCTTGCGGTCGGGGCTATTGACGATCTCTTCGATCAACTGGTCGACCACCTTGTCCTGGATACCCGAGAGGTTCTGACTGCCCTTCTCCTGTGCCGACGCGGAGCCGAGGTCGTCGTACAACTCGTTGCCTGGGCTGGTCGAACCGCCCAATATGTTGATCGCCATGTCGAAATCAAAATCATCGAGCCGCTTCTTGATTAAGCTGGCATCACTAAGTCGATAGCGCAGTGTGATACCGAGTCGCATCAGGTTGCGCGCGTAAGGCGCGAGCACCACCTCGGAGCTTCGGTCTGGAATCAGCATCGTGATGACGAACGCTTTGCCCTCTGTATCGCGCAGGGCGCCGTCACGGAATCTCCAGCCCGCATCACCCAAGAGGTGCTGTGCCTGCACCAGGTTCTTGCGCAGGCCCTCTGGCGTGCCACCGGTTTCCGCGGAACTGAAAACTGGCTCTCGCAGGGCCGCCAGCAAAGCCGCTGTCTGAGGCAAACGGGCCGCCATTTCCAGCTCCTGGGGGGTCAGCGTCTCCCCTGCCATCAGGTCGTCCGTATTCTGAAAATAGCTCTGAGTGCGGGCCCGCCGGTTGTAAAACACATGCTGGTTAAGCCAATCGAAATCGAAGGCCAGCGCCACGGCTGCCCGGACCCGGACATCGGTAAAGCGCGGTTGACGCAAGTTCAGAACCAATCCTTGCATGCCTGTTGCACGGCGGTGGCTGATTTCTTCCTTCACCAACTCGCCGGAAGCAAATCGCTTTCCGTTATAGCGACGCACCCACGCACTGATAGACCCCTCTTCGAGCGCATCCAAGCTCCCTGCCTTGAGTGCCTCTTCTTCGCCGAGCCTGTCTCGGTAATACTGGTACTCCACCTCGTCAAAATTGAACATGCCCTTGCGCACAGGGAGATCGGCCGCCCAATAGTCCTTGCGCCTTCTATAGGTGATGGATTTGCCAAAGTCGACGCGCTCGACGACGTACGGACCGCTGGCAACAGGCGGATCGGAAAGAACCTCATCGATGGACCTCCCATTTCCCCATGCCTTGGAGAACACCGGTAGCTGACCAATCACCATGTGCAGTTCGGAATTGCGGCGCTTGAACTCGAAACGGATCGTCAATCTGTCCACCACCACGACACGGGCAATATCCGCCCAATAGGCACGGAAGGTAGGGGACGCGTGCTTGCTCGTAAGGGTGTCGAACGAGTACTTCACATCCTGCGCCAACACCGGATCTCCATTGGAAAACCGCGCCTTCGAGTTCAAGCGAAACTGCACACTGAGCCGGTCGGGTGCCAACGACATGTCCTCGGCCAACAGCCCATAGCGGCTGAAAGGTTCGTCTTCGCTGGGTGCCGTGAGAGAGTCGAAAATCAGCCCGTACTCCGCGAACACAAAACCGTTGCCGCTGTAACCCATACCGGCAGCGACCTGACCGCGCAGCGTGAAGGGATTGAGCTTGTCGAAGCTTCCGCTGGCTGAAAGCTGCAGGCGCCCGCCCTTGGGAGCATCCGGGCGCACATAGTCAAAATGCGTGAAATTCGCAGGGTATTTTGGCTCGTACCCCATTCCCATACCATGTACGGCCCATGCGGGAAAGGATGTCCACAGCAGCAGGCAAATCAAAAAAATTCGCATGCGACAATTCTGCATCACCCTGGCGGCAGGTCAGCCCTTCCAGGCACTTGTTGCATTGCACGCTGCCTGCCAACGCATCCCTTCACACATTCCTTGACAGGAGAACCACCATGGGCTTTCTAACCGGCAAGAAGCTGCTGATTACCGGCGTGCTGTCCAACCGCTCCATTGCCTACGGCATTGCACGCGCCTGCCACCAGCAGGGCGCCGAACTCGCCTTTAGCTACGTCGGCGAACGCTTCAAGGACCGCATCACCGACTTTGCCGCCGAGTTCGACTCCAAGCTGGTGTTCGACTGCGACGTGGCCAGCGACGAGCAGATCGAGCGCATGTTCCGAGACCTGTCGGCCACCTGGCCCAAGCTCGACGGCTTCGTGCACGGCATTGGTTTTGCCCCGCGCGAAGCGATTGCCGGCGATTTCCTCGAAGGGCTCTCGCGCGAAGGCTTTCGCGTGGCGCACGACATCAGCGCCTACAGCTTCCCGGCAATGGCCAAGGCCGCCCTGCCCTACCTGAACGACAAGTCGGCCCTGCTGACGCTGTCGTACCTGGGCGCGCTGCGCACCATTCCCAACTACAACACCATGGGCCTGGCCAAGGCCAGCCTGGAGGCGAGCGTGCGGTATCTCGCTGAAGCCCTGGGCCCCAAGGGCATGCGCGTCAACGGCATCAGCGCCGGCCCCATCAAGACGCTGGCCGCCAGCGGCATCAAGGATTTCGGCAAGCTGCTCTCCGGCGTGGCCGGTGCCTCGCCGCTGCGCCGCAATGTGACCATCGAAGACGTGGGCAACGTGGCAGCGTTTCTGCTGAGCGATCTGGCCAGTGGCATGACGGCCGAAATTACCTACGTGGATGGCGGTTTCAGCCAGACGGCAGGCATCAGCCGCGACATGGTGTAGGCATCAAAATTTCAAGCCAAATCGGCCTCTAGCGCTTATCCCTTATGCGCATGCAGCTCTCACTAACATAGCAATATGCAGAGACGGCATGCGCTTTTCTGGTGTGCGTTGGCGCTGTGCGCGCCCGCCCAGGCCGGGGAACCGCCGGCACTGCTGCTGGCAAGGGTCTACCAGCCGGGCCTGCCGCTGGCCGATTACTGGGTGAGCGAAAAATACGATGGCATACGGGGCTATTGGGATGGCCAACGCCTGCACACGCGCGGCGGCGAGCCCATCACCCCGCCCGCCTGGTTCACTGCCAACTGGCCGAGCACGGCGATGGACGGTGAACTGTGGGCCGGGCGGGGCCAGTTTGCACAGGCGCAATCCACCGTGCGCAGCGCGGACGCTGGCGACGCCGCCTGGCGGCAGATGCGCTACATGGTGTTTGACCTGCCGGCACACCCCGGCACTTTCGACCATCGCCTGCCGGATCTGCAATTGACCGTGGCGCAGATCGGTCAGCCCTGGGTGCAGGCGGTAGCGCAGCTCCGTGTCAGCAGCCATGAAACACTGCACGCCCTGCTGCTGCGCACCGTGCGCGCCGGCGGCGAGGGGCTGGTGCTGCACCGCGGCGCGTCGCTGTACCGCGCGGGCCGCAGCGACGATCTCATCAAAGTGAAAACCCACGACGACGCCGAAGCGCGCGTGGTGGCGCACCTGCCCGGCAAAGGCAAACACGCCGGCACAATGGGTGCGCTGCTGGTCGAAATGCCCAATGGCCACCGCTTCAAGCTGGGCACAGGCTTCAGCGACGCAGACCGCGCCGCACCGCCCCCATTGGGCAGCTGGGTGACCTACCGGTTTCTCGGCAC
>JAGNYI010000023.1 GCA_017985015.1 Giesbergeria sp. | reverse complement strand
TGGTGATGCTGCCGCTGCAAATGCTCTCGGGCGGCATGACGCCGCGCGAGAGCATGCCCGAGTGGGTGCAAGCGGTGATGTCGCTCGCACCCACCACGCATTTCACCGAGCTGGGCCAGGCCATTTTGTTTCGCGGGGCGGGCCTGGCGGTGGTATGGCCATCCTTCGTGGCGCTGCTGCTGATTGGCGCGGTGATGTTCGCCCTGTCGCTGCGCCGTTTTCGCCAGGCGATTGCGCAGATGGGCTGAGGGCCTGTGGGCTCGGTTTCTGCCTGAAATTCGAAGCAAAATTGGCTGTTACGGCAATATCCACGGTTGCTTTTAGCTATCAAATCAATAGCTTAATCGCTCCGGTTGCAGCTCCTGCAGGATGGTGGTGGCGATTTCCTCGATCGACTTGGTGGTGGTCGAGAGCCAGCGGATGCCCGAGCGGCGCATCATGGATTCGGCCTCGTGCACTTCCATGCGGCAATTTTCCAGGCTGGCGTAGCGCGAGTCAGGGCGGCGCTCGCTGCGGATTTCCGACAGGCGCTCGGGGCTGATGGTCAGGCCAAAGATTTTCTTGCGGTAAGGCATCAGCGCGGGCGGCAGCTGGTGGCGCTCGAAATCCTCGGGAATCAGCGGGTAGTTGGCGGCTTTGAGGCCGTGCTGCATGGCCAGGTAGAGCGTGGTGGGGGTTTTGCCGCTGCGGCTCACGCCCACCAGGATGACGTCGGCACCGGCCAGGTCGCGGTGGCTTTGGCCGTCGTCGTGCGCCAGGCTGAAGTTGATGGCCTCGATGCGGTCGGTGTATTCCTTGCTGCGGCTGATGTCCGAGAAGCGCCCGACACGGTGGTGCGACTTCAGGGCCAGCTCCTTCTCCAGTGGATGCACAAAGGTGCCAAACATATCCAGCAGCATGCCTTTGCAGCCTTCTTGCAGCACTTTCAACACCTCCATGTTGACCAGCGTGGTGAAGACGATGGGCTTGCTGCCCTCCAGCTCCGCCGTGTGGTTGATTTGCCGCACCACCTGGTGCGCTTTGTCCACGGTGTCGGTAAAGGGCGCGCGCAGGCGCCGGGGCGTCAGCTCAAATTGCGCGAGGATGGCGTTGCCAAAGGTTTCGGCGGTGATGCCGGTTCCGTCGGAGACGAAGTAGACGGTGCGTGTGTGCATGGGAAGCCAGACAGGAGGGTGACAGGAGGCCGGACCTACAATGTCGCCGATTATCCGAATTCATCCCATGCCTTCCTGCCGCCCACAAGCACAAATACAGCGCACGCAGCATCGCATGGTCGCTCGTCCGACCGCGCAGGCCGACGCGTGCACTGAGCCGCTTTTAACTTCTGGAGCCCTCCCATGTCTGCACGCTTTGACGCGACCGCCCTGGTCGTACCGTTTGAAAACCTGAGGATGAGCGACGTCGAGGTCGTTGGCGGCAAGAACGCCAGCCTCGGCGAGATGATTTCACAATTGCCGCACGGGGTGCGCGTGCCCACCGGTTTTGCCACGACGGCGCACGCCTTCCGCCAGTTTCTGGCGCACGGTGGCCTGTCCGACAAGATCAGCAAGCGCCTGGCGGCGCTGGACACCGAGGACGTGCGCGCCCTGGCGGTTGCGGGTGCCGAGATTCGCGCCATGGTGGAGGCCCAGCCCTTCCCGGCCGATCTGCAAAAGGCCATTGCCGAAGCGTTTGCCACGCTCTCCGCAGGCAACGCCGGTGCCACCTTTGCGGTGCGCTCGTCGGCGACGGCGGAAGACCTGCCCGACGCCTCTTTTGCTGGCCAGCAAGAGACTTTCTTGAATGTGCATGGCATTGACGAGGTGCTGCACAAGATGAAAGAGGTGTTTGCCAGCCTCTACAACGACCGGGCGATTTCCTACCGCGTGCACAAGGGTTTTGCGCACGACGTGGTGGCGCTGTCGGCCGGGGTGCAGCGCATGGTGCGCTCGGACCTGGGCGCGGCAGGGGTCATGTTCACCATCGACACCGAATCGGGCTTCGACCAGGTGGTGTTCATCACCAGCAGCTACGGTTTGGGCGAAACGGTGGTGCAGGGGGCTGTCAACCCCGATGAGTTCTATGTGCACAAACCCATGCTGCGCGCCGGCAACAAGGCCGTGATTCGCCGCAACCTGGGCTCCAAGCTGATTCAGATGGTGTTCACCACAGCGGAAGAAAAGGCCGCTGGCGCGCTCAAGGGCAAGCTCATCAAGACCGTTGACGTGCCTGCAGAACAACGCAACCGCTATTCGCTGACCGACGCCGACGTTGAGCAGCTCGCGCAGTACGCCTTGGTGATCGAGCAGCACTACGGCCGCCCCATGGACATCGAGTGGGGCAAGGACGGCCAGGACGGCCTGCTCTATATCCTGCAGGCCCGGCCTGAGACGGTGAAGAGCCAGGCGGGCAATCAGGCCGAGATGCGCTACAAGCTCAAGGGCAGGGGGGCAGTGCTGGCCGAAGGCCGTGCCATTGGTCAGAAGATCGGCACCGGCCCGGTGCGCTTGGTGCACAGCATCAGCGAGATGGACAAGGTACAGCCCGGCGACGTGCTGGTCACCGACATGACCGACCCGAACTGGGAGCCGGTGATGAAGCGTGCCTCAGCCATCATCACCAACCGCGGTGGGCGTACCTGCCACGCCGCCATCATTGCGCGCGAGCTGGGCATTCCGGCTGTGGTGGGCTGCGGGGATGCCACCGAGCGGCTCAAGGACGGTACCCTGGTCACGGTGAGTTGCGCCGAGGGCGATACCGGCCATATCTACGACGGACTGCTGGAAACCGAAGTCACCGAAGTGCAGCGCGGCGAGATGCCCGAGATTGCCACAAAGATCATGATGAACGTGGGCAACCCGCAACTCGCCTTTGACTTCTGCCAGCTGCCTAACCAGGGTGTGGGCTTGGCGCGGCTCGAATTCATCATCAACAACAATATCGGCGTGCACCCCAAGGCCATTTTGGACTATCCGAATATCGATTCCGACCTGAAGAAGGCTGTCGAATCCGTGGCGCGTGGCCATGCCAGTCCGCGGGCTTTCTATGTCGACAAGGTGGCCGAAGGTGTGGCCACCATTGCCGCTGCTTTCTGGCCCAAGCCCGTCATCGTGCGGCTGTCCGACTTCAAGAGCAACGAGTACCGCAAGCTTATTGGCGGCAGCCGTTACGAGCCCGAGGAAGAAAACCCGATGCTGGGTTTCCGCGGCGCCGCGCGCTATGTGAGCGACGAGTTTGGCGAAGCCTTTGCCATGGAATGCGAGGCGATCAAGCGCGTGCGCAACGACATGGGCCTGACCAATGTGCAGGTGATGGTGCCCTTTGTGCGCACGCTTGGCCAGGCCGAGCGCGTCACGCAGCTGCTGGCGCAGCACGGACTGCAGCGTGGCAAGGATGGGCTCAAGCTCATCATGATGTGTGAGATACCCAGCAACGCCTTGCTCGCCGAGCAGTTCCTCGCCTTCTTCGACGGCTTCTCCATTGGTTCGAACGACCTGACGCAGCTCACCCTGGGCCTGGACCGCGATTCGGGCCTGGAACTGCTGGCCAAGGATTTCGACGAGCGCGACCAGGCCGTCGAGGCGCTGATCCACATGGCCATCAAAGCCTGTCTGGCGCAGGGCAAGTACATCGGTATTTGCGGCCAGGGGCCCAGCGACCACCCTGATTTTGCGCAGTGGCTGGCCGATGAGGGCATTTCGTCGATCTCGCTCAATCCGGACAGCGTGGTGGCTACCTGGAAGCTACTGGCCGCAGCGCACTGACGCCGTTTCGCCATGCAGCTGCCCCGCGATGAGCCTGTTTCCGGCGAAGAGGGTGCGGCGCATGCCTTCCCGCCGGATCTGCACGACGTGCGGCACCTGCGACTCAAGGCCGTTCTGCTGGCGATCTGGGCGCTGACTTCGTTTGGCGTTTGTTTCTTTGCGCGGGACCTGTTGTTTTCCATCGGCAACTGGCCGGTGGGATTCTGGATCGCCTCGCAGGGCGCGGTGTTTGTCTTTATCGGCATTGTGGTGGTCTATGCCTGGGCCATGAGCCGTTTTGAGCGACAGGACGCCCGTGCGCTGCTGGCCGCCGAGAGCAGCGCGGAGCGCGAGCTTGGCTGAGCCGCAGAGCCACGCGGCCGCCGACGAGCGCGGTTATGCGCGGCGATTGCACCGCATCCTGGCGCTCTATGTCGTCGGCGTGCTGGCATTTCTGGCGCTGATGACCTGGGCGGAGCAGCAGGGGCTGTCGCGCCACTGGATCGGACCGATTTTTCTGTTTCTGTCGGTGATGGTCTACGCCGCCATCGGGGTCTATGGCCGCACCACCGATCCGCTGGAGTACTACGTGGCGGGCCGGCGCATCCCGCCCATGTACAACGGCATGGCTGCGGCGGCCGACTGGATGAGCGCGGCATCTTTTATCAGCCTCTCCGGCGCGCTCTACCTTCAGGGCTATTCGGGCACGCCCCAGCAGGCCGGTGGCCTGGCCTATCTGCTCGGCTGGACCGGGGGCTTTTGTCTGGTGGCCATTCTGGTGGCACCGCACCTGCGGGCCATGGGGCTCTACACCGTGCCCGATTTTTTTCATGTCCGCTTTGGGGGTACCTGGCCGCGCGTCATTGCGGCGCTGGCGGCTGTGGTGTGCTCTTCGACCTATGTGGTAGCCCAGATTTATGGCATCGGTCTCATCGCCTCGCGCCTGACGGGTGTTCAGTTCGAGATCGGCATCATGCTGGGGCTCGGTGGCGTGCTGCTGTGCTCGTTTCTGGGCGGCATGCGCGCCATCACCTGGACCCAGGTGGCCCAGTACGTGATGCTGCTGCTCGCGTTTCTGATTCCTGTCTCCTGGCTGGCCTACAAACAGTTGGGGAGTCCGATTGCGGTGATGGTGTATGGCAAGCAGATCGGCAAAATCTCTGATCTGGAGGCGGGTCTGCTCGCCTCGCCCCAAGAGCAGCAGGTGGTGCAAGCCTATTTGCACCGGGCGCAGGACTACGAGGCGCGACTGGGCGATGTGGACAAGGCACTGGAGCGCGAGCGCAGCGACATGCAAGAGCGCATTCGCCGCTTGCGCACGCAAAATGCCGACGTGGGCCTGATCGTGGCGGCCAGCCGCGAGCTGGCAGCACTGCCGCGCAATGCGCAAGCCGCGCGCGCTCTCTGGGAGCGCAAGATGCTGGAGAACTACGCCCGCGCTCTGCCGCTGGGCGGCCTGCCCCAGCATGCCCAGCCCTATGCTGGGGACCCCGAGGGGACGCCGGAAATGCAGGCAGCATTTACCAATTCCCGACGGAATTTCCTGGCGCTGATGTTTTGCCTGATGGTGGGCACGGCGGGCCTCCCGCACCTGCTGACCCGTTACTACACCTCGCCCACGGTGGCCGGAGCGCGCAGTTCCGTGGCCTGGACGCTGTTTTTTGTGGCGCTTTTGTACCTCAGCGCGCCCGCGCTGGCCGTGTTGGTGAAGTTCGAGGTGATGAACAATCTGGTTGGCAGCCACTTTGACGCCTTGCCCAACTGGATGGCGCAATGGGCGCGGGTGGATGCCTCGCTGCTGTCGGTGGAAGACATGAACGGCGACGGCATCGTGCAGTTTGGCGAAATTCGCCTCGGCGCCGACCTCATCATGCTCGCTACACCCGAGTTGGGTGGCCTGCCCTATGTGGTGTCAGGCCTGGTGGCGGCAGGCGGGTTGGCCGCCGCGCTGTCCACCGCCGACGGGCTGCTGCTGACCATCAGCAACGCCTTGGTCCGCGATTTGTATTTCCGGGCCCGCCCGCGCAGCGCCTCGCCTGAGCAACGAGTGATTTTGACCAAGTTTGCGCTCTTGGCTGTGGCGCTGATCGCTTCTTTCATCGCAGCGCTCAAGCCGGCAGACATCTTGCCGCTGGTCTCGGCGTCCTTTTCGCTGGCGGCCTCGGCGTTTGTGCCAGTCATGGTGCTGGGTATCTTCTGGCGGGGCACGACCCGCCAAGGTGCGGTGGCGGGCATGCTCAGCGGCCTGGGCGTAGCGGTCTATTACTTGCTGTCTCACGTGCCCACGGTGCAGGCCTATCTACCGCGCTGGCTGTTGGCCGATGGTTTGTGGTTTGGCATACAGCCGGTGTCCGCGGGCGTTTTTGGCGTCCCCGCCGGTCTGCTGGCGGCTGTTGTGGTGAGCTGGATCACCCGCCCGGCGCCGCTTCAGCCGCGCCCGCAAACCGAAATGTAGGCCATTTGGACGCCCTTAACGCCCGACCTTGAGCAGTTCGACGTCGAACTTGAGCGTGGCATTGGGTGGGATCACGCCACCGGCGCCGCGTGCGCCGTAACCCAGGCCAGCCGGAATGATGAGGGTGCGTTGGCCGCCCACTTTCATGCCCTGCACGCCTTCGTCCCAGCCCTTGATGACCATGCCTGCGCCCAGATTGAAGGCAAACGGATCATTGCGATCGCGGCTCGAATCAAACTTGGCGCCTTGCACGCCGTCGTTGTAAAGCCAGCCGGTGTAGTGCACCGAAACCGGTTCGCCGCGCGACGCTTGCGCGCCGTCACCTATGACAGTGTCTTCGTACTGGAGGCCGGAATCGGTGGATATCAATGCCATGGAAATCCTTGAATGCTATCTAATTGATAGCTTCTAACGCCCGTAAATAGTGCGCTAGAGGCCATTTTTATCTGAAAAATGAGATGGGCCAGGCACTGCCTTGCCGCCGCTTTACTTTTTGGCGCGCGCTGCGACCCAGCGGTTGGCGAAGGCCTGAACATCGCTGAGCCGCTTGAGCAGGTCGGTGCCCGACGGGGTGACGATGTAGCCGTCGCTGCCGTGGTCGAGCAGCCCGGCCTCGCGCATTTCCTTGATGCGGGTGTTGAGCGTGTTGGGCGTGATGCCGCCCACGCTGTCCTGCAGCAATCGAAAAGTTTGCGGATGGCCGTCTCGCAATGCCCAGAGGACACGAAGCGCATAGCGACATTCGAGCCGTTCAAACAGCTGGTTGATGGCGACGTTTTCCTTTGAGCTCATGCGGCTTCTCCTCGCGAGGGGTGGGATGCGGTGGTTCGGTGCCAGGCTGGACGGGCAAGCCAATATAGCGCTGAACCGAATTTGCTACAAGTTTAATAGCTCCAAAACCAGACCCGTTATGTGAGGAAGGCAAGAAACTCGTATGCGTGAAAATCTGTTGCGGGTGCGCCACGAAATGCTCTGGCATCATGCTTCGCGACTCTTACGCCTTTGCCCGCCGCCCATGACTCCTGAATCTTCCGCCGCTCCCTCCACTTCGGGCACACCAAACAGCCAGCATCTCCCCCTGTCGGGCCTGCGAGTGGTGGAGTTTTCCCACATGGTCATGGGGCCGACCTGCGGCCTGGTTCTGGCGGACCTCGGGGCCGAAGTGATCAAGGTGGAGCCGGTGGAAGGCGACCGCACCCGCCACCTGCTGGGCGCGGGAGCCGGGTTTTTCCCGCTGTTCAATCGCAACAAAAAGAGTGTGGCACTCGATTTGCGCCACCCGAGGGGGTTGGAGGCAGCCCTGCGGCTGGCAGGCTCGGCCGATGTGGTGGTGCAAAACTTCAAGCCCGGATCGCTGGCCAAGCTGGGTCTGGACTACGCCACGCTGCGCCAGAGCAACCCCGGCCTGGTGTACGTCAATCACACCGGCTTCTTGCCCGGGCCCTACGAGCACCGCAGTGCGCTCGATGAAGTGGTGCAGATGATGGGCGGTCTGGCCTACATGACGGGCCGCTCGGGCGATCCGCTGCGGGCCGGTGCGAGCGTGAACGACATCATGGGCGGAATGTTTGGCGCCATCGGAGCACTTGCAGCGCTGATGCAGCGCAACCAGACAGGACAGGGGCAGGAAATTGACTCGGCGCTGTTCGAGAACAACGTTTTTCTCGTCGCGCAGCACATGATGCAGTTTGCGGTCACCGGCCAGCCCGCCGCGCCCATGCCGGAGCGCATCCATTCCTGGGGCGTGTACGACATCTTCACCTCTGGCGATGGTGAGCAGGTGTTTCTTGCGGCCGTAAGCGATCCGCAATGGGTGCGGTTGTGCACGGTTTTCGGTTTTGATGATTTGTTGCACGACGAGGGCCTGCGCAGCAACAACGATCGCGTGCGCGCCAGGGAGCGGATGATTCCGCAGTTGCGTGAGCGCTTCGGGCGGCTGGACGCGGCGACGCTCGCGGATCGCTTCGAGGCAGAAGGCTTGCCCTTTGCACGCATCGAGAAACCAGAAGACCTGCTGCACGATCCCCACCTCCTGGCTTCTGGCGGTCTGCAGCCGATGAAGCTACCCGATGGCGAGCGCGCCGGCGAAGAAGCTTTGGTGGCGTTACTGCCGCTGCGCATGGGAGGCGAGCGCCTGGGGGTGCGGGCCGATGCGCCGCGCTTCGCTGCGCATACGATGGAGGTGCTTCAGAGCGTGGGATACACCGTGTCCGAGGTGGAATCCATGGCGGACTCGGGCGCGGTAGCTACGGCGCAATAGACGAAAAAAACGGAGTCGCCTGCGCGCTCCGCTTTGGTGTGTCCGCCCGAGGAGGGCGGCTCTGAATATCAGTTGGCGGCCTTGGCAGCGCCGTCACCTGTTCTGATGGCGTCGTTTTTTGCCGCGGCTGCGGCATCGGCCTTCACGCTGGCACGGCTCGTCGTTGAAGTCGTGGTGGTGCGCGGAGCCAGGGGCTGGTTGCCCGAAACGGCAGCCTCCGCTCCACCATTCATTGCGGTGTCTGCGCGCACGTCAGCACGCGTCTTGTCGGACACGGTGGTGGGGGTCTTGAGATAGGGCTCGTTGCCCGACTTCACGGCGTCGGCGCCACCGGCCATGTTCTTGGCATGGTCCGAGCCCTTTTTGGCGCTCTTCTTCATCTGGTTTTGGGCCTTTTCGTTGGGTAGTCCAACGATCGGCTCGTTGCCGGTTGCAAGCTTGCCGGACGCGATTGCAGCAGCACCCTCACTGCTCTTGATCGAACGAGTGGTGTTGGAATGCGGGCTTTCCATTGACGTCAACGGTTGGTTGCCTGTAGCGATGGTGCCCGTCCTGGCCGCGTCGGCAGCTTCACCGTTAACAGCCGCACGCGTCTTGTCGGAAGGCGTCTTCATGGTTGGTGCCTTGTTCAACGGCTCGTTCCCAGAGGGAATCGATTGCACGTTGGTGGCAGCTGCCGTGTTCGGCATGGCGGGAGCGGTGCTCTGTGCGTTGGCCATAAGGGAGGCACTAGCCAGAACGGCCAGCAGAGTGAGTTTGGTTCGCATGATTTTTCCTTCGTGTGAATGGGTGAGGTCCCGAAGGGGTTTCCTCAAAGACGCCTTGATCTTGCGTGCGTCCCAGCCCTTGAAGCGTCAGCTTCGTCCCACCGCGGCTGTCGGCAACCGCGCCGATTTCAAGTGCCGATCTTTGCGTGCGGGCAACAAAAAACCCCGGCTTGCGAACGCAGGCCGGGGCGATGGGAGAGGGGAATGAATTAGAGCGAATCGATGAAGCTGCGCAGCTTGTCGCTGCGGCTGGGGTGCTTCAGTTTGCGCAGTGCCTTGGCTTCGATCTGGCGGATGCGCTCGCGTGTGACGTCGAACTGCTTGCCCACTTCTTCCAGCGTGTGGTCGCTGGTCATCTCGATGCCAAAGCGCATGCGCAGCACTTTGGCTTCGCGCGGGGTCAGGCCATCGAGGATGTCCTTGACCACGTCGCGCAGGCCCGCTTGCATGGCCGCTTCGAGCGGTGCCGTGTTGGCTCCGTCCTCAATGAAATCGCCCAGGTGGCTGTCGTCGTCGTCACCAATGGGGGTTTCCATGGAAATCGGCTCTTTGGCGATCTTCATGATCTTGCGGATCTTGTCTTCCGGGATCTCCATCTTCTCGGCCAGCACGGACGCATCGGGCTCAAAGCCGAACTCCTGCAGATGCTGGCGCGAGATGCGGTTCATCTTGTTGATGGTCTCGATCATGTGCACCGGAATGCGGATCGTGCGCGCCTGGTCGGCAATCGAGCGGGTGATGGCTTGGCGAATCCACCAGGTGGCGTAGGTAGAGAACTTGTAGCCGCGGCGGTATTCGAATTTGTCCACCGCCTTCATCAGGCCGATGTTGCCTTCCTGGATCAAATCGAGGAACTGCAGGCCGCGGTTGGTGTACTTCTTGGCAATCGAAATGACCAGGCGCAGGTTGGCCTCGATCATTTCCTTCTTGGCGTCGCGCGAACTGGCTTCGCCTTCGTTCATGCGGCGGTTGATGAGCTTGAGCTGTGCAAGCGGCACCACCACCCGCGACTGCAGGTCCGCGAGTTTTTGCTGCAAGTCTTGCACAGGCGGGATGTTGCGTGCCATCACCGTGCTCCAGGGCTTGCCTGCTGCGGCTTGCTTTTCCACCCAGTCCAGATTGAGCAAATTGGCCGGGAATTCCTTGATGAACATCTCCTGCGACATGCCGCACTTGTCCACGATGATGCGGCGCAGCTCGCGTTCCTTCTTGCGCACGTCGTCCACTTGGCCGCGCACCATGTCGCAAAGTTTTTCAATCGTCTTGGCGGTGAAGCGGATGGTCATCAGCTCGGTCGACAGCGCGCTTTGTGCCTTGGCGTACGCCGGCGTGCCGTAGCCTTCGCGGTCATAGATCTTGTGCACTTTCTCGAACATTTCACGCATCTTGTCGAAGCGCCGCAGGGCTTCGTTCTTGAGCTCTTCGAGTTTCTTGGTCAGCGCCTTGCTGCCACCCTTGCCATCGTCGTCATCGTCCTCGTCGAATTCGTCGAAATCCTCTTCGGCCACGTAGTCGTCGGCCTCGTTGGGGACGGAAAAGCCGTCGACGATGGTCGAAATGACGACCTTGCCTTCGCGGATGTCCTCGCCCATATTGAGGATTTCAGCAATGGTGGCAGGGGATGCGCTGATGGCCTCCATCATCGCCATCAGGCCGCCTTCGATGCGCTTGGCGATTTCGATTTCGCCTTCGCGCGTGAGCAGCTCCACCGTACCCATTTCGCGCATGTACATGCGCACCGGGTCGGTGGTGCGGCCAAATTCGCTGTCCACGGTGGAGAGCGCCGCTTCGGCAGCTTCTTCGGCTTCTTCCTCGGTGGCAGCTGTCTGGGCGGTGTTGGTGACCAGCAGTTGCTCGGCGTCGGGCGTCTGCTCGTACACGGCCACGCCCAGGTCGTTGAGCATGGAGATCACGACATCCAGCGTCTCCTGGTCCACCAGCTTGTCGGGCAGGTGGTCGTTGATTTCACCGTGCGTGAGGTAGCCGCGGGTCTTGCCCAGCTTGATCAGGGTTTTCAGGCGCGAGCGCCGCTTGGCCAGGTCTTCTTCGGACAGAACGGTTTCGTCCAGGCCGAATTCCTTCATCAAGGCCCGTTCCTTGGCCTTGCTGATCTTCATGCGCAGCGGCTTGACCTTCTCCACCGGAGTTTCTGTGGTGGCCACTTCGGTCGTTTCCTCAACCTCGCCCTCCAGGTCGGACTCGATATCAGAGAGATCGGCGTCGTCGCTGTCGGCGTCTGCCTGGCCCTTCTTGCCGCGTGCGGCCGGAGCCTTGGCGGCTTTGCCTGCTTTGGGCGCAGCGGCGGCTTTGGCTGGACGGCCGGCACGCTTCTTGGGTGCCTCGGTTGTCTCGGCCTCAGGCGCAGCAGCCTTGGTGCGGGTCTTTTTTTCTTCGGATTCGGAGGTCTTTGCAGCAGTCTTGGGCACGGAAGGGGCTTTCTTGGCAGCCGGCGCAGCCACTGCCTTGGGGGCAGTTTTTGCGGATGGCTTCTTGGCGGATGTCTTGGCTGTGGCGGGCAATGCCTTTGCGGCGGGAACGGACTTGGGCAACTTCGCAGGCTTTTGAGCAGGCATGGACAACCTCGGGGTCAAAATGAACAAAGACGACGCAAGCGCCTGAAATCCCGGCGCGGGTGGCACGGCAAAGGCAGTGGGCCTTTACGGGTGAAGCCGAAGGGGCTTCAAGCAAGATGTCTGGGCGATCATTTGGTGTGCAGTCCTTGCGGTAAGGAGGGCGGTCGTGCGCGTGTGTCACTGGTGCCCGGCCCGGAGGTGCTGCTGTCGCTCTTGCCGATGAACCCTACATTATACCTGCCAGAAGTTTTTCAAGAGACCTGGGGCGCCAAACGCTCAAGAGCCACCCGCCGCGCCTGCAGCGCGCGGTAGCGCTGCAAGGCCGCGGGGTCGGTGTTGGCCGCCGTCAAGGCTTCGGTTTCCTGCACCCGCAATTGTTCTGCCAGCATGCGGTTGAGCAGACCGCGCAGTTCCAGGCGCAGTTCGTGCGTATCGCCTTCGGTCTGGGCGTGTGCACCGGTCATTACACGCTCGGCCAGCGCTTCGCAGCCATGGCCACGCAGCGACTCGCGCAACACGGCCCAGGGCAGCGCGCCCTGCTCATGAAATTGCGCCTCGATCCACGCGAACAAGGGGCCGTGCGGCGGTTCCTGGCCGCTAAGCAAGGCGTTGTCTTCGTGCGACAGGGCGTCTAGAAACTCCATGTGCGAAAGCAGCAGCCGCGCCGCATGGTCAACGCGGCCCGCCGGTGCTGCCCGCCGGCGTCGGGCGCTGGTGCTGGTGCTGGTGCTGGTGCTGGTGCTGGAGGGAGCAAAGCCTCGGCCGGGCTCGGCCCGGGCCGGGCGCCGGGCGTCAGCCGCTTTGCGCGGCGCTGGCGCAGCAGGCGGGCGCCCGCGCAGGGCTACCTGCTCCCACACCTCCTGAAGGTCCAGCGGATCGAGCTGTGCCAATGTGGCCAGCTCGCCGAGCAGCTGGCGCTTGAGCGCGCCATCGGGCAAGGGTTCCCAAAGCAGGCGGGCGTTGCTCGCCATGTGGGCGCGGCCCTCTGGCGTTCCAAGATCGCATTGCTCACCAGCCGCCTCCACAAGAAAGCGGCTGAGGGGCATGGCGTCGGCAATGTGGCGAGAAAACGCGCTGGCGCCATGGGCGCGCACGAAACTGTCGGGATCGTGCTCGCTGGGAAGGAACAAAAACTTGACGCTGCGCGTGTCTGCCGCGTGGGGAATGGCGGCGTCCAGCGCCTTGCGTGCAGCTCGGCGCCCCGCAGCGTCGCCGTCAAAGCTGAAGACCACGCTGTCGGTAAAGCGCAGCAGCTTGGCGATATGTTCTGCTGTGCAGGCTGTGCCAAGGGTGGCGACGGCGTTCTCAAACCCCAGTTGGGCCAGCGCCACCACATCCATATAGCCTTCGGTGACGAGCGCAAATCCGGCTTCGCGAATGGCGGTGCGCGCCTCGTAGAGTCCGTAGAGCTCACTGCCCTTGTGGAAGACGGGCGTTTCGGGCGAATTGAGGTATTTGGGTTTGTCGTCGCCCAGCACGCGCCCGCCGAAGCCGATGCATTCACCCTTCACGTTGCGGATGGGGAACATGACGCGGTCACGAAACCGGTCGTAGCGCTTGCCGTCCTCTTCGCCCACGATCACCAGGCCGCTGTCAGACAGCAGTGGGTCGTCGTACTGTGCAAACACGCTGGCCAAGTGACGCCAGCCCTCGGGGGCGTAACCCAGTCCGTAGCGCTGGGCGACTTCGCCCGAGACGCCACGCCCCTTGAGGTAGTCCACGGCGCGCGGTGACTGCCGCAACTGCTTGCGGTAGTCCTGGCCCGCCTTTTCCAAGGTTTCGCTCAGGGTGGCTTGGTGCTGGCGGGCAGCGGCGGCGCGCTCCTTGTCGGCGGGCGCGACATGATCGTCGGGAACGCTCAAGCCCACCTGACGCGCCAGGTCTTCGACCGCATCGACAAAGCCCATTCCCGCATGCTCCATGAGAAAGCCAATGGCGTTCCCGCTTTTTCCACAGCCAAAGCAGTGGAAAAATTGCTTCGATGGACTCACGCTGAACGAGGGCGACTTTTCGCCATGAAAAGGGCACAACCCCATGAAGTTGGCTCCCGCCTTGCGCAGTGGCACATAGCGGCCAACCACCTCGACCACGTCGACGCGAGAGAGAAGTTCCTGGATAAAAGTTTGCGGGATGCTCACGGGATCATTGTCCCGCGTAAACTGTTTGTTACGAAATCCAAAAAAGGTGATGCGTGGCGGCAATTGGTGGTCGAAGCGCTCTAGGGCGCTTGTTTGCCAGCTTGCGATGGGTATTGACCGGTTGGCTGACGCTGTCCGCGTTTGCTGGGCTGGCGCAGGCGGCGCCGCTGCTGCGTGTGCTGGCCTGGCCGGGGTATGCAGACGCGGATGTGGTGGCGCAATTCGAAAAGCGCCATGGCGTACGCGTCGAAGTGACTATCGTCAGCTCGGACGAAGCCCTGCGCAGCCAGATGGCGAGCGCCCGGCCGGCGTTTGACGCGGTGGCCGCCAATACGGTGGAGATCGCGCGACTGGTGGCTGCGAAGAAGCTGGAGCCGCTCAATCTGCAGGCAATTCCCAATCTTGCCCACCAATTGCCGAGGTTTCACCCGCTCGCGTTGATTGCTGGAATCTCGGATGCCGAGCGGGTCTATGCAGTGCCCTACACCTGGTCAGAAATGGGCTTGATCTATGACCGCACGCAGTGGGCGGCTCCGCCCGATTCGTGGGCAGCGCTGTGGGACCCGAAATGGCGCGGCCGGGTACTGGAGTTTGACAGTGCAAATCATGGCTTCTCTCTTGCTGCGCTGCACCGTGGACTGCCACCGTTTCATATCCCTCCCGAAAATATGCGCGGCCTGGCGCTCGATCTGGTGGAGCTGCGGCGCAATCTGCTGGCGTTCTACAACTTGCCTGAAGAAGCCGTGCGATTGTTTCGGGACCACAAGGCCGCACTGCTATTTGCCAATTACGGGCAGCAGCAATTGAAGCTCCTGCGCGATGCGGGAATTGATGTTGGCTACGTGATTCCCCGCGAGGGAGCACTTGCCTGGCTCGATTGCTGGGCAGTGCCTGCAGGGGCACGTGAACCATTACTGGCCCACCAATGGATCAACTACATGCTGGAGGCGTCGGTCAGCCAGACGTTGACGCTGCGCCAGGGTTTGGCCAACACCTTGGAGCCAGCGCCAGGCCTTGAGGCAGGCGCAGCCAGCCCAAAAATTCTGTGGCTGGAACCGCTGGAAGATGAATCCCTGCGCTCACGGCTATGGCGACGCATCGTTTCGGGCGAGCGGCCGGAGCGCTTCTGACCATGCGCACTGGCATTGCCTTTCGCCTGGGCATATTGCTTGCCAGCTTCAGCGTGCTTGCGGCGTCGTTGGCTGCCTACTACACCTTTGATGCCGGACGCAGCCTGCTGCAGGCACGTGCAGAGAGTGCATTGCTTGGCACCACACGCTTGCTGGTGCGTTACCTCCAGACGGGACTCGGGTCGGTTACGCGTGATGCTCAGATGCTGACAACGGCGGCGTCTTCACTGGCGCGCGGCGCAGAACCGCTCGACGCGCGGCAGCGCGCCGCGGTGGCCGATGTGCTCAAGGCTACCTTGGGGGCCAGGCCGGCCTATCGCCAGATCCGGCTCATCGGCGTTGCCGACCATGGGCTTGAACTGGTGCGGGTGCGCCGCCAGGGCGAATCCGTCGTGCAGGTCAAGCAGGCCGAACTCCATGAGCAGGCCTACCGACCTTTCTTTTTCGAGGCCTTGAATTTACCGGCCGACACCAGCTACGTAACGGAGCTAAGTCTGGCGATGTCATTCGACGAGGCAGCCACCTCGTCCGAAGCAGTTTTTCATGTGTCGATGCCCGTCACCAGCGCTGGGCACTTGTTCGGCGTACTGGTGGTGGATGTGAGCGCGCCCGCATTTCTTGCCATTTTCCGTGCCAATCTGCCCAAAGGGTTGGATTTTTATCTCAGCAACCAATGGGGTGATTTTCTTGACCACCCCGATGCCGCACAGGTGTTCGGCGCCGAGCACCAGGGCGAGCGCATCCTGATCCAGGAGCGCTTTGCCTCGGTGCGAGCGCTGTTGGAGGGCAAGCAGAACGAGCAGGTATTCAGTCAGAACGACGGTGGGACCGTGCGCCAGGCCTATGCCTTCGCCCGCTTGCCATACGGCGAACAGGAAGACGGGCGCTTCATGATCGTCGGCCTCTCACAGCCGCTGAACGTGGTGCAGGACGAGGTTCTGAATTTTGGGCGGCGCATCTTGTGGGTGCTGGCAGTGCTCAGTGCGGCAGCCGCGCTGCTGGCGGCGCTGATCTCGCGCGTGGTCACTGGCCCGATCAAGGTCATGGTGCGCGCAACGCAGGCTTTTGCGGCAGGCCGCAGTCACGGCGCGCTGCCGGTGCATCGGCATGACGAACTGGGTGAACTTGCGCGCAGCCTGAGTCAGATGGAGCAGCAGATTGGACAGCAACTCGATGAACTGAGCGCGCGCCACCACGACATGGCGCATCTGGCGTATCACGATACTCTGACGGGCCTACCCAATCGCCGCATGTTCGAGCAGCGACTTGCCCAGGCGCTCGCCATGGCGAAACGCACCGGACACCTGTGTGCGTTGCTGTTTGTGGATCTGGATGACTTCAAGGCGATCAACGACGCTTTGGGGCACGCTGCCGGCGACACAGTGCTCAAGGCCGTGGCGTGGACGACAACGCAGACTGTTCGCGAGAGCGATACGGTGGCACGGCTTGCAGGAGATGAATTTACCGTGCTCTGCGAGAACCTCGACGCACCAGAGCAGGCTGCCCAGATTGCAGCGAAACTGGAACAGGCCCTGGCGCAGCCGCTTGACTTCAATGGGCAGGTGCAGCCCATACGCGCGAGTGTGGGTTTTGCGCTCTTTCCGCGCGATGCGGCGGATGCCGGCGGCCTGATGGCGGCCGCCGATGCCGCCATGTACCGCGCCAAGCAGCGCAACCGAGGCGCGTGACAGCACGGCGCAAGCCGGGCATGCTGTGATTGAGCCTTATGCGCTTGGCACTTTTTCACCAACTTTCACCGGGGGTTCCATGACATCCGTATTCGACCAGCATTTGCCGCGCACCCCTGCCAATTTCGCTCCGCTCTCGCCACTCGGCTTTCTGGAACGAAGTGCCGAGGTCTACCCAGACCGGCTTGCCATCGTGCACGGCAGCCTGCGCCAGACCTGGGCACAGACCTACGCGCGCTGCCGCCAGTTCGCCAGCAGCCTGCAAAGGCAGGGCATCGGCAAGAACGATACGGTGGCGGTGCTGCTGCCCAATACGCCGCCGATGGTGGAAGCGCATTTCGGTGTGCCCATGGCCGGGGCCGTGCTCAACGCGCTCAACACGCGGCTCGACCCGGAGACCATCGCCTTCATGCTCGACCATGGCGAAGCCAAGGCGGTGATCGTGGATCCGGAATTCACGGGCGTACTCGCCAAGGCGCTGGCGCTGCGCAGCTCAAAGCAGCCGCTCATCCTGATCGAGGTGCAGGACGCGCTGTACGGACCGGCTGCGCACCCGCTGGGCGGAACCGACTACGAGAGTTTCCTTGCCGCAGGCGACCCACATTTCGCCTGGGAACTGCCGGGCGACGAATGGGACGCCATTGCGCTGAACTACACCAGCGGCACCACGGGCAACCCCAAGGGCGTCGTCTACCACCACCGCGGCGCGGCGGCCAATGCCATCAGCAACGTGCTGGAGTGGGACATGCCCAAGCATGCGGTCTACCTGTGGACGCTGCCCATGTTCCATTGCAACGGCTGGTGCTTTCCGTGGACCGTGGCGGCGCGTGCCGGCGTGAACGTCTGCCTGCGCCGCGTGGATGCACAGGCCATTTTTGATGCCATGCGCGAGCACGGCGTCACGCACTATTGCGGCGCCCCCATCGTGCACGGCCTGCTGGTCAACGCTTCCGCCGCCATGAAGGCGGGCGTACCTGCGGGCATCAAGGCCATGGTGGCGGGGGCGGCGCCGCCGGCCTCGATGATCGAAGGCATGGAAAAGATGGGCTTTGACCTGACGCACGTCTATGGCCTGACGGAGGTGTACGGCCCCGCGACGGTATGCGCCAAGCATGCAGCTTGGGACGAGCTAGACATCGGTGAGCGCGCCCGACTCAACGCCCGCCAGGGCGTGCGCTACCACCTGGAGCGCGACGTGCGTGTGCTGGACCCGGAGACGATGCAGCCCGTGCCGCAGGATGGCGAAACCATGGGCGAGATCATGTTCAAGGGCAACATCGCCATGAAGGGGTATCTCAAGAACCCCAAGGCCACCGAAGAAGCCTTTGCCGGCGGCTGGTTCCACAGCGGTGACCTGGCGGTGCAATACCCTGACGGCTACATCAAGATCAAGGACCGCAGCAAGGACATCATCATCTCGGGCGGCGAGAACATCTCGTCCATCGAGGTGGAAGATGTGCTGTACCGCCACCCCGACGTGCTGGCTGCCGCCGTCGTGGCGCGGCCCGATCCGAAATGGGGCGAAACGCCTTGTGCATTCGTTGAGCTGAAGGCGGGCGCGCAGACCACGCCCGAAGACATCGTGGCGCACTGCAAGCAGCATCTGGCGGGGTTCAAGGTGCCGCGTGCGGTGGTATTTGGCGAACTGCCCAAGACCAGCACCGGGAAAATCCAGAAGTTCGAACTGCGCAAGCAGGCTGGGTCGACGGTGGCCATTGACGTGTGACGTCTCAACCTGTTTGCTAGTGCAGAACAGAGAAGCGAAAAATTTAAGTGTTTTTAGGCTCTAGCGCTTATTCAGCAAGCATTAGTAGCTATCATTTATATAGTCCATTGGCGCGATCTATGCCTCTCGAATGGGCCCGGGATGGCCTGGTTCGACCACAAAACGCGCCAGCGTGTGGACGGCGCTGTCCATCCGCATCGGGTCCTGCACCACCTGCAGGCGGGTGGTCCAGAGCTTGGGCGTAATGTCTGCGATGCCGTAGCCGCGCTCGCCGCAGCGCGCCAGCAGCACGTGCGGGTTGCGCCGGACGATGGCGTCAAGCTTTTCCTGCGTGGTTCCCGAGCGCGAAGAAATCGAGGTGCCGCAAAACTCGCTCGCTACCGCCGGCCCATCCAACTCTTGCGCCTTTTTGGGCACCCGGCAGACGTAGTTCTGGTGAATGTCTCCCCCCAGCACCACTGTTCTTGCCGGCGTGTGCCGCTCGATGCTGGCCGTCAGGCGCTCGCGCGCTGCGGGGTAGCCGTCCCAGGTGTCGGTGGACTGGATGCCAGAAGGGTAGTGGCGCGGTGAGAACAGCGTCTGCTGAGCGAGAACGCTCCAGCGCGCGCCGCGCTCAGCATCCTGCGCCAGACCCGCATCCAGCCAGTGCTCCTGTGCGCCGCCCAGAAAACTGCGCGTGGGCTGTTCAAGCTCTGCGCATTGCCTAGCCTGCACGGCGCCAGCGCCGGATGCGTCGGCACGGCGGCAGGCCTGTCGGTGGCGGTATTGGCGGCCATCGAGGACATGCAGTTGGGCGAGTTGGCCCCAGGCAAGACGTCTGTAGAGCTGCAGCGCGGCAAAGCCCGGCCCCGCGAGCCTGGCGGCGCCCAGCGGCATGTGTTCATAGAACGCCTGAAACCCGGCGCTGCGCAGCGCAGAAAACGCTGTGCTGCTGTCATGGCCGGTGTCTCCCGCATAGTCGTTCTGGACTTCGTGGTCGTCCCAGGTGACGGCCCAGGGGCAGGCCGCGTGGGCCACCTGCAGCTGCGGGTCGCTTTTGTGCAGTGCGTAGCGATCGCGGAAATCGTCCAGGCTGCGGGCATGGAGCAGCGTGTGGGTGCGCGCCAAGCCCGTGGTGTCCGTGGGTGTAGCGTATTCGTAGATGTAGTCGCCCAAGAACAGAACCAGGTCTGGGGCGTCGTTGGCCACATGGCCCCAAGCGGCGTAATGGCCGTGTTCCCAGCGCTGGCATGAGGCAAAGGCAAGGCGCAGGTGTGGGGGCAGCTCATTCAAACCTGGCGCTGTGCGGGCCCGGCCAACGCGGCTGACCGCCTGCCCGTGGGTGAAGCGGTAGTGGTACCAGCGCCCAGGTGCCAGACCGGCCACCTCGATATGCACGCTGTGCGCAAGCTCGGGCCGAGCCAAACTGGAGCCGCGCTGCACGATGCGGCGAAAAGCAGCGTCTTCGGCGACCTCCCAGCGCACGGGAAGCGCAGTAGCAGGCAGTGGGTCGTCCAACGCGAGGAGCCTCGTCCACAGCACGAAGCCATCAGGCGCCGGGTCCCCGCTGGCCACGCCGAGACCAAAGGGGTCGTGGTGCAAAGGGGCGGCGCCAAAGGCCGAACGCGCTAGCGTGCCAGCGGCAGACGCATGTGCTGCGAGGGCCAGAAAGCGCCGCCGGTCCATCAAGCAGTGCTCCAGGACGTCTCAGGCGGCAACGACGCGGTTCTTGCCTTGGCGTTTGGCAAGGTACATCGCTTGGTCTGCCCGGTTGATGGTGTCCTGGCTGTCTTCGCTGGCTGCCATCTGCGCGACGCCTGCGCTGAAGGTGATGAGGAGTTTTTCGTTGTCTTTAAGGAAAAAGTTTTTTGTCAGCTCGCGCTGCAGGCGCTGCATGGCTTCGACGCCCGCAGCGAGCCCGGTGTCGGGAAGCACGATGACGAATTCTTCGCCCCCGTAGCGGGCAAGCATGTCCTGCGGGCGCATGACGGTGCGCACCACTTCAGCCAGGTGAACCAAGGCCGCGTCGCCCGTGGCGTGGCCGAGTCGGTCATTGATCTGTTTGAAATTGTCCACGTCCAGCAAAGCCACGCAGAGCGGATTCTCGGCGCGGCGCGAGCGTGAAATCTCACGTCCCATCACTTCGTCGAGCCCTTTGCGATTGAGCGAGCCCGTCAGCGAATCGTGGCGCGCCTGCTGGCTGACATGGTCGAGCGACTGCTGCAGACGAACCAGTTCTTCCTGTTTTTCCTGCGCGCGCTGGCGCAGTTCGTTCAGTTCTTCGTGGGCCACGCGGCTGTCCAGCGCCATGGAACGCGTGGCGCCCATCACCTGCTGGAGTACGGGCGTGATCTCGTCCAGTGTGGTGGCGCGCGCGATCTGTGCAGCGCACTGTTCGATGGTGGTGTGAAAGCTGTCACTCGATTGGGTGATGGCGCCCAGGCGTGCGATGAAGACGCTGAGCATTTCTTTCATCTGCTCTTGTGCCTCAACCATGCGCTCCTTGGCCTCGGTCTGTTTGAAAATCACATCCTTCAGGCGCCGCTGCACATCGTCCAACCGCCTGAGCGTCAGCGGCTGCGCTGTCGCATCGACCAGGGCCTGCGTCTGGCCGGACAGCCATCGGTCGTCCAGGCTCAGCGCGACCATGTTCTGAAACACCATGTTCAGCAATTCAAGCAACAGGGCGCGAACTGCGGCCTGGTCCTCCGCAGCAAACGAGAGCCGAAAGCTGAAATTGGCGAGCATGAGTTGCAGCGTGCTCGCCGGCGGCGCGGGAGAACGCAGAAATTGCAGCAATTGCGTGCCGAGCAAATGCAGGCGGGCATCGTCGGAGCTCAGGCCGGTCAGTGTGTTTTCTACCAGCCGCGCAATCTGCTCGGCCAACTCGTCGGGTAGCACGGCGGCTGGAGGCGTGAGCGCGTCTGGCTCGGCAACTACCGCCCCGCTGAGCCCGAGTTTGGCGTAACCCACCACCACCGCCTGGATCGCACTCCAGTCATGGGCCGTCACAGCCTTTTCAAACTGGTCGAGCAGACGGCGCTGCACCGGCGTCTGGCCGGGCACGACGCGCAAAATCTGGCGCAGCGGCCCTTCAGGGAACACAGGCGGGCTGCGCGAGCCCGAGATTTCGTCGTAAATCTGGGAAAAATTTTCCGGCGTTGGCGCCAATCGCCGGACGGCCAGCTGCTTGAGGGTTTCGCGCGCGATGTCCGAGGGAGTTCTTTCAGCCATGGTCCACCACGACAGGTGTCAAAGACAAGACGTTGGAGTGTGACACGGCTTGGGACGCCCATGTAAGGACCTCCGTCGCCCGAAACTAGTTCACCAGTACCAGCTTGCCCTGTACGGCGCGCGAACCCATGCGTGCAAAGGCAGCGGGCAGATCGGCCATCGGCATCGCGCGATCGATCACCGGTTTGATTCGCCCTTGCGCGTACCAGCTTGCCAATTGCGCCATCATGGCGGCGTTGGCCTTGGGCTCGCGCTTGGCAAACTCGCCCCAGAAGACTCCGACGATGGATGCTCCCTTGAGCAAAGGCAGGTTGAGCGGCAGGGCGGGGATGGGGCCGGACGCGAACCCCACCACCAGGTAGCGGCCGCGCCAGGCGATTGAACGGAACGCCGGTTCGGCGAACTCGCCACCCACCGGGTCATAGATCACATCCGGCCCTTTGCCGCCCGTCGCCTGTTTGATGGCCTCGCGTAGGTCGTGGGTGCTGTAGTTGATGGTGGCGTCGGCCCCGAGGGACTGGCACAGCGCGCATTTTTCGTCGGTCGAGGCGGCAGCAATCACTTTGGCGCCCATGGCCTTGGCAATCTGGATAGCCGCAGTGCCTACGCCGCCGGCTGCGCCCAGAACCAGAACCGTCTCGCCCTCTTTGAGCATTGCGCGATCGACCAAGGCATGCCAGGAAGTCGCATAAATCATGATGAACGCTGCGGCATCCACTGCGGGGAAGCCTTTGGGCAGCGGCATGCACAGGGCCGCTGGTGCCAGGGTGTGGGTACCGAAACCTCCCGTTCCGGAGAGGCAAGCCACGCTTTGCCCGGGCGAGAGGTGCGTCACACCAGGTCCCACCGCCTCTACCACGCCGGCATATTCCGAACCCGGTACAAATGGCAGTGCCGGCTTCATCTGGTATTTGTTCTGAACAATCAAGAGGTCGGGAAAATTGAGGCTGGCGGCTTCAATCTTGATCAGTACTTCTCCAGGACCCGGTGCCGGAGTAGGAAGTTCGGTCCATTTCAGTGCTTCGACGCCGGTGGGTTCAGTGCATAGCCATGCGTGCATGTGGTGTCTCCAATCTGGGTAAGCGCGGATGATAGGGGGGGCTTCCCGCCTGTGGATGTCTCAAGAGAGACCTCTGGTTCAAGCGTTTGGCCGATGACCGCGCGGCCTACAATTGCCTATCGATCGTGAGCAGTATGAAGATTCTTATATCCAACGACGACGGCTACCAGGCTCCCGGCATCGTCGCGTTGCACGCGGCCCTGTCGCGCGTGGCGCAGGTGGAAGTGGTGGCGCCTGAGCACAACAACAGTGCGAAATCGAATGCCCTGACGCTGCATTCGCCCCTGTATGTCCAGACGGCGCCCAATGGGTTTCGCTACATCAACGGCACACCCGCCGATTGCGTACACATCGCGCTCACAGGCTTGTTGGACTACCGCCCCGATCTGATTGTCTCGGGCATCAACAATGGCGCCAACATGGGCGATGACACCATTTACTCGGGCACCGTGGGCGCCGCCATGGAAGGCTACCTCTTTGGCATCCCCGCCATCGCCTTCTCGCAAGTGGACAAAGGCTGGGGGGAAATTGATGCGGCTGCCAGCAAGGCCGCCGAAATCGTGTCGCAAATGAGCGCGCGCAGCCTGATGGGCGAGTCGCCCTGGCTCCTGAACGTGAATATTCCGAATTTGCCGCTGGAGGCGATGCGGCCTTTGAAAATCTGTCGCCTGGGGCGGCGACACGCTGCGGAGCGCGTCATTGTTCAGGAGAGTCCGCGTGGCGAGGCCATGTATTGGATCGGGAGCGCGGGAGCGGCCAAGGACGATACGGAGGGGACCGATTTTCACGCCACTTCGCAGGGGCATGTGTCCTTGACGCCCCTGAAAGTGGACCTGACCGATCACGATCATCTTCGCTATTGGGCTCAAAGCGCTGCACAGTGGGGCAATCCGCCGCACGAGCCGGATATTGCGGAGGCTGCTTGACACCTAGGCGTCCCGGCTTTCCTGCACGTATCGGCACGGCGCAGCCAACACAAATTTCGCCCGCAACGGCGACGCGCAGCACCGGCGCATGGACCGCATCTGCGGCTCCGGCCGGCTTGGGCCTCGATTCATCTGCGGTGCGCGGCAGTATGCTGCGGCGACTCTCTGCGGGCGGGATCTCGTCGGAACCGGTGTTGCAGGCCATGGGCGCGGTAGAGCGGCACTGTTTCGTCGATTCCGGCTTGGCCAACCAGGCGTATGAGGACACCAGTTTGCCGATCGGGTTTGGCCAGACGATCTCCAAGCCCAGCGTCGTTGCCCGGATGATTGAGCTGTTGTTGGCAGCGCCCGGCGCGCGCACCGATGGCTTGGGCCGGGTGCTGGAAATCGGTACCGGCTGTGGCTACCAGGCGGCGGTGCTGGCCAGAGTAGCCCGCGAGGTCTACACCATCGAGCGACTTCGTGGTCTGCACGAGCGTGCCCGTGCCAATTTGCGCCCGTTGCGCCTTCCCAACGTGCATTTGATCTTTGGCGACGGCATGTTGGGGTTTGCGAGTGGCGCGCCGTATGCAGGCATTCTCGCGGCGGCTGGCGGAGCGGCCGTGCCGACGGCCTGGTGCGAACAACTTGCCGTCGGCGGACGCTTGGTCGCTCCTGTGGCCGATGCATCAGGCAGCCAAGCGCTGCTGGTGATTGACCGCTCTTCCCAAGGCTTCACACAGTGCCTCCTCGAGTCGGTCCATTTCGTGCCTCTAAAATCGGGCATTGGCTGAAGGAAATACATATGCAGGTTTCGCGCGTTCGTGTTTTAGGGATTTCCCTGTTGCTTGCCGGGCTGGCCCTTGGCGGGTGCGGTACCCGAATGACACGTGCTCCCGTAGTGGATCGGGGCACGGCAGCAGCTGGCTCTGCATCGAATCCTGAGGCTGCGCCGGCAACGGTCGTCAAGGCGCCTCAGGCAGACAATTCTGGCGGTGCCGGTACCTATACGGTCAAACCGGGCGACACGCTGATCCGTATCGGCCTCGATACCGGGCAGAGCTGGAAAGACATTGCCCGATGGAACCAAATTGACAACCCCAATCTGATCGAGGTGGGGCAGGTGTTGCGCGTGGCCCCCCCGCAGGCTGCCGCGGTGGCCCAAGCCACACCCGGCGTGGTCACCCGTCCTGTTGCCGCACCTTCGGTGGCGCCAGTGGTGGCTGGCGCAGCGCCAGCGGCTCCCACGGAAGCGCCAGCGGCTGCGGAGGGCGCGCAGGTGGCAAGCCATGCGTCTCCCGCTACTGCCGAGGATGGCACGGCCTTCATCTGGCCTGCTACCGGCAGCTTGCTGGCTGGTTTCGATGAGGCGCGCAACAAGGGTCTCGATATTGCCGGCAAAAGCGGCGATGCCATTGTTGCTGCGGCCGACGGGCGGGTCGTTTACGCCGGGGCTGGCTTGCGCGGCTACGGAAACCTCATCATCCTCAAACACAGCAATGTGTTTTTAACCGCCTATGCCCACAACCGTACGCTGCTGGTCAAAGAAGACCAGACGGTTCGCCGCGGCCAGAAGATTGCTGAAATGGGCAACACGGATTCTGACCGTGTGAAATTGCATTTTGAGATTCGCCGCCAGGGAAAACCTGTCGATCCAGCTCGCTATTTGCCGGGACGCTGAGCGCATGGACGCATCGGCGCGCGCGCCTGGATTGTTACCGATGGGCGAGGTGGAGTCCGAGGATGCTGACGCGCCGCAGTCCGAGGGCGAACTTCGATCCTTGGTGATCGACGCCGATCAGCACGGAGAGCGCCTCGACCGTGCCTTGGTTCTGTGCGTACCTGAATTTTCTCGTTCCTATTTGCAGCAGCTTTTGGCTGCAGGTGCCGCGCGTCTGAATGGGCAGGCGGTGCTCAAACCCGCACAGCGCGTAAAGGTGGGCGACCGCATTGAGCTGGAGATGCGTCCCACGCAAGAAAGCCAAGCTTTTCGAGCCGAGGTCATGGCGCTCGACGTGGCGTACGAAGACGCCCATTTGCTCGTGGTCAACAAACCTGCAGGCCTGGTAGTGCACCCTGCACCCGGCAACTGGAGTGGCACGTTGCTCAACGGTTTGCTGGGCCGGGATGCTCATGCGGCCCAAGTACCCAGAGCGGGCATCGTGCATCGACTCGACAAGGACACCAGCGGTTTGATGGTTGTTGCCCGCACGCGCTCTGCTATGGATGCCCTGGTTGAGATGATCGGTAAGCGTGAGGTCCATCGCCAATATATGGCTATTGCTTGGGGGCATTGGAGCGGACCGGTGGATCGCACCGTGGACGCTGCGATCGGGCGCGATCCACGCAACCGCCTGCGCATGGCCGCAGTCGATCTTGCGCGGCAGGCGGGCAAGCTGGCACGTACTGACATCCATCTCTTGCAGCAAGCGCCGGCCCATTGTCTGGTGCGCTGCACACTGCACACTGGGAGAACACACCAGATTCGGGTGCACATGGCACATATCGGTCTGCCGCTCGTGGGCGATACCTTGTATGGAGGCGCACCGGCTCTGGGCTTGGAGCGCCAGGCGCTGCACGCCCAACGCCTGGAATTTCAGCATCCTGTGACTGGGAAGCTACTGGCCTTCAGCGCTCCCTTGCCGCAGGACATGCAGGACGCGCTGGTGGCTGGCGGACTGCAAGCGCCGTGACGGCGCGGCTGTCGGACGCGCTGCTGCGCTACAATTTACGCCTCTGACAGCTCAACGCGAGCGGCGCTTTGCCGGCTTGCCGGTGCGGCCGTCGCAGCGCCTTCTGCGCAGAACGCATCGCGTTTTGCCCCGCTCATTCTTTTGCTTTCTGCGCCGCACCTGTGCAGCGCACTTCCCGGAAACGCCGACGACCATGAATACGGTGGACGCAAAACGGGTTCTTGAAACCGCCTTGATCTGTGCCCAGCAAGCCCTGAGCGTGCGGGATTTGCGTGTGCTGTTCGATGATGCAGTGGGGACGGACACGATCAAGCAGTTGCTTGAAGACCTGCAGCTTCAATGGGAGCAGAGCGGTATTGAGCTGGTGCAAGTGGCTTCGGGCTGGCGCTTTCAGTCCCGGCCTGTCATGCGCGAGTACCTTGATCGGCTGCACCCTGAAAAACCGCCGCGCTATTCGCGTGCAGTACTGGAGACCTTGGCTATCATCGCGTATAGGCAGCCCGTGACACGCGGTGACATTGAAGAAGTGCGCGGTGTGACAGTGAACAGCCTCATCGTCAAGCAACTCGAGGACCGTGGTTGGATAGAGGTGATTGGTCACCGCGAGACGGTGGGCAGGCCAGCGCTCTTTGCCACCACGCGGCAGTTCCTGGACGATCTTGGCTTGCAGTCGCTCGATCAGCTGCCAGAACTTGATCTCCCGGGTGCCGTGAACGCTCTTGATTCGCTTGACCGTCAGCGCGCCGAGGCATCCGGCGAGCAGCCGGAGTTTTCCGGGCTTCGGCCTTCCGCACCCGCGCTGTTGTAGCCCCGATGTTGTGACACAAGATAGACCTATGACCGATCCCAAGGGCGCCAGCCCACCATTGCCCACCGAACTGTCGACTAAATCGGTGGCCGTTGCTCCAGAGGTCGCGAAGTCTATCGGAGATGGAGTCGTGCGAGCGGCCCGCATCAAGCCTGAGCCTGGGGGTGCAGCCCATGCTGGCGACGAACGCAACAAGAAACACTTTAAGTCCGGGTTGCCGGGTGGCTACGCCTTCGCCGATGTCGTCTCCGGTCAGTTCGACGCCGACGTCGCCGAGCCGCAGGAGACGATGCCCAAGCGGGTTTTGCTGCCCCAGGCAGAAACTCCCAAGCTGCACAAGGTGCTGGCGCAGGCCGGATTGGGCTCCCGCCTGGAGATGGAGCAACTTATTCTGGAGGGGCGCATTTCGGTCAACAACGAACCTGCTCACATCGGTCAGCGCATTCAGTATGGCGATCAGGTGAAAGTCAATGGCAAGCCGATCCGCTACCGCATTGATCCTCCTCCTGCCCGAGTCATCGCGTACCACAAGCCCGTGGGAGAGGTGGTGACACGCGATGATCCGCAGAATCGCCCCACCGTGTTTCGAAAGCTCCCACGCCTGCAGCAAGGCAAATGGCAGTCTGTGGGGCGCTTGGACCTCAATACCGAGGGCTTGCTGTTGTTTACGAGTTCGGGGGAACTTGCCAACCGGCTCACCCATCCGCGTTTTGGTTTGGAGCGTGAGTACGCGGTGCGGGTGCTAGGGGCATTGAGCGCGGAGGAGAAGGAGCGCTTGCTGACAGGCGTACAGTTGGACGACGGGCTGGCCACTTTCGGCTCCATTGAAGAGGGCGGCGGTGAAGGCGCCAATTGCTGGTACCGCGTAACGATCTCCGAAGGACGCAACCGCGAAGTCCGTCGTATGTTGGAGACCGTGGGGCACGCCGTCAGCCGTTTGATCCGAATTCGCTATGGTGCGATGGTGTTGCCCAAGGGCTTGCGTCGGGGAACATTTCTGGAGCTGGCTGACGGTGACATTCGTGCGCTGATGAAAGCGGCTGGTGTCGAGAACGAAGCCAGGCCAGTCGTCCGGCTGGACGCTTCGGCGGCAGATGGCGCGCGCAAGGGCTCGGGCCGCGGGGCCTTCGGAGGCGGCAAGTCGCCGCGTGGGTCTGCGGCCAAAGGTGCGCCGGGCGGGGCCAGCGCACAACCGGATCCGCTCAAGACTTCGGTCGGCTATATCGGCTCGGACAGCCTGAAGCGGCAAAGGCAGGACGAACGCCGTGGCAGTCGGTCCGGTTCGGGCCCGCGACGACGCAGCCGTTGAGACGGGGCCCCTGCAGCAATTGTGTGCTTCGCAGCGGACGGCTTGCCCCGGAAGCTAGAATTGAAGGCTTTTGTCGTACCGACGAAAACTTTGTTGTTTCTTTCAGGAAAACCCAAATGGCTATCGAACGCACCCTCTCTATCATTAAACCCGACGCCGTCGCCAAGAACGTGATCGGCCAGATTTATGCCCGCTTTGAAGCTGCCGGTCTGCGCGTCATTGCAGCCCGCATGGCACACTTGTCCCGTTTGGAGGCAGAGCAGTTCTACGCAGTGCACAAGGAGCGTCCCTTTTTCAAGGATCTCGTGGATTTCATGATCTCCGGGCCTGTCATGATTCAGGCGCTGGAAGGTGAGGGCGCCATTTTGAAAAACCGCGAGCTGATGGGCGCTACCGATCCCAAGAAGGCCGACGCCGGAACGATTCGTGCTGATTTTGCCGACAGCATTGATGCGAATGCCGTGCATGGTTCCGATGCGGCAGAAACCGCGCAAGTGGAAATTGCCTTTTTCTTTCCCGGCATGAACGTGTATTCGCGTTGAGCGTGGTGTTCGCCAGGTTGGGGATTTAGCGCCTACCCGCCTGGCAACTCTATTCATGAAAACGAACCTTCTCGAATTCGATCTCCCTGGACTGGTGGCTTTCTGCGAAAGCCTGGGGGAGAAGCGTTTTCGGGCCACGCAACTGTATCGATGGATCCATCAACAGGGCGTGAGCGACTTCGGGCAAATGACCGATATCGCAAAGTCCTTGCGCCAGAAACTCGAGCAGAACGCCTGTGTCGAACCTCTCACTGTGGCCAGCGAGCATCGCTCGAAAGATGGCACGGTCAAGTGGCTTTTTGATGTCGGTGGTGGCAACGCGGTGGAAGCGGTTTTTATCCCCGAAGTCGACCGTGCCACTTTGTGTATTTCCTCGCAGGCGGGTTGCGCGGTGGGATGCCGTTTCTGCTCCACCGGCCACCAGGGCTTCAGTCGGAACCTCACATCCGGCGAGATTATTGGGCAGCTCTGGTTCGCCGAGCACAGCCTGCGACGTACGCTGGGCCGCTCGGACAGGATCATTTCCAACGTCGTGATGATGGGCATGGGCGAGCCGTTGCAGAACTATTCTGCGCTGGTGCCGGCCTTGCGCACTATGCTGGATGACCACGCCTATGGACTTTCGCGTCGTCGGGTAACGGTTTCCACCTCAGGGGTGGTCCCCATGATGGATCGGCTCGCGCGCGACTGCCCCGTAGCGCTTGCTGTGTCGCTGCACGCTTCGGAAGATTCGCTACGCGACAATCTGGTCCCACTCAATCGCAAATACCCGCTGCAAGAGTTGCTGGATACCTGCATTCGCTATCTGGAATTTGCGCCGCGTGATTTCATTACTTTTGAATATTGCATGCTGGACGGAGTCAATGACCGTCCCGAACAGGCGCATCAATTGGTTGAGCTGATTCGTCAGGCCTTGCCTGGCAAGTCGTGGTGCAAGTTCAACCTGATTCCTTTCAACCCTTTTCCCGCTTCGGGGCTGTTGCGGTCCCAGCCTCCTGCCATTGCCGCGTTTGCAGAAATATTGAGCACCGCCGGCATAGTGACCACCGTCAGGAAGACGCGGGGAGACGACATTGATGCCGCCTGCGGGCAGTTGGCAGGGGAAGTCAAGGACCGTACGCGCGCTGCAGAACGCATGGCGCTGCGTCGGACCATTTCCAT
Organism: Giesbergeria sp.; assembly: GCA_017985015.1. Classification (GTDB taxonomy): domain Bacteria; phylum Pseudomonadota; class Gammaproteobacteria; order Burkholderiales; family Burkholderiaceae_C; genus Simplicispira. The sequence goes on along the minus strand of JAGNYI010000023.1, from coordinate 16,917 downwards.
CCATCGGGTGAATTCAAAGAAATCTGATTACAAGGAGGCAGGCATTGGCTGATTCTGTTGGGCGTCGCAGCTTCTGGATGAATAGCATTTTTCTCTTGCTCGTACTGCTTGGTGCAGGCGCCGGCCTCTCTGGCTGTGCCAATCTCGGAAAATCCTCCGTCGGAGCACAGGAGGGGCAGTATCTGACGCCATCCGACGAACCCGAAGTGCGGCGTCGGGCGCGTATTCGTCTGGAACTCGCCGTGAGCTACTTGGGCCTGGGCCAGACGAAAGTGGCACTTGACGAAGTAAAGCAGTCGCTGGTAGCAGATCCAACATATGCCGACGCCTATAACGTGCGTGGTCTTGTCTACATGCGACTCAATGACTTTGCGCAGGCAGATGAGAGCTTTCAACGTGCGCTGGCTTTGCATCCGGGGGACGTCGACGCCTTGCATAACCGGGGGTGGTTGCTATGTCAGCAACAGAAATATGCCGAGGCCGATCAGCTCTTCGTCCGTGTGCTGGCCGATCCAACCTATCCTGCCCGCAGCAAAACACTCATGGCGCAGGGTTTGTGCCAGTCGCGTGCGGGAAACAATGCGCTCGCGGAAAAGACTTTGCTTTCTGCCTATGAAATTGATGCTGGAAATCCGGTGGTGGCCTACAACATCGGCCTGCTGCTTTTTCAGCGCGGCGACTTCAAACGCGCGCAGTTTTACGTGCGCCGCTTGAACAATAGCGAACGGGCCAACGCAGAGTCGCTCTGGCTCGGTATCAAGATCGAACGCGCTTTGAAGGATCCGGTGGCCGTGCGCCAGCTCGGAGACCAGCTCCGCCGGCGCTTTCCCGATTCGCGTGAACATTCAGCTTTTCAGCGAGGTGCTTTCGATGAGTGATCGCGAGCAATGGGCGAGCTCTGGACAAGACCCTGAACATCGCCCCGCTGGCTCGGCAGGCGCCTTATTGCGTGAGGCCCGAGTTGCAGCTGGTGTTCATATCGAGTCTATTGCCTTTTCTCTGAAGGTACCCGTCAGCAAGATTGAGGCTCTGGAGCGTGATGATTTTGAAGCGCTGCCCGATGCCGTTTTTTCGCGTGCTTTGGCAGGCAGTGTGTGCCGCGCCCTCAAGATCGATTCGACACCCGTGTTAGCCCTGTTGCCCCAAGGCTCCGCACATCGGCTGCCAGCGAGGCAGACCTCTGTCAATGCAAGCTTCCGGGATGGCTCGGAACGTTCGCGTTCGCGTGGAGCAATCAGCCGACTTTCAAAACCTCTCGTTCTGGCTGTGGTAGTACTTTTGGTTGGGGCAGGAGTACTTGCCTGGTTTCCGTCGGCCCTGAATTGGTCTGACAGCGCGAGCGAGGCATTGACTCCTGAAGCGGCTTCCTCGGCTGCCGACACTGCGGACATGGCGACACCTGTCCCCGCACCTGCAGCTATTGCGAAGGCATTGCCTGCTCCAGTCGCGCCGGTAGTTAACACAGTGGCCAGCGCGCCGGTGGCCGGGAGTGTCTCTCTGCCTGCCGTTCCTGCCAACGAGAATGTAAGCGAGCCTGCTCTTGGTGCGCCGCGGGTTGTGTTCAAGGCACGGGGCGAAAGCTGGATTCAGGTCAAGGATGCACAGGGTGTGGTTGTGCTCGAACGTACGCTGAAGGCGGGCGAGAGTGCGTCCTTTAATCAATCGGGCCGTCTGGCGATTGTTGTCGGGCGAGCGGATGCGACGGATGTATTTGTGATGGGAGACAAGCTCGATCTTGCTGCGTCGGCGCGGGAGAACGTGGCTCGATTTGAGGTCAAGCAGTGAACAGGTCTGACGCTATGCGGTTGCCTATTTCTTTTTCCCAGCCGATGCGTCGCCGCACGCGGCAGGCGCGTATTGAATGCAACGGCAAGTGTGTGACGGTGGGGGGTGACGCTCCGGTGCGCATCCAGTCCATGACCAACACCGATACTGTGGACGCAGTGGGAACGGCCATCCAGGTCAAGGAGCTGGCCCTGGCCGGGTCGGAACTCGTGCGCATCACTGTGAATACGCCCGAGGCGGCGGCAGCGGTTCCCTATGTACGTGAGCAGCTGGATCGAATGGGTATGGATGTCCCGTTGGTTGGCGATTTTCATTACAACGGGCATACGCTTCTCACGGACTATCCTGCCTGCGCGCAGGCCTTGGCCAAATACCGTATCAATCCGGGCAATGTCGGTAAGGGTGAGAAGCGCGATCGGCAGTTTGGAGTGATGGTCGAGACTGCTGCGCGCTGGAACAAGGCAGTGCGGATCGGCGTGAATTGGGGGAGTCTGGATCAAGAGTTGCTCGCCAGCCTGATGGACGAGAACAGTTTGCGGAAAAATCCGTGGGACGCTCGGCAGGTCATGTACGAAGCCTTGATTGCCTCCGCCGTCGATTCCGCTCGGCGCGCCGAGGAAATCGGTCTTGCAGGCGATCAGATCATCCTCTCATGCAAAGTCAGTGGCGTGCAGGATCTGGTTGCGGTCTACCGTGAGCTTGCGAACCGTTGCGACTACGCCTTGCATCTGGGCCTGACTGAGGCCGGCATGGGGACCAAGGGAACGGTTGCCTCCGCGACTGCGCTTTCCATTCTGTTACAGGAGGGCATTGGAGACACGATTCGGGTTTCGCTTACGCCGCAACCGGGCGAGAGTCGCAACCAGGAGGTTGTGGTCGCTTCTGAGATTCTTCAAGCCCTCGAATTGCGCCGTTTCGTCCCCAGTGTCACCGCGTGTCCCGGTTGTGGCCGCACTACCAGCACCACGTTCCAGGAACTGGCGAAAGACATCGATGATTTTTTGCGCGAGCGCATGCCTGAATGGAAGAAAACATTCCCTGGTGTCGAATCGCTCAAAGTGGCTGTAATGGGCTGCATTGTGAATGGCCCGGGAGAGAGCAAACACGCAGATATTGGTATCAGTTTGCCGGGCACCGGCGAGGCGCCAGCTGCGCCCGTTTACGTGGATGGTGAAAAAAGTGTGACGCTCCGTGGTGAAAATATTGTTTTGCAATTCCGAGTGCTGGTTGAAAACTATATCGAACGCCGTTTTGGAAAAAATGCTGCCCAGCAAAATTGATTTCGCGCGGAATCATTCTTTCGATGCTGGCTTCGCCTAGACATATGCTTCAAACGAAAAAAGAAAAAATATCTTCAGTCAAGGGGATGAATGATATTCTTCCTCCTGCCTCTGCCGGTTGGGAATGGCTTGAGAAAAAAGTGCGGGACTTAATGGCGCGCTATGCCTATCGAAATATCCGTACGCCAATTGTCGAAAACACGGCACTTTTTGTTAGAGGATTGGGCGAAGTCACGGATATCGTCGAAAAGGAAATGTATTCCTTTGAAGACCGTTTGAATGGTGAATTGCTCACTCTAAGACCCGAAAGCACGGCTGGCGTGGTGCGCGCTGTCACTGAGCATTCTTTGCTTTATGACGGTGGCAAACGCCTGTATTACATGGGGCCAATGTTTCGCCACGAACGGCCGCAGCGCGGCCGGTACCGGCAGTTTCATCAGATTGGCGCAGAAGCGCTTGGTTTCCCGGGGGCTGAAGTTGATGCCGAGCTTATATTGTTGGCCAATGCGCTTTGGAAAGAGCTTGGGCTAGACAATATTCGATTGGAGCTCAATACGCTCGGGCAACCGGCAGAGCGTAAGGCCCATCGGACTGCATTGATCCAGTATTTTGAGCAGCAACTCGATTCTTTGGATGAAGACGCCAAGCGTCGCTTGCACAGCAATCCGCTACGCATTCTGGACAGCAAAAATCCAGCGATGCAGACCTTGATCGAAGCTGCGCCCCGCTTGCGGGATTATGTGGATGCAGAATCTCTGGCCCATTTTAACCTGGTCACCGCTATTCTGGATGCGAATGGAGTTGTCTGGCAATTCAATCCGCGACTGGTCCGCGGCCTTGACTATTACAACCGTACCGTCTTTGAGTTTGTCACCGACGAGTTGGGATCGCAAGGAACCATCTGCGGGGGTGGGCGGTACGACTACCTGATAGAAGAGATTGGTGGCAAACCTGCACCGGCTGTAGGCTGGGCGATGGGGGTCGAGCGTGTCTTTGAGCTGCTCAATTTAAAGTCGCAGGCATTCCCCATGCCGGTACCCGATGTGTATGCCGTGCTGCCCGAGGCCCAATTGATTCCCGAGGCCTCTGCGGTTTTTGAAACCTTGCGTCATGCTGGCGTCCAAGTGCAGATGCACAGTCCGGGCAGCGTTGGCGAAGGAATGGGCAGCATGAAGTCGCAACTGCGCCGTGCGGATGCCAGCGGTGCGCGGTATGCGATCATCTTTGGAGCGGACGAGTTCTCACGCGGTGCGTGTGTCGTCAAATCCTTGCGCGACGGAAGTGGTGCGCAGTCGGAGCAGCCTCTGGCGGATGCCGCCACGTGGGCCACCTCACTCATTCTCTCGGCAACCTCTTAATTGCAAAAAGACATGGCAAATCATCTCGATCTGGAAGAACAAGAACAACTGGACCAGCTCAAGCATTTTTGGGCCACGTGGGGTACGTTGATTTCGTCGTTGCTCACCATCGTGCTGCTGGGCTTGGCGGGCTGGAATGGCTACCAGTTTTGGCAAGCGCGGCAAGCGACGCAGGCCAGTGCACTTTATGACGCGATCGAAGCAGCTGCTGCCGCTAAGGATGGTCAGCGTTTGGCGCAGGCTTTCAGCGATATGCGCGCCAAGCACAGCGGAACGACACAAGCCTCTCAAGCCGGTCTTCTGGTTGCAAAGGTACAGCAAGAGGTTGGCAAGCTTGATCTGGCCAAGGAGGCGCTCAACTGGGTGGCTTCCAGTGGCAGTGATGAGGGCTACAAAGCAATTGGGCGGATTCGCTTATCGAGCGTTCTGATTGCCCAGGGAGAATACGATCAGGCGCTGGCGCAGTTGGCCCCGGATTTTCCTCCTGAGTTTAGGGCTGCGATCGCTGACCGGAAGGGCGATATTTTTTCGCTTCTCGGAAAGCGCGACGAGGCGATTGCACAGTACAAGCTTGCCTACAAGGATTTTGAGCCTTCGGTGGAATATCGGCGCTTGGTGGAAATCAAGTTGAACGCGATGGGCGTTCGTCCAGAGGAAAACGCCTCCAATCTCGCGAAGGACGCAGTGAAATGATGGGTTCAAACTCCAGGATTTCTCGCAGGGTGCGATCCGCTGCACTGTTGCTTTCTGTGGTGGTTCTTTCCGCATGCTCCCTTTGGAAGGGTGCCGCCGAACGTCCCAAGCCTGCGGAATTGGGTCCCAATATCCCCGTGCTTGGGGTGCGGCAAGCCTGGGCAACACGCGTTGGGAGCACTGCAGGCCTGCCTTTGCAGGTCAATGTTCAGGCGGGTTCCGTCACGCTGGCGTCTTCGGACGGTACGGTGGCCAGCCTGGATGCCCGAACCGGCGCCGACATCTGGCGGGCCAAGCTCCCCAACCGCCTTGCGGCCGGTGTCGGCAGTGACGGGCGCTGGGCTGCTGTGGTATCGCGTGAGAACGACCTGATCGCGCTTGAGTCGGGGAGTGTGGTTTGGCGACATCGCCTTCCTGCACAGGTTTTCACAGCGCCCTTGGTGGCTGGTGAGCGCATTTTTGTCCTTGCAGCAGATCGTTCCTTGTCTGCCTTCGATGCGGCCAGTGGCTCCTCGCTTTGGACGCAGCCCGGGACGGGAGCGCCCCTGGTGCTTCGCCAATCCGGCGTGCTGCTGGCGGTGGGCGATACGCTGGTAGTGGGTATGGGTGGGCGCCTGGTTGGGGTCAATCCAAATAGCGGCGCGGTTCTCTGGGATGCACCCTTGGCCAATCCGCGTGGCACCAACGATGTTGAGCGCCTGGTGGAATTGGTGGCGCCCGCTGCCCGTTCGCAGTCACGCCTTTGCGCCAGAGCGTTTCAGGCCAGCGTGGCCTGCGTTGATTTGGCGGGAGGCCGTGTGGATTGGGCACAAAAGGCCGATGGAGGCACAGGCATTTCGGGCGATGAGAACGCCGTGTTCGGCTCGGAGAGCAACGGCACGGTAGTCGCATGGAACCGCGCCGACGGTAAACGCTTGTGGGTCAGCGAGCGCCTGCGCTACCGCCATCTTTCCGCTCCGCTTTTGTTGGGTCGATCCGTGGTGGTGGGGGACGACACCGGTTGGGTGCATTTCCTGTCGCGGGAAGATGCGAGTCCACTCAACCGCATCGGAACCGACAGTTCGCCGATTGATGTCGCGCCGGTTGCCGCTGCCGATACGCTGGTGGTTGTGACGCGCAGCGGTGGTGTCTTCGGTTTTCGTCCCGATTGAGGCAGCTTCATTGTGTTGAATCCAGTCATTGCGCTCGTCGGCCGACCCAACGTCGGCAAGTCGACACTTTTTAATCGATTGACCAAGTCGCGCGACGCCATCGTCGCCGATTTTGCTGGCCTGACGCGTGATCGCCACTATGGTCATGGGCGCCAAGGTGCGCGTGAATTCATCGTGATCGATACAGGCGGCTTTGAGCCCGAGGCCTCCAGCGGCATTTACAGCGAAATGGCGAAGCAAACCCGCCAGGCAGTTGCAGAAGCCGACGCGGTGGTCTTCGTGGTGGACGCCCGCGCCGGAGTCTCTGCACAAGACCACGACATTGCCAAGTACCTGCGCCGCTTGGGAAAACCCTGCGTCCTGACCGCCAATAAGGCAGAGGGCATGGTCGGCGCGGCACAACTGTCCGAGTTCTATGAGTTGGGCTTGGGCGACGTGCATGCAGTGTCCGCAGCGCACGGCCAGGGTATTCGCGATCTGATCGACTTGGCCCTGGCACCGCTGCCGAAGCCAGACGAGACGGAACTGCCGACCGGTGACAAAGCCGCCATCCGCTTGACTGTGGCGGGCCGCCCCAATGTAGGGAAATCGACCCTGATCAATACTTGGCTGGGCGAGGAGCGCCTGGTGGCGTTTGACATGCCAGGCACAACGCGGGATGCCATCACCGTTCCTTTCGAGCGCAATGGCCAGCGATTTGACCTGATTGATACCGCGGGTCTCCGCAAGAAAGGCAAGGTGTTTGAGGCGATTGAGAAATTCTCCGTCGTCAAGACGCTGCAAGCCATCGACTCTGCCAATGTGGTGCTTTTGCTGCTGGACGCCACCCAAGGGGTAACGGATCAGGACGCCCATATTGCAGGCTACATCCTGGAGCGGGGACGTGCGGTCGTGCTTGCGGTCAACAAGTGGGATGCCGTTGACGACTATCAACGGCAATTGCTGGAGCGTTCCATCGAAACCCGTCTGGCATTTCTGAAATTTGCATCGCTGCATTTCATTTCGGCGCAAAAGCGCCAGGGGCTTGGTCCACTGTGGTCTGCCCTGACGCAGGCCTACAAGGCCGCAACGTGCAAGATGTCAACGCCGGTGCTCACGCGCCTGTTGCTCGAGGCCGTTCAGTTTCAAAGCCCCAAGCGCGCCGGCATGTTTCGCCCCAAGCTGCGCTATGCGCATCAGGGGGGGATGAATCCTCCCGTCATCGTGATCCATGGAAACTCGCTAGAGCACGTGACCGACGCCTATAAGCGGTTTCTGGAAGCGCGTTTTCGCAAGGAGTTCGATCTGGTGGGAACTCCTCTGCGGATCGAGTTGAAGACTTCACACAACCCTTACGCCGACAACGAGAAACCGTAGAGCGCAGATGTGCGATGACGATAGCCACCCCAGCATGAGTTGATGGCGGCAGGTGTCTGACTGCAAGACAACCCTGCCATCGGGTGTGAAAGCCGCAAGAGCAGGCAAAAAAGCGGTCTGCCTGTGGTAAGGTCCCATTTTTACAACAACAAACTTGAACACGGAGAATATCGTGAGCAACAAAGGTCAGCTTCTTCAGGATCCCTTTCTCAACGCCCTGCGCCGCGAGCATGTGCCTGTTTCGATTTACCTCGTCAATGGCATCAAACTGCAGGGTCAGATCGAATCCTTCGATCAGTACGTGGTGCTGCTTCGCAACACGGTCACGCAAATGGTCTACAAGCACGCCATCTCTACCATCGTGCCTGGCAGGCCCGTCAGTTTCACCACGGCCGAGCCGGGTGATGACGAAAGCGAAACGGGCGAAGCCCGATGACTGTTCTTCTTGGTCCCTGTGCACCCTGGCCCCAGCGGCAAGCTCGCTGACTTGAGCTCGTCCGCGATTTCACCTTCGTCTGCTGCGCCGGTGCTCCTGGTGGGAGTGGATTTTGGCTTGCCCGATTTCGACAGCGAACTGGCTGAGCTCGGCCTGTTGGCGCAGACCGCTGGCTTTGCTCCGGTGGCGCGCATCACTTGCAAGCGAAGCGCGCCCGATGCCGCTCTGTTTGTCGGCTCGGGCAAGGCAGAAGAGATTCGCATGCTTGCGCAAATGCACGGGGCGCAAGAGGTTCTTTTCGATCAATCCCTGAGTCCGGGCCAGCAGCGCAATCTTGAGCGGGTGCTGGAGCTTCCGGTGAATGATCGGACGCTGCTGATTCTTGAGATATTCGCCCAGCGCGCCCGCAGCCACGAGGGCAAACTTCAGGTGGAGCTTGCGCGCCTGAAGTATCTGAGCACGCGCTTGGTACGTCGATGGTCTCACCTGGAGCGTCAGACCGGCGGCGCCGGGGTGCGCGGAGGTCCAGGTGAAAAGCAGATTGAACTCGACCGCCGCATGATCGACGAGGCCATCAAACGCACCAAAGATCGGTTGGTCAAGGTCAAGCGAACGCGCAACACCCAGCGGCGCCATCGCTCACGCGCCGAAGTTTTCAGCATTTCCTTGGTAGGCTATACCAATGCGGGGAAGTCCACGCTGTTCAATGCGCTGGTCAAGGCCCGCGTCTACGCAGCAGACCAGCTCTTCGCCACACTTGATACCACCACCAGGCAGCTCTATCTGGGCGACATTGGCAGGTCGGTCTCTCTTTCCGATACGGTGGGCTTCATTCGAGACCTGCCGCATGGGCTGGTCGACGCGTTCGAGGCTACCTTGCAGGAGGCGGTTGAAGCCGATCTTTTGCTGCACGTGGTAGACGCCGCACACTCCGGCTTTCCGGAGCAGATTGAGCAGGTCCAAAAGGTGTTGCAGGAAATCGGTGCGCAGGACATTCCGCAGCTTTTGGTTTTCAACAAACTCGATGACATTGCGCCGGCGCAGCGGCCGTTGAATCTGGTCGATAGCTACGATCTTGCCGGGCGCTCCGTTCCGCGTGTTTTTGTCAGCGCCTTGAAATCTCTTGGAATGGCAGAGCTTCGAGAGAAAATCAGCGAAATCGTGCTCGCTCACACCGCTGCTGGCCGAGAAACATCGGTGAGCGATTGAATTTTCCATTTTCGACACCAGTTTTGCAGTTGCCATCGAAAATTAACAGAAACCGAGAATTTTGCGCATGAATTCGTCCCCTTCGCCGCAGCGCGCGGCGCCTTGGTATTTGCGCCTGCTTGGCGTGTTCAACCTGAACGACCCGCGCTGGGGCAGGGGGGGTGAGGAGGGCCGTGACGAGCCCACCTCGGAGCAGCGCCCGGAGCAACGGCCAGACCAGCGTCCGAATGGTCCCAAGGCCGGGGGGCAGCCGCCCGATCTGGACGAGTTGTGGCGCGATTTCAATCGGCGTCTCACAGGCCTGTTCGCTGGCAAGCGTGGCGGCGGCGGGCGCGGCGCTGGTGGCGGTAATTTTCAGCCCGACATGAAGAACGCTGGCGTAGGTCTGGGGTTGATTGCGGGTATTGTGGTGCTCATCTGGCTGGGGACCGGGTTTTTCATCGTGCAGGAAGGCCAGCAGGCCGTCATCACGCAGTTTGGCAAATACAAGTCCACGGTAGGCGCAGGTTTCAACTGGCGACTGCCGTACCCGATTCAGCGACACGAGCTGGTGTTTGTGACGCAAATTCGCTCAGTGGACGTGGGGCGCGATACGATCATCAAATCTACCGGACTGCGTGAATCGGCCATGCTGACCGAAGACGAAAACATCGTTGAGATCAAGTTCGCGGTTCAGTACCGTTTGGGCGATGCACGTGCCTGGCTGTTCGAGAGCCGCAATCCGGGCGACGCCGTGGTGCAGGCGGCAGAAACCGCCGTGCGCGAAGTGGTCGGCAAGATGCGCATGGACTCGGCTTTGGCTGAAGAGCGCGATCAGATTGCGCCGCGTGTGCGCGAATTGATGCAGACCATTCTTGATCGCTACAAGGTCGGCGTGGAAGTCGTAGCGGTCAACTTGCAGCAAGGTGGCGTGCGGCCTCCTGAGCAGGTGCAGGCGGCTTTTGACGATGTGCTCAAGGCCGGCCAGGAACGTGAGCGTGCAAAGAACGAAGCCCAGGCCTATGCCAACGACGTGATTCCACGTGCAGTTGGCGCGGCATCGCGTCTGAAAGAAGAGGCGGACGGCTACAAGGCCCGCATTGTCGCGCAAGCACAAGGCGATTCGCAGCGATTCCAGGCAGTGTTTGCCGAGTACGAAAAGGCACCCCAGGTCACGCGAGACCGCATGTACATCGAGACGATGCAACAGGTATACAGCAATGTCACCAAGGTGCTCGTGGATTCCCGCAGCGGCTCGAATCTGCTGTACCTGCCGCTTGACAAGATTCTTGCGGGTGCGGGTGCGGGTGCGGGAGCCGGTGCGGCCGCTTCCCCGGCCGAGCCCGCGTCCAATGCGGTGAGTCCGAGTTTGCCGACTACCAGTCCATCGAATTTGTCGACCGATTCGCGTGTACGTGATGCCAATCGCTCGCGTGAGCGCGAGTCGCGCTAGGAGAGCAGAGTGAACAGGGTCGGTTTTATTGCATCTACCATTCTCGTGGCGCTGGCCTTGCTCAGTTCCATGGTTTTCGTTGTCGATCAGCGCCAGTTCGGTGTGCTGTATGCCTTGGGGCAGATCAAAGAGGTGATCACTGAGCCGGGGCTCAATTTCAAGCTGCCACCGCCGTTTCAAAACGTCTCATACATCGACAAACGCCTTCTGACGCTTGACAGTACGGACGCCGAACCCATGCTCACTGCCGAAAAGCAGCGCGTGGTGATCGACTGGTACGTGCGCTGGCGGATCAGCGAGCCGTCGCAGTACATCCGCAACGTGGGGCTGGACGAAAACGCCGGAGCCATGCAGCTCAACCGCGTGGTGCGCAACTCGCTGCAGGAAGAAATCAACAAACGTACGGTCAAGGAATTGCTCTCGCTCAAGCGTGAAGATCTGATGGCCGACGTCAAGCGCGAGGTGCTGGAATCGGTGCGCGGTGCCAAGCCGTGGGGCGTGGACGTCGTGGATGTGCGCATTACGCGCATCGACTATGTCGAAGCCATCACCGAATCGGTCTACCGGCGCATGGAGGCCGAGCGCAAGCGGGTAGCGAATGAACTGCGTTCCACCGGCGCCGCCGAAGGAGAAAAAATTCGTGCCGACGCGGACCGCCAGCGCGAGATCGCAGTTGCCAATGCCTACCGTGATGCCCAGAAGGTCAAGGGCGAAGGCGACGCAGCTGCTGCCAAAATTTACGCCGATGCCTTTGGCAAGGACCCGCAGTTTGCGCGGTTTTATCGCAGCCTCGAAGCCTACAAGGCAAGCATGAACAAGAAAGGAGACGTGATGGTGGTGGACCCTGCGTCGTCGGATTTCTTCCGTTCCATGCGTTCGCCTGCGCCTGAGCCTGGCACGGGCCGCAAGTAAAGAGTTCCGCGCGCAGGCAGCTTGTTCCTGCCGAGCCGTGCGCTACTTGCACGCGCGCACGGACGTACCCGGTAGAATCACCGTTTTCCCTCTGCCTCTTCCCCTACATGTCTGCTTGGGTCCTTCCGGATCACATTGCCGATGTGCTGCCTTCAGAGGCCAGACACATCGAAGAATTGCGTCGCAGCTTGCTCGACACCGCCAGAGGCTATGGCTATGAGCTGATCATGCCGCCGTTGCTGGAACATCTCGATTCCCTGCTCACCGGCACTGGCGAAGCGCTGGATCTTCAGACCTTCAAGCTGGTGGATCAGATGTCGGGCCGCATGCTCGGATTGCGTGCCGACACCACGCAACAGGCGGCGCGCATTGATGCGCATCTGCTCAACCGCCATGGCGTCACGCGCTTGTGTTACTGCGGGCCGGTGCTGCGCACTTGGCCAGATCGTCCCCACGTCTCGCGCGAGCCGCTGCAGTTTGGCGCAGAAACCTACGGGCACGCCGGCCGCGAGGCCGACTTGGAGAGTCTTGAACTGGCGCTTGCCTGCCTGCGCGTAGCGCAGGTGCGTACTGCATGTGTGGATATGGGCGACATTCGTATTGTCCGCAGCCTGCTTGAATCGGTTTCCTTGGAACCCAGCGTCCGCAATGCCATCTACGCCGCACTCGCAGCCAAGGACGCCAGCGAACTGGCCTCGCTGTGCCGCGGGTTCCCGACCGCTTCGCGCGAGGGACTGCTCGCGCTCCTGCAGTTGTACGGTGACACCTCAGTGATTGCCGAGGCGCGACGCGTTTTGCCAGCGTTGCCGGCTATTGGTGCGGCGCTTGACGATTTGCAGTGGCTTGCCAGCCGAATTGCGGATACCCGCGTCGGGTTCGATCTGGCCGATTTGCGCGGCTACGCGTACTACAGCGGAGTGCACTTTGCCATTTATGCGCACGCTGCGGGCGATGCGGTCGCCAAGGGAGGCCGCTACGACGCGGTGGGAGCGGCGTTCGGCCGCAAGCGCCCGGCGGTGGGCTTTGGCATGGACCTCAAGCAACTGGTTAGCATCGTTCCCGCACGCGTACTGCGCGGTGCCATTCGTGCCCCGTGGGGAGACGCGGCCGAAGTGCGGGCGGCCATTGAGGCCTTGCGCGCGAGTGGCGAGACCGTGGTCTGCGTGTTGCCCGGGCAAGAGAGTGAAGTGGATGAATTTCGCTGCGACAGGGAACTGGCGTGCATTGGCGGCGAATGGGTGGCTCGTGCCCTCTGATGCCTTGTGTGATTTCTGAACCGGATTCGAGATGAACAGTACCAAAGGGCGGAACGTTGTTGTCGTAGGAACCCAGTGGGGCGACGAGGGCAAGGGCAAGCTGGTCGATTGGCTGACGGAGAGCGCCCAGGGCGTGGTGCGTTTTCAGGGCGGGCACAACGCGGGCCATACCCTGGTGATCAACGGCGTCAAGACGGCCCTGAACCTGATTCCAAGCGGCATCATGCGTCCGGGCATCAAGTGCTATATCGGCAACGGCGTGGTGCTGTCCACCGAGCAGTTGTTCAAGGAAATCGATCGCCTTGAGGCGATCGGCGTCGAAGTGCGTTCGCGCCTGCGCGTCAGCGAGGCCTGCCCCTTGATCCTGCCGTTCCACGCTGCGCTCGACGCCGCACGTGAGGTCGGCCGCGAAACGGCGGGCAGCGAGCGCATCGGCACCACTGGCAAAGGCATTGGCCCGGCCTATGAAGACAAGATTGCACGGCGCGCGCTGCGGGTGCAAGACCTCAAGCACCCCGAGCGCTTTGCCGAAAAGCTGCGCGTTCTGCTGGATTTGCACAATCACGTACTCACCACTTACCTGAAAGCTCCGGCGATCGATTTCGACACGGTGTACGCCAGCGCCATGCACGACGCGGAGAAGCTCAAGCCGATGATGGCCGACGTTTCCCGTGAACTCAATGACGCGCATCAGGCTGGTGCCAACTTGTTGTTCGAGGGCGCGCAAGGCACCTTGCTCGACATCGACCACGGCACCTATCCCTATGTGACGTCCAGCAATTGCGTGGCCGGCAATGCGGCTGCCGGCTCGGGCGTGGGCCCGGGTCTGCTGCATTACATCCTGGGAATCACCAAGGCCTATTGCACGCGCGTGGGTGGTGGCCCGTTCCCAACCGAACTCGAATGGGAAAAACCCGGCACGCCGGGGTACCACATGTCCACCGTGGGCGCGGAAAAAGGCGTGGTTACGGGGCGCAGCCGCCGCTGCGGCTGGTTTGACGCGGCCTTGCTCAAGCGCAGCGCACAGGTCAATGGTCTCACCGGCTTGTGCATTACCAAGCTGGACGTGCTCGATGGCCTGGAGGAACTCCTCCTGTGCACCGGCTACGAGCTCGACGGTGCACACATCGACATTCTTCCCATGGGCGCGGACGACATTTCCCGCTGCAAGCCGGTGTACGAGCGGCTGGAAGGCTGGACGCAGTCGACGGTGGGCGTGACACGGTATGAGGATTTGCCGCCTGCCGCGCGTCTGTACCTCCAGCGTATCGAACATGTCACGGGTGTCCCGGTAGCGATCATCTCTACCAGCCCAGACCGCGACCACACCATCATGATGCAACATCCGTTTTTGCCAATCTGAATTGGCCCCCAGCGCAGACCAAGATTGGTTTGATAGCTATTGAAACAGGAGCTAACCCATGTTGACAGAAGACGGCAAGCATCTCTACGTCAGTTACGACGAATACCACAGCCTGATTGAAAAACTGGCGCTGCGTGTGCACCAGTCGGGCTGGCAGTTCGACACCATCCTGTGCCTGGCGCGCGGGGGCTTGCGCCCCGGCGACATTCTCAGCCGCATTTTCGACAAACCCCTGGCCATCATGTCGACCAGCTCCTACCGCGCCGAGGCTGGCACGGTGCAGGGACACCTCGACATCGCGCGCTTCATCACCACGCCCAAGGGCGAGATCGCCGGCCGTGTGCTGCTGGTGGACGATTTGGCCGATACCGGTCATACCTTGAACGCTGTCATCAAGATGCTCAAGACCAATTACGCTCCAATCACCGAACTGCGCAGCGCCGTGATCTGGACCAAGGCCTTGTCGACGTTCGAGGCCGATTATTCGGTGGAATATCTGCCCACCAACCCGTGGATTCACCAGCCTTTCGAGACCTACGACAGCCTCAATCCGGACAAACTGCTGGAAAAGTGGCGCGTCTGAGAGCGTAAACACGTTCTGGCGCTTCAAACCACCATGTAACGCCCCGGGCGGTGGTTCATGGCCAGCACCAGGTTGAGCGCCACGGCACCCACCACCGAATACGCCACGCGAGACGGCTCCACGCTCCACAGCGCGAGCAGCACGATGGCGCAGTCGATCCCCATTTGAATTTTGCCGGCGCGCCAGCCGTGCCGGTCTTGCAGGTACAGCGCCAGAATGCCGACACCGCCCAGGCTGCAGCGGTGCCGGAAAAGCGCCAGGAAGCCCGTGCCGGTGATCAGGCCTCCCGCGATGGCAGCATACAGCGGCTGCAGATCGGCAAAGCGCAGAAACTGCGGTTGCAATTCGGTCAGCAGTGACAGCAGCGCCACGGCAATGAAGGTCTTGAGCGCAAACGCCTTGCCAAACTTGCGCAGTGCGAGCCAGTAAAAGGGCAGATTGATCACGAAGAACACCTTGCCAAAGCCCCAGCCAGCCGTGTAGTGCAGCAGGAAGGCGAGCCCAGCCGTGCCGCCTGTAAGTAGGCCGGCGCTGGTGAACAACGCCACGCCGACGGAGATCAGCGTCACCCCGGTGAAGATGGCGATCGCGTCTTCAAGCAGGCTATGGGGCACTGCGGCGGGAAGGCCCGGTGGGGAAGAAGGCGTTCCAGGCATGGGGGCAGGAAGGATGCCCGGAGTGCGGGCCACAGTCAGCAAACGATGAATGCTTCCAATTTTATAGCTATCTACGTAATTGGAATAAGCGCTAGAGGCATATTTTATTAGAAATTTTGCTGGCAACGCTATGATCAAGTGCCATGCTGCTAAGCCAAGCCGTTCACACCTTGCCCGAGCGCCTTGCGCGTCTGATCTGGGGCTGGGCGCTGGCTTGGTGGCGCATCGTCTATCTGGGCGCCGTCGTGCTGGTGCTGGGGCTCTCGCCGTCGAGCTACGGCCGGCTGGGGCGGGGCCTGATGGCGCGGCGCATTTATCTGGAAACCACCCCCATCCTGCTCGGCTTTACCGTGCTGGCTGCGCTGCTGAGCTTGGTCATCACCCGCATCGTGGTGGTGACAGCGCTCAGTTACGGCCTCTCGCGCTATGCGCTGGAGATGGTGATTCGCGTGCTGGTGCTGGAGTTGATTCCGTTGACGGCCGCCATGTTTGTCGCCATGCGCTGCGCCATCCCCAGCGGCTCTCAGCTTGCCAGCCTGCGCGTGAGCGGGCGGCTGGCGGCGCTGGACCGGGCCGGCGCGGACTCCGTACGTATGGAGCTGCTGCCACGCGTGGTGGCTGCCGCGTTTGCCAGTGTGACCCTGGCGGCGCTGTCCTGCGTGGTGGCGCTGGTCATGTCGTACCTGAGCGTGTATGGCTTCAACACGGCCGGCCTTGTAAGCTTTACGCGCATGTTCGGCCATGTGTTTTCGCCCGAAGTGACGCTGGTGTTTGCGCTCAAGACGCTGTTTTTCAGCCTGGCCATCGCCGTGATTCCCATGACCGCCGGGCTCTACGATTTGGGCAAGAGTGAGCGCCGCTCCGAGTTGGGCGGGTTGGCCCGCATGTTTGCCGTCTTGCTGCTGATCGAGATGATCTCTCTCGTTGGCAACTACTACTGAATTTCTTGAATCTTTCTCTTCGTTCTGGATTGCATGACCTCTCCATCACAGCCTGAACCGATGGCCGCCGAGTTGGGCGAAGCCGAACTCATTCGCCCCGTGGCGCATCTGCGGCTCAAGGCCTTCGCGCTGCTGTTCTTCACGCTCTTTCTGGTGGTCGGATCGGCCCTGTACCTGATGGTGGCGCGTGGCGCCTTTGAGCCCACGCAGCGCCTGGTGCTGATCGCCGACGATTCAGAGGGCGTCGTGGTGGGCATGGACATGACGTTTTCGGGCTTTCCGATTGGCCGGGTGCGCCGTATTGAACTGGGTGGCGACGGCACCGCACGCATCCTCATCGACGTGCCGCAGAAAGATGCGCATTGGTTGCGCGTCTCCAGCGTTTTCACTCTGGTGCGCGGCATCGTCGGCGGAACCGGCATCCGGGCCTATACCGGCATGCTTGAGGATGCAGCGCTGCCCGATGGCGCCGAACGCCCCGTGCTGCGCGGCGACGCCACGGCCGA
>JAGNYI010000022.1 GCA_017985015.1 Giesbergeria sp. | reverse complement strand
ACTACTTTCGGTGGATTGCAATGGGCCTATGCAGCCGATCAGCCGGCCATTGGTACCTGGCCCGAAGGGTCCAAGGGCGATACGGTGTATGTGGGCGCGGCTGTTCCCTTGACTGGCACCTATGCCGTGCAGGGTGCGGACGAACTCAAGGGCTGGGAGCTTGCCATTGAGCACATGAACACCAACCACCCGCTGATGAAGAAGCTGGCGCCCAAGGTGAATAACGGTGTGCTGGGCAAGAAGGTGGCGCTCGTGTCTGCCGATTCTGCTGCCAAGCCCAATCAGGCGCTGCAGTCGGAGCAGACCTTCATCACCAAAAACAAGGTGGTGTTGATGACGGGTTCCACCTCGTCGGCAGTGGCGGTGGCAATGAACAAGTTTGCCCAGCGCGAAAAAATCCTCTATATGCCCGGAATTTCCGGCTCCAACGACACCACCGGCAAGGATTGTGTGCGTTATGGATTCCGGCATGGGTACTTCGGGGAAATGGCGGCCAACGCCATCGGCCCGGTATTGGTGAAGAATTTCGGAAAGAACCGCAAAGCCGCGTTCATGACGCCGGACTATACCTATGGTCATACCACGACCCAGTCGGTCGCGGATTATCTGACCAAAGAAGCCGGATGGACGGTGGTGACCAATCAAGTGTCGCCATTGGGTACGCAGGATTTCAGCCAATATCTGACCAATATCGCCAATTCAGGTGCCGAATTCCTGGTCAATGTCAATTGGGGGCGGGATGCCGTCTTGTCGAGCCAGCAGGCCAAGCAGTTTGGTCTCTTGCCCAAGATGACCCTGGTCCTGCCCTATCAGATTCCATTCTTTGCCAAAGAAGCTGGTGTGGAGATTAGTGAAGGGGTTTTTGCAGCGACCGACTTCTGGTGGACGCTGGAAGACAAATACCCCCTGGCCAAGATGTTCGTTGAAGCCTTCCAGAAGAAATTTGGCTATCGCCCAGAATGGGGCGCAGAAAACGCCTACGTCAGCTTCGCCCACTGGGCACGCATGGTGACCGAAGCAGGGACCTTCTATCCGCCCGATGTCATCAAGCAGTGGGAAAAGGGTGAAGTCATTCCTTCCCTGTTGGGCGATTTCGCCTACCGGCCGGAGGACCACCAGTATCTGCATCCCGTGGTCATCGTTCGTGGCAAGGCCAAGAAGGACATGAAGAACCCCGAGGACTTCTGGGAAGTGATCGAGGTCGTGGATGGCGCCAAGGTCATCCAGCCGGCGAACGCCTTTGGTTGCAAGCTCGGCGACTACACCTGACAGAGGGGCTGGTTTGCCCTTGCAGCCATGGGGCTGTGGGGGCGCCAGCGGCACGTTTGCCTGTCTGAATAGGGGCTTGGCAAGGGGTCGAATTCCCTGTTTGGGTTAGCGGTGGGTGGTTGTAGGTGTCTCAATCTTTGAATCCATTTGCGATGAGGGCAGGTCAGCGTGATTAATTGGGCTAATTTCATCTCGCAGTTGTTCAACGGACTGGTGTTGGGGGCGCTCCTGGCGCTGATCTCCTCTGGTCTGACGATCATTTATGGCACGCTGGGCGTGCTCAATCTTGCGCATGGCGCGATGTTCATGCTGGGGGGGTATGCGGGCTGGGTGGCCTTCACCTATACCGGTTCCTTTCTGGTTGCCGTGCTCGCCGGATCGCTCTTCGTGGCGCTGGTTGGCATCGTGATGGAGCGGTTGATCATTCGCCATTTCTACACCCGACCTCATGAGGACCAGCTCCTGGTCACGTTCGGCCTTGGCATTGTTTTTGTCGAGTTGGTGCGCTTTGGCTTTGGCAGTCTCTCCAAGTCGGTGCCACCACCAGCGCCGCTGATGGGCATCGCGAACCTGGGCTTCATGGTCTATCCGACCTATCGCCTGGCGTTGCTGGGCATCATCACCGTGGCGTTGCTCGCACTTTACTTCGTGCTGTATCGCACCCGTATCGGCATGATCGTGCGCGCCGGTATCGAAGATTCGGTGATGGTCGATTCTCTCGGCATCAACGTCTACAAAATCTTCATGCTGGTGTTTGGTATTGGCGCCATGGCGGCGGGCTTTGCGGGCATCGTCAACGCGCCGGTGGTGTCCATCGCCCCGGACGTGGGGGAAGCCATTCTGGTGCAGACCTTTGTGGTGGTGGTCATTGGAGGGGTGGGGTCTTTCCCCGGGGCGGTGCTTGGTGGCTTGATCGCAGGCGAACTCATCAGCCTCACATCCATGGTCAATCCCGCTTATTCCTACGTAATGCTCTTCGTCGTGATGACGCTCGTGCTGGTGTTCCGCCCCCGCGGATTGCTTGGCGCCGTAGGCCGCGAATAAACAGGATCTCCAGTAATGCGCAGACAAATTCCTTTCTTGGTCGAGGCACTGACAATTCTGGGCCTCATTGCAGCACCCTTCGTGCTGCCACACTTGGGTTTTACGCCGACCACCATCAACCGCATACTTGTGTGGGGATTGGTGGGCATAGGCTTTGACCTGCTCTTTGGCTATACCGGTCTGCTGTCGTTTGGGCAGTCGGCTTTCTTTGGCAGTGGCGGCATGTTTGCCGCCTATCTCCTGACGCAAACCTCCATGCAAAGCACCATCGGTGCTTTGCTGATCGGCACCGTGGCTGCGGGCGTCATCGGGTTTTTCATCGGACTGATTGCCTTGCGGCGCACCGGTATTTATTTCGCGATGATCACCGTGGCGATTGCCGAGGTTTTCTTCTTCGTGGAGTTCAATCCGCTGTCAGACTTCACCGGTGGAGAAAATGGTTTGCCCGGCGTGCCAACGCCGACCTTGAACCTGGGCTTCACGACCATTGACTTCAGCAGCAACATGTCCATGTACGCTTTTCTGGCGTTCTGGTATTTCGTCGGACTGGTGATTGCGCTGCGCCTCGTGCGGTCGCCCTTTGGACTGGTGCTGCGCGCCATTCGGGAAAATCCGCTGCGGGCCCAGGCACTGGGCCACAACATCCAGCGCTACAAGTTGGCCGTGTTCGTCGTGGCCGCCATGTACGCGGGCTTCGCTGGTGGTTTGCTTGGATTGATGCAAGGTTTCATGCCGCCTGACGCCTTTATGTTCGCCACTTCGGGCGAGATCGTCATGCAGACGGCCATCGGCGGCGCGGGCACCTTGTTTGGCCCCTTGTTGGGCGCGGCAGTGTGGCTCTACTTGAGTGACTTCTTCCAGACCGTACTGAATCTGGGTGCAACCTGGCGACTGATTCTTGGCATTGTCTTCGTGCTGCTGGTGGTGTTTTTGCGGCACGGTCTGGCCGGCGCGATTTCCGACCTCTATCGTTGGATGCGCCGAGGAAGGCCAGGGACACCTTCGCAATCGGTTGCTCCTGTCGGTGCACGCAAGCCGTTGGATGCCAACCATGCAAGGATGGGACACAAGGCGACCAAGAGCAAGCAGGGCGTCCTGCTCTCGGCCAGCGGTCTCACCAAGCACTATGGTGGGTTAGCAGCCAACAGCGACATCAATTTCAGCGTCGACCATGGCGAGATACGCGGCATCATCGGTCCCAACGGCGCAGGAAAGAGCACGTTCTTCAAAATGCTGACCTGCGAGGTCGAGCCAACCGCTGGACAAATCATCTTCGACGGACGCGACATCACCAAAATGGGCGTCATCGATGCCTGCCAGATGGGCTTGACCAAGAGCTACCAGATCAACCAGTTGTTCGAGAAGCTCACGGTGCGCCAGAACTTGGAGATCGCCGTCTTGGGCGTGGTTCGCGGAAAGTTCAGGCTGGACATGTTCAAGACACTGCACAAGGTGCGAAATTTGGACCACCACGTAGAGGGCACGGCCGCTCTGGTCCACTTATCCGACCGTCTGGATGCTCCCGTATCGGAGCTTGCCTATGGTGAAAAGCGCCGACTGGAGATCGGATTGGCGTTGGCGACTTCCCCCAGCCTGCTGCTGCTCGACGAGCCCCTGGCCGGTATGAGTACGCAGGAGCGTGTCGAAACTGTGGCACTCCTCAAGGCGATTGCTGAGGGGCGCACGCTCATCGTCATCGATCACGACATGGATTCGCTGTTTGAGCTGGCCGGCAAGGTCACCGTGTTGCAGGAGGGGCGTGTGCTGGTAGAGGGCACGCCTGAGGAAATCAAGAACAACCCCCTGGTTCAGGAAGCCTATCTGGGTGGTGTTCACGAGGAGATGGTATGAGCCTGCTCGAAGTCAACGGTCTCAACAGCTATTACGGCGACAGCCATATCCTGTTCGATGTTTCTCTGCGCGTGGAAAAGAACGAGGTCGTGGCCTTGCTGGGCCGCAATGGCGCAGGCAAATCCACCACCTTCAAAAGCTTGATGGGCGTGGTCAAGCCTCGCACCGGAAGTGTCAAGATGGACGGCGTGGAGCTGGCCGGGAAAAAGGCGCATTCCATTGCCCAGTTGGGGATGCAGCTCGTTCATGAAGAGAGGCGCATTTTCGGCAGCCTCACGGTGGAGGAGAACATCGTTCTGGCCGGGTTGACGGCCCAGAACAAATGGCCGATTGAGCGCATCTACGAAATGTTTCCGCGTCTCAAGGAGCGGTGCCTCAGCCGAGGAACGGACCTGTCAGGCGGTGAACAGCAAATGCTGGCAATTGCCCGGGCATTGGTGCGCGACCCCAAGATCATTTTGCTCGACGAACCGTTTGAAGGACTGGCACCGGTAATTGTGCAGGACCTCATGCGCATCTGCCGTGAGTTGGCGCAGGCTGGCCAGACCATTTTCCTGATCGAGCAGAACCTGGCAGCCACGCTGGCCTTGGCCAACCGCGTCTATATCTTGAACAACGGACATATCGCCCACGAAAGCACGGCGAAAGAACTCAAGGGCCAGCCAGAAATTGTGCAGCGCTATCTGGGTGTGTAGAAGACCTCTTCGAGGGCGGCCGCGCCTGAAAGGGCGCTGCCCTCCATCGGTTGTCTCTGCACTGGTCTGAGTTCCCCTCTTTGGAGTCATGCATGCCCGAAGCGTATGTGGTGGGTCATATCACCGTCACGAATGCCCCGATGTGGGAGCAGTACCGCAGCAAGGTGCCCCAGACCCTGGCGCCATGGAAAGGAGAACTGGTATTTCGTGGCAAGCAGGTGGCGGCCTTCGCAGGCGAGTGCCCGCATCCCGACATCGTCGTGCTTCGTTTTCCAACGGGGGCCGCTGCCGAAGGCTGGTTTGCGTCACCCGCGTACCAGGCCCTCATCCCGATTCGGACCCAGGCGGCAGAGGTGACCCTGATTTCCTATGAGATCTGATCGCCTCCCCTAGGGATGTCCTGCATCACCCTCGCGAGGCGGTGATGGTGCGGATCGGGATGGACTACAAGGCGTCTTTTTGCAGCCAATAGCCCAGCTATTGGCAAAAAGAGCAACGCAGTAGACCGCCCGAGGCCGAGCTATCACAGACCGCAGGGAGTTATGCAGGCCATCCCTAGAGGTTGTGTTCAAGGAAGGTTCGGACGGATTTTCACTCGTAGTGCACGGTGTAGATGAGGTCCAACCCCGTGCTGGCGCCGGTCTGCCCGCGCAGGCGCAGGCGTTTTGATAGGTCGTAGAAGATGTAGAGCGTGCCCAATGTGCCCGAGAGGCTGCGCTCATAGGTGACGTACAGGTCCTTGGACAGACGTTTGCCGAAGGTGAGGGCGGCTCCCGTGGCGTCCGCGCCTGCACCGGGGCCCTTGAAGCCGACTTCGTCCAAACCCAGGCGGCTGGCGACCTTCTCGCCTGCGCCGCCGCCTTTGCCGCCCAGCAGCGCCAGCGCAGCCTGCTGCAGCACCGCGGCTTCGGCGCCGCCGGAGGCTGCGCTGCGGCCCAATACCACCCACGAGAGCTTTTCTGCATCGGGCAAATCGGGCTCGGCGTACAGGCGCACACGTGGGGCGAGCGCGTTGCCGCTGACCTGCACGCCGGCGCGCACTTCGATATTGGGGCGCAGGGCGAGAATGTCGAGCGAGGGGTCGTTGTACGGGCCGTTGAAGCGCATCAGGCCGGTTTCGACGTCCAGCATCTGTCCCCAGGCGCGGTAGCGGCCGGCAACGGTGCGCACCTCGCCAAAGACGCGCGGCGGCGCGTGGGGCACTGTGCTGCTGCGGACGTCGAGCTTGCCTTCCAGGCGCGTAGTGATGCCCTGGCCCTGGAAGGCGAAATCGTCGCCCAGGTCCAGGGTGACGGCCACGTCGGGCGGCAGCACGGTGTCTGCGCGCTGCGCGGCGCTGGCCGCTTGCTGGGCATTTTTTTGCGCTGCTGCGTCGCGCGCCTTGGAGTGCACCACCACATCAGCGCCCAGGCTGGGGGCGCTGGCGTCGGGCAACAGGATGCTGGCGCGGTCGATACGCAAGTCGCCGCGCAGCTTGAACTGGCGCTCCCGCAAGGTGGCGTCCAGCGTGCCCGAGATGCTGGCCTGACGGTCCGCGCGCACCAGCACCTGCAGTTGGCTGGCTCGGGCCTTGAAGTCCATGCGCAGGTCTGCTGCGCTGCTGCCCCATTGCACGCTGCCGCTGCCCTGAAGGCTGCCGCCGTCCACCGGTGGGGGCGTGCGGTTGCCGCTGAAGCCTGCGATGCGTGCGCTGCTGCCGCGCCCGCCTTTGAGGCTGAACTCGGTGATGTTGACGCGGTTGCCGGCCAGCGTGGCGCGCAGCTGGCCGTCTTGAAGGTCTACGCCATCGAGCAGCGAGCGCACGGTGAGCTTGTCGGCGCTGAGTTGCCCGCTCCACTGGGGGTTGCTGCGTGTGCCCGAGAGTGCCGCATCGGCTTCGAGTGTGCCGCTGACGCGCCAGCCGGGCGGCGCCAGCACCGACCACACGCCTACCTGTGGCAGCTTGGCGCGCACGGTGCCGGCCAGTGCTGCGTTGTCTGGCCAAACCCAGCCGCCGTCCTGGTGCTGCAGGCGTGTGGATACCTCAGCGCGTACCTCGCCCGCTTGGGCGCTGTCCCAGGTAAAGGCGGCGCGCAGGGCATCGCCCTCAGCCTCTACGGTGAGGGCGATGTTGCGCAGCCCTGCGGCGATGGTGTCGGTGCGCTCGCGCAGTGCCGCGTCGACCTTGGTGCCGTCGCCCTTGCTCTGCACGCTGGTGGCGGGTGGCGCGTCTTCCACGGCAATGCGCAAGTCGCCACTGCTGCGCTGCAGGCGCACGCTGGCGCTGAGCTTGTCGTCCGCATCCACGGCCCACTGCCCGCCGAAGATGAGATTGGTGTCGAGGCCGAATTTTTTCAGCAGCGGTGGGTCCTGCGCGCCGACCAGATCGGCCCAGGCGAGCGGAATGCCGGTGACGGCGCCGTGCGTCTGCACGGCCACTGCGCCACCTGCAGAACGGGTGAACGCGAGCGGCTCCCAGCGCAGCGCGACTTTGCCAGGCACGGGTGCGGTGAGCGCAGCGCTGCCCGCCCCGACCTTGGCGCTGAGCGCCCCCTCTGCGTTGCGGCGCGCCTCGATGGCAAAAGGGAGGCCTGCCTGCAAGGCCCATTGGCCTTTGTGCAGGCCGTCTTGCAGCGTCATGCTCAGACTTTGCACCTGCGCATTCGCGGCAACAGCGCTCTTGTCGGTGGATTCCAGCAGGCGGGCGACGACGTTGCTTTGCACGGTGGCGCTTTGCTTGTTGCGGCGCAGCTCGCCTTGCAGCGAAATTTCGGCGCGAGCGGCGCTGCCGTTGGCATGCAGGCGCACACCGCGCAGCTCCACCTGAGTGGGCGCGGCGCCTTTCGCTGTAGGCAGGTCGAGCTGCAGCTTTGCAGTGTCAAACGTGGCCTGCAGCTGCGAGGCATTGGCACTCTTGCTGTCGGATTCGGTAGTCGCCTTGGGCAAGGTGGTGAAGCTTTCCCAGCCTCCACGCCATTGGGCATTGAGGGACGCGCTGCCGCGCGCCGCAAAGCCGGGCGCGAGCTGGGTGAGACCAGGCAGGGTTCGCAGCCACGCCAGCGTCTGCTCTGCAGACGCAGCCTGTACTTGCAGCGTACCTGCGCCAAGGCGCGCGGCAAGCTTGCCGTTTGCACGCGCACTCGTGCCAGGCAACTTGGCCTGAACCTTGCCGCTGATGGCGAGCGCAGGAAGGGTGGCGACCTGCACGTCGGTCGCCTTGACCTGTGCCTGCAGCGCCTCGATATCGGCTTGCGGCAGACGGAGCACGCCTTCTTTCCAGGTGCCGCGCGCTGCCACGCGGTCGATGCGCAGGGTTGCTGGCGCACTCTTGCGTGCGCTGCGCGCGCCGCTGGCGGCCAATTGCAGTTCGAATTGGAGGTCTTGCGCGCTTCCTTCCATCGTGGCGCGGCCGCTCAGCGGTGCCGCGGCAAGCGCCGTGTGCAGTTGCGCCGGGTCGACGCGTTCGACCTGCGCCTTGAGTGCGATGGATTGTGACGCTGGTGCGAAACGGCCTTGCAAGGCCAGCGTGCCCTTGCCGATATCGATGTGGGCGTCCTCGGTGCTCCATTGTGTTCCGTCAAAGTGCGCGTGCGCTGCAATGGCGTCCACCGGCAAGCCCTTTTTGTCCCAGGGGGCCGGGCGGGCATTGGTGAGGGTCGCTTCCACGTCCCAACCTTCGGGCGTTGGCCCGGCTGTGACGTGGCCGCTGAGCAAGGTGGTGGGGGCTTGGGGCGATAGCACTGCCAGGTCAACGCCTTGCAGATCGGCTTGCGCTGTGAGCAGCGGTTGGGCTGCCCAGGGCGCGATGCTGGCGCTGGCGTCGGCTTGCATGGGCGCCGAGTCTTTTGTTGCCGATGCCTCTTGCGGCGCTGCGCGCAGTTTTGCCGTCAGCTCGATGCGGGCCGCCTGGCCGGCCAGGGTGCCCTTGGCCTGGGCCTCGACTTGGGCGCCCAGCGTACGGTCGGCCTCTGCGGCGCTGTGAGGAAGCTGGGCCTGCAACTGCGCTTGCAGCGTGGCGTCCACTGCCATGGGCGCATTGCCGTCCACGCGCACATCGGCGCTGAGGTGGCCCTGCGGCAGATCCACGCCCGCAACTTCGAGGTGGTGCACGGCGCCGTCGTAGCGGTAGCGGCCGGAGAGGGCTTTGGCGTCGAAGGGTTTGTCGGCAGCCCAGACCAGTTCGCGCACCGCAAAGGGGATGTCGATGCGCAGCGGCCAGTTCAGTTGCTGCAAAGGCGTCGGCAGCGGTGTTGCCACTTCAGGCTGCGCCAGGGGCGTGATGACCACGCGGGCTGCGTCAAGCTTGCCCAGGTGCAGGGTCTTGTTGAGCAGGGGTGTGAGGCTCCAGCCAAGGTCGATGTCCTGCGCGTCCACGCTGAGTGTGCTGCTTTGCCAGCGCAGGTGCTCAATGTGGCCGCCGCGCCGCAGGGAGCCACGGACGCCTTCGGTTGTCAACTGCTGGTCTGCGGGCAGGCTTTGTGACGCACGTTGCAGCACATAGGCGAGCGAATCGTCACGTCCCAGCCATTGCCAGGCCAGCAAGGCGGCCAGCAGCAGCACCGCCAGCAAGGCGGCAAAGGCGAGCAGGAAGGGGCGCAGCAAGCGCTTGCGCCGAGGCGCAGGTGGGGGGTGGTTGCCCGAGGCGGCCGCGTAAGCGTTAGGGCCGGCGCGGTGGGTGGCGCCGGCAGCAAAGACCTCAGGGCCGGCGTCTGGGGGCGTGGTGGGGCGGCTTGCCATCGTCAGAACGTGAAGCCCAGGCGCAGATGCAGGCGCAGTTGTTTGGCTTGCACCCCGTAAGCCAGATCGGTCTGCAAAGGCCCGACCGGGCTGCGCCAGCGCAGCCCCGCGCCCACGCCGACACGCGCGTGCAAGTCGGCCAGGCGGTCGGCAACGGCGCCCACGTCCACAAACAAGGCGCTCTCAAAGTCGCTTACCGTGCCGCCAAACACGAGGGGGCGCTGCCATTCGGCGCTGGCTACGGCGAGGTACCGCCCGCCAAAGAGCTGGTCGCTTTCGGTGCGTGCGCCAATGGAGCGCAGGCTGTAGCCACGCACGGTGGTGTCGCCGCCGGTCAGAAACAGCTGCGTCACCGGAATCTGCGCGCCGGGCCGGGCAAGCACTGCGCCGACTTCGGTGCGCAGCGCGATGCGGGCACGTCGGCTGCTGCCGTCGGGCGCTGTCACCTTGGCGAGGGGCTGGAAATACAAGCCGCGGGCCAGTGCGCGCACGAAGGGGTCGCGTTCAGGGCGCAGCGTGGTGCCCACGCCGAATTCAGCGGCCAGGCCCCAACCGCTGGCCGGCGCCGTTTTGCTATCGAAATAGCGGCCCGTCCAGCCAGTGTTCAGGCTCAGGGCTGTGCTCTCAGGCGGTGCCATGGGGCCTTGGCTGACTGCGCTGTCGTATTGCAAGGCGTAGTTGCGGTCGATGTGGTCGGTGCTCTGGCTGCGGCCAAACCGCCACTGTGTGCTGTTGACTTGGTAGTCGCCGGTAGCTTCGCGCTGCAATTGCGCGCCGGCCACCCAGCGCCAGCCGTTGGCGCCGGGCAGTGCCGTCCACTCGGTGCCGAGAACCTTGGCTTCGCGATCGAACGAGAGCTTGGTCAGCGCCCGCCAGCCCAGCCAGGGAAGCTGGTTGTAGGTGTGGTCCAGCGACAGGCGCATGCCGCTGTCGGTGGAAACGCCGATGCCGAAGATGGCTTTTTGCAGCGGTGCCTCGCGCACCTGCGCGGTGACCGGGGCGGCGCCCGGTTGCTGCGCATCGGGGTCCAGCGTGAGGAACACAGCATCGAAATAACCACTGCTGGCCAGGCGCTGCTGGGCATCGAGCAATTCGGTCTCGTCGTATACGGCCCCAGTGGGCAGGCGCGCGATGTTCTTGATGCCTTCGGCGTCGTAGCGCTTCATGCCCTTGAGGTGCAGCGGACCGAAACGGTAGGCTGGGCCCGAATCGAAGGTGGCCGACAGCGCCGCCTGGTGCGTATCCGCGTCGATGTCCGCACGGCTGTTGGCGAGGCTGGCGGTCGGGTAGCGGCGCTTTTGCAGCGCGCGCAGCGAATTTTTCTTGGCGTCGTCCCAGGCTTCCTGGGTAAACGGTTCGCCAGGGTTGAGCGACCACGCGGCGCGTGCGCGCGCCTCAGGGCGGCTGGTGGTGGGGCCCGTCTCGATGTCGCCCTGAAACCTCAAGTCCAGCGCCTTGATGGTGGTGCGTTCGCCCGGATCGACGGTGACCACGATGGCGCGCGGCGCGCGGCGGTCGTCGGGCGTCTTGGTCAGATCAATC
The DNA here is from genome assembly GCA_017985015.1 of Giesbergeria sp. GTDB lineage: Bacteria > Pseudomonadota > Gammaproteobacteria > Burkholderiales > Burkholderiaceae_C > Simplicispira. The sequence continues at coordinate 36,131 of JAGNYI010000022.1, read as the reverse complement.
TGGATGTCCGGGCTGAAGTAGCCCAGCGTGGCGAGCAGTTCGCGCGCATTGGCATCGGCCGCGCCCAGCAGGCGCGAGAGCTCGCGTTCCTGCAGATCGGGAAAGGCGCGAAAGCGCTGCAGTTCGAGGTGCTTTTCCAGGTAGTCGCGCACTTCCTTGGGCGCGCGCACCTGCAGCGTGAACGCGGCGGCGCCTGAGGCTGCGGCTTCGCTGCTGCGTTCGCTGGCCGTGGGGGTCAGGGCACTGCAGCCGGTCAGCGCACCTGAAATGGCAAAAAAAAGGAGCAGGGCCAGTTGCCCGGCGCGCACCGCGCGAGAGTGGGGCATGCGCCTATTTTGACAGCAGCCGCATCGTCTCCTCCAGGCCTTTGAGTGACAAAGGGTACATGCGATTGCCGATGAGCTGCTGGATGATGCTGATGCTCTGGCGGTACTGCCACACGCCTTGTGGCTCGGGGTTGATCCAGGCAAACTTGGGGAAGGCGTGCGTGAGGCGCTGCAGCCACTCGGCGCCAGCTTCCTCGTTGTTGTACTCCACGCTGCCGCCGGGCTGCAAAATCTCGTAGGGGCTCATGGTGGCGTCGCCTACGAAAATCAGCTTGTAGTCCTTGTTGTACTTGCGAATGATGTCCCAGGTGGGGAATTTCTCCGCAAAGCGGCGCCGGTTGTTCTTCCACATGAAGTCGTAGACGCAGTTGTGGAAGTAATAAAACTCCAGGTGCTTGAACTCGGTCTTGACGGCGGAAAACAGCTCTTCGACACGCTGAATGTGCTCGTCCATGGTGCCGCCCACGTCCATCAGCAGCAGCACCTTCACGTTGTTGTGCCGCTCGGGCACCATTTTGATGTCCAGGTACCCCGCATTGGCCGCCGTGCTGCGGATGGTGTCGGGCAGATCGAGTTCCATCTCATGCCCCTCGCGGGCAAACTTGCGCAGGCGGCGCAGCGCCACCTTGATGTTGCGCGTGCCGAGTTCCTGCTGGTCGTCGTAATCCTTGTAAGCGCGCTGCTCCCACACTTTCACGGCGCTTTTGTTCTTGCCAGCGCCGCCAATGCGAATGCCCTGCGGGTTGTAGCCGCCGTGGCCGAAAGGGCTGGTGCCGCCGGTGCCGATCCACTTGCTGCCGCCTTCGTGGCGTTCCTTCTGCTCTTCGAGGCGTTTCTTGAGCGTCTCCATGAGCTCGTCCCAGCCCATCTTTTCGATGGCGGCCTTTTGCTCGGGCGTGAGTTCGTTCTCCAGAATTTTGCGCAGCCAGTCGGCGGGCACTTCCTTGGTGAAATCGGCCACCATCTCGACGCCCTTGAAGTAAGCGGCGAAAGCGCGGTCGAACTTGTCGTAGTGCTTTTCGTCCTTCACCAGCGTCAGGCGCGAGAGGAAATAGAAGTCGTCCAGACTCCAGGCGCTCTCGGACTTCGGTCCCACCACGCCGGCTTCCAGTGCTTCGAGCAGGCTCAGGTATTCCTTGACCGAAACCGGCAGCTTGGCGGAGCGCAGCGTGTAGAAGAAGTCAATCAGCATAGTTCAGTATGTTTTTGGCTGCTAGCGCTTATGCAGTATGCGCATGCAGCTCTAAAAGGTATAGCAATTGAGCGCGCGCTTCGGGCCATTCACCGGCGCGCAGGCTGTACATCACGGTGTCGCGGATGGTGCCGTCGCGGCGCAGTGCGTTGCCGCGGATGACGCCGTCCTTCCTCGCGCCCAGGCGCTCGATGGCGCGCTGCGAGGCGAAGTTGAAGTTGTCGGTGCGCCAGCCCACCACGTGGCAGCCCAGGCCGTCAAACGCGTGGCCCATCATCAGCAGTTTGCAGGTGGTGTTGACGTGGCTGCGCTGCACGCTCTTGCGGTACCAGGTGTAGCCAATCTCGACGCGTTTCACCGCCGGGAGGATGTCGTGGTAGCTGGTGCTGCCCAGCACCTGGCCGGTAGCGTCGTCGAATATGGCAAAGGCAAAGCGGTTGCCGTCGGCGCGCATCGTCAGCGCGGTTTCGATGTAGGCGCGGGTGTCCTGCGGCTCGGGCACCGAGGTGACGCGCAGCTTCCACAATTCACCGTCGGCGGCGGCCGCGCGCAAGCCATCTTCGTGCGCCAGGGCCAGGGGCTCCAGGCGCACGCCGCGTTCTCGCAAAGTGACCGGTTCTACAAAAGCCATAGATATTCGCTCTGCGTCAGTCCTTGGAGGGGTTGCTGCGGCGGCTGCTCTGCCAGCGCCTCGCGGCATGCAGGCCCAGGCCGCCCCCCAGACCGACCAGGACAATGCCCACCAGGGACTGGTTGCCGTAACCCGGTGCAAAGATGTCCATGCCCAGCCACTGGCCCAGCCAGAAACCGCCGAGGGCACCGCCGACAAAGCCGACGGCGTCGGCAATGCCGTCAGCCAGGGAAGGATGGGTGGGTGTGCTCATCGCTCGGCTTCAGCGGTTGCGCTGGTTCATGAAAACCAGCTTCTCGAACAGGCTCACGTCCTGCTCGTTCTTCAGCAGCGCGCCGACCAGCGGCGGAACGGCCACCTTGTTGTCCTGGCTTTGCAGGGCTTCGAGCGGGATGTCCTCGGCCACCAGCAGCTTGAGCCAGTCGAGCAGTTCGCTGGTTGAGGGCTTCTTCTTCAGGCCCGGCAAGTTGCGCACGTCGTAGAACGTTTTCATCGCTGCCGAGAGCAGCTCGCTCTTGAGCGTGGGGAAGTGCACGGCCACGATCTGGCGCATGGTGTCGGCTTCGGGGAACTTGATGTAGTGGAAGAAGCAGCGGCGCAGGAAGGCGTCGGGCAGTTCCTTTTCGTTGTTTGAGGTGATGAAGACGAGCGGGCGGTGCTTGGCCTTGACGAGCTCGCGCGTCTCGTAGCAATAGAACTCCATGCGGTCGATCTCGCGCAGCAGGTCGTTCGGGAATTCGATATCGGCCTTGTCGATCTCGTCGATGAGCAGCGCCACCGGCTCGTCTGCCGTGAAGGCCTGCCACAGCACGCCCTGGATGATGTAGTTGCGGATGTCCTTCACTTTGTCGCCGTTTTCGGCGCCCCCGAGCTGGCTGTCGCGCAGGCGGCTTACCGCGTCGTACTCATACAGACCTTGCTGCGCCTTGGTGGTGGACTTGATGTGCCACTGCAAGAGCGGCATGCCGAGCGCCTGTGCCACTTCTTCGGCCAACATGGTCTTGCCGGTGCCCGGCTCGCCCTTGACCAGCAGCGGGCGCTGCAGCGTAGCGGCGGCGTTGACGGCAAGCATCAAGTCCTGGGTGGCGACGTAGTTCTTGGAGCCTTGAAATTTCGTAGACATGTGAAAAAGAGTTGACTATCGGGCTTGACAGCGCTGGCTATAATCGCCCGTAAATTGAGGCCCTGGGGGCGGAACTTTCCTACGATTGTGCGCGCAAAATGAACAAAACGATGATGTCGATATTCGCTCTGGCTGTCGCTTTCGGGACGGTTTCGGTGCAGGCCCAGCAGATCAAGGGTGATGCGAAAGCGGGCGAGGGAAAAATTCCCATGTGCGTCGGTTGCCACGGCATCGTAGGCTACCAGTCGAGCTTTCCTGAGGTCTACAAGGTTCCCAAGATTGCCGGTCAGGGCGAGGCCTATATTGCTTCGGCGCTGCATGGTTATGCCAAAGGCGATCGGCGCTTTCCCACCATGCACGCGGTAGCGCAGTCGCTGTCCGATCAGGATATCGCCGACATTTCGGCTTATTACGCCCAGTTGGGCCAGGGCGGCACTGCTGCCACGCCGGCCAAACCCTCGCGCGAGCCTTCCACCGAGGTCGCATCGCTCCTGCAGAAAGGCGCCTGCGTTTCCTGCCACGGCGACAATTTCGCCAAGCCCATCGATCCCTCGTACCCCTTGCTGGCCGGTCAGCACCCTGATTACCTGTTTGTGGCCCTCAAGGCTTACAAGGCAGACAAAGGCCGCTACGTGGGCCGCTCGAACGCCATCATGGGCGGCGTGGCCAAGCAATTCACCCACGTCGAACTCAAGGCACTGGCGAGCTACATCGGTTCGCTCGACGGCGAACTGAAGACGGTGCCCGAGTCGCGCTTTCGCTGAGCGGCCGCCCTCCACCCAATAAAAAACCCGCCTGCAGGCGGGTTTTTTATTGGTCAAATATGCCTCCATCGCTTATCTATAAAGCGTTGTAAGCTATCAAAAACAGAGCATCAATCCTTCGTGGCCTTGCGCTGGACGCGCGCCACATAGGCTTCGCCATCGGGTGGGCGGCCTGAGCGCTGGCTTTCCCACAGCATTTCGCCCAGGCACTCCATCGCCACATGGTGCGCGTCGTGCAGCGAATCGAGCCGGTGCGCGAGCAACTCCACCGCCTGGCGGATGCCGCGCGGCTGGTCGATGCTGCACTGCTCGCTCACCGACAGGTGCATGGACAGATGCAGAAACGGGTTGCTGCGCTCGGGCGTCTCGTCGTAGTTGCGCGCTACGGCTGCGTCTGCGTCCTGCAGATCGGCGTGGTATTCGGGGTGCTCCGCAATCCACAGGCTGGCCAGGGTTTCGATGGCTTCCATGGGCGCCTGCGCAGCGGTTTTGGCATGCACTGCGCACAGAAAGCGGCGCACGTCGGCTTGGGTCGGGTTGAACATGCCTGCATTGTCCCGCAGGCAGCATGGCTGCGCAGCCGCACTGGTTAGAGTGGCGCATTGACTTTGCTGGAACGCCTGACCATGACCGAAGCCTTCATCTGCGACGCCATCCGCACCCCTTTCGGCCGCTATGCCGGTGCGCTCTCAGCGGTGCGCGCCGACGATCTGGGTGCCATTCCCCTGCGCGCGCTGATGCAACGCAATCCGGGCGTGGATTGGGCGCAGCTTTCCGACGTGCTTTATGGCTGCGCCAACCAGGCCGGCGAGGACAACCGCAACGTCGCCCGCATGGCGGCGCTGCTCGCCGGCCTGCCGGTGGAGGTGCCGGGCGCCACCATCAACCGCCTCTGCGGCTCGGGGCTCGACGCTGTGGGCACGGCGGCACGCGCCATCAAGGGGGGTGAAGCGGGGCTGGTGATTGCCGGCGGCGTGGAGAGCATGAGCCGCGCGCCTTTCGTCATGCCCAAGATGGACGCCGCGTTTGGCCGCAGCAACGCCGTCTACGACACCACCATTGGCTGGCGATTCGTCAACCCGCTGATGAAGGCGCAGTACGGCGTGGACTCAATGCCCGAGACGGCTGAAAACGTGGCAGAGGAGCATGGCATCTCGCGCGAAGCCCAGGACCGCATAGCGCTGGCCAGCCAGCAGCACGCCCTGGCGGCGCAGCAGGCGGGCCACCTGGCGCGCGAGATCGTGGCCGTGACCCTGGTCACGAGAAAGGGCGACGCCGTGGTGGTGACCGACGACGAGCATCCGCGCGCCACCAGCCTGGAGGCGCTGGCGCGCCTCAAACCCATCGTGCGGCCAGGCGGCACGGTGACCGCCGGCAACGCCAGCGGTGTGAACGACGGCGCCTGCGCGCTGCTGCTTGCCAGCGAGCGAGAGGCGGCGCGGCACGGCCTCACGCCGCGCGCCCGGGTGGTGGGGATGGCGGTGGCGGGTGTGGCGCCGCGCGTCATGGGCATCGGCCCGGCGCCGGCCACGCAGAAGCTGCTGGCGCAAACGGGGATCTCGCTCGCCCAGATCGACGTGATCGAACTCAACGAGGCTTTTGCCGCACAGGGCCTGGCGGTGCTGCGCCTGCTGGGCCTCGCGGACGGCGACGCGCGCGTCAATGCCTGGGGCGGCGCGATTGCGCTCGGCCACCCACTGGGCGCCAGCGGCGCGCGCCTGGCCACCACGGCCGTCAATCGCCTGCACGCCACCGGTGGCCGCTATGCGCTGTGCACCATGTGCATAGGCGTGGGGCAGGGGATTGCGTTGCTGCTCGAGCGCGTTTAGCGCAGGCCATCTGTGCCAGGCGCCGGGAGGGCCGCTGCACGCTCTCGTGCTGCCGAATTCTTGGCATGGGGGATTTCAAGAAATTCGGGGCCAGCTTGGACGCTAAGGTGGCGCAGCTGTTTGCTGCAGCGCACCAATATCAGGGTTAATCCGTATTCCGCATGAATCCTGTTCACGACGGGGCATGCGCGAAGATCATTGGGAAACCACGATCCGTTCACGTAACATGAATTTCCCGTTCCGGGAGAGCCAAGTCAGATTCAAATTCTAAATAACCCGGAAACGGCAATCAGTATTTTCAAGTGGAGTCTCCATGGAATCTCGTTATGTCGTTTCCTCGGATGGAGCCAATCCTTATTCTCCGGCCAACCACAGCGGTACCACAAACCAGCGGGTGATCAGTCGCGAAACGGTGGGCGCCAAATACCTCGAAGTGCTCATTGGCACCATTGAAAAAGGCCATGGTGCGCTCAGGCATATGCATCCAAATCTGGAGCAAGCCTCATATCTGCTTCAAGGGGAGGGCCTTGGTGAACTCAATGGCGGGGAGCAGATCACCAGGCCTGGCCACTGGATGTTCACGCCGGAGGGAACACCGCATCGTTTTGGCGTGACCAGCGATACCCCGGTGAAGGTGCTGGTGGTCTACGCCCCGCCCTATGCAGAGAACCCCATGGCCGCAGTCAATTGCGAAGATGCGCCCGCCACTGCTGGCAAGCGGATGCCCTCAGGCGGTGAAGTCGCTGCGGTGGCGTCAACCGCATTTGTGCCTGAGCACCACAGCGGCGTGCGGTTTGCCTGGGCGCTGGATGTGCCGCAAGGCTCTCCCCGGCACATGGCGATATATGAAGCACGGCTTGAACCCGGCGGCAAGAAAACCAGCCATGCACTCAATGGCATGGAGCAGGTGATATTCGTCCAGAAGGGTGCCGTGACCGGGCATATTAATGGCCATTATTTTGAGGCCACTGAGGGGGATTGGATATTCTTTCCCGATGGTGCAACCCATGAGTATTCGGCCAAGCCGGACCAGGAGGCCGCGGCTTTTGTTATTCACGCATTTTCCCCAAACCACAAGGTATAAAAAATGAGCACCCCATTTTCGACCATGCGCGCAGCGCGCAGAACGTTCGTATTGGCGGCCATCTCGGCCGCAGCCATGGGCTTTGGCGGTGTTCAGGCGGCGGATTACCCCTCCAAGCCGATCAAGCTCATCGTGCCTTTCACTGCCGGCAGCGGCACTGACATCATCGCCCGGGTGATCTCGGCCGGTTTGCAAGACAGTCTCAAAACCAGCGTGGTGGTGGAGAACTTGCCCGGCGCATCGGGCCAGATCGCGGCATCTGCCGCAGCAAAAGCCAAGCCCGATGGCTACACCATTTTCTTTACCACCAACACCACGCAGGCGGCCAACGTCTCGCTGTTCAAATCGCTCCCTTACGACCCCATCAAGGATTTTGCCCCCATCACCCTGATCAGCGAGACGCCGTTCCTGCTCTTGGTGCGCAGAGACATGCCGGTCAAGGACGTCAAGGAGCTTGTGGCCTGGCTCAAGGCCAATCCGGCGCAGGCATCCTATGGCTACGGGAACAGCACTGGCCAGGTATCTGGCGCGGCCGTGATGAAGGCGGTGGGGGTGAATGCCATTGCGGTGCCCTACAAGGGCACGCCGGCAGCCGCGTCCGACGTGATCGGCGGGCGCCTGGCGTTCATGTTCATCGACACCGCTGCCGCACAAGCCTTCATTGGCCCTGGCGGGCCAATGCGCCCGCTGGCCATCACCTCGGCCGCGCGCAGTTCGCTGGCCCCCGATGTTCCCACTTTGCATGAAGCGACTGGCGTCGAGGGGCTGGACCTGGTGTCCTGGTTGGCGGTGTACGCGCCTGCAGGCACGCCGACCGAAATCATTGGCAGGCTCAAGACGGCGATCCACCAGACGACGACATCGCCAGAGTTTGCGGAGCGGATCAAGAATTTGTCGAGCGATCTCAAGAACTCCTCGCCTGAGGAACTTGGCGCCTACAGCAGGGCGTCGATCGAGAGCTGGCGAAACAAAATCAAGGCCGCTGGGATTGAGCCGCAGTAAGTGTCTTGTTGCTGCAACTCGAAGAAGGATTCCCATGCACCCCACGCCGCTCCCTGACGGACAGCAGGTTTTCGTTGATTCATTTGGCGAAAATCCGCTGGAGGCTATCGGGCACAACATGCGCATCGCGCAGGTGCGCGCGCCCGACCCCGCAGCGCTCAAGCCCCACGAAATCGTCCTGCGCATCCAAAGTGCCTCCGTGAACCGGGTGGATCTGCTGATGACCAGCGGGCAGTACCAGAAAATGCCCAGCCCGCCTTACACGCCGGGCCTGGAATACAGCGGTCGGGTAGTCGCCACGGGCAGCGCGGTTTCGCGCGTTTCGGTGGGCGATGCGGTGCTGGTGGACGGCATGCAGGCAGGTGCCCGCTCGGGGGGCAACTACCAGACACAGGGCGGCTACGCTCCTTACGCAGTGCTGCCAGAAAGTGCCCTGCGCCGCATCCCCAAGGGGCTGTCGTTTGACGAGGCTTGCTGCCTGCTGGGCAACTTCGAAACCGCTTACTACTCTCTGGTGCAGCGCGCCCGTCTACAAGCGGGAGAGACGGTACTGATCCATGGCGCGTCGGGGTCCATTGGCTTGGCCGCCGTGCAAGTGGCGAAACTTCTGGGCGCCACGGTGATTGCCACCGGGCGCTCGGATGAAAAGCTCGCCATCGTCAAGGCCCAGGGTGCCGACCATGTGCTCAACACCACGGCGCCAGCGGGTGAAACCGGCGTGCGTCGCTTTCGCGACGAGGTGAAGGCGCTGACCGATGGCAAGGGCGTACACGTTGTGTATGACGGCGTGGGCGGTGAGACCTCCATCGAAAGCATGCGCTGCGTGCGTTTTGGTGCGCGCTTTCTCATTGTCGCGTGGACTTCCACCCCCGATGTGGCCAACGGCCATGGCCAGCGCGGTTCGCCGCGCGCCAACCAACTGCCGACCAATCTCATGATGATGAAGGGCCTGAACGTGCTGGGCTGCCCGACGGTCATCTCTACCGAAAACAACCCCGCCCTGCGCCCGCCACGCCTTGAACAGCTGATGCAGTGGGCTGCAACAGGCCGCATTCGGCCCCGAATTGCAAACACCTATCCCCTGGCGGATTTCCGTGAGGCCATGCTCGCCACCTGGCACTCGCAGGCGCCGGGCACCTGCGTACTGCACCCCTGGGACGATGGGAACGCGAAGCCTTGAGCGGCAGCGCCAAGCCGCGCGGGCACCCGCCCTCTTTCCTTGGTTCAGTAGATGCTATTGAAAAAGTAGCTATATAGGCTTATAGATAAAGCGCTAGAGCCGGTTTTATCTTGTATTTTTCAGTTCGTAAGCGTCTTCCCGGCCAGGGGCTTGCTCGTTCTCCCCGTAGCCCGGGTAGCCCATGCCCGCCGCGCTGCGCAGGGTGCGCTCTTCCCGTTCCTTGGCCAGCTGCTCAGCCAGCTGGCTGCGGCCTTCGCGGGCCACGGCGATCATGCGGGCCTGGTCCTTGTGGTGCGGGTACATGCGGTCGGCCAGCGCAATGTTGTGCTGGCGAAAGCGCGCCAGCAGCGCCTCGGTCTCGCTCTCTTGCAGGCCCATGTGTTCCAGCACGCTGCGCGCGCTCAGCAGGCTGGATTCGAACAGTTCGCGCTGCACCTGGGTGACGCCCAGGTCGCGCAAATCGTTCCAGTGCGTGAGGTCCCGGGCGCGTGCGACGATTTTCAGGTGCGGGAAGTGTTCGCGCGCCAGCGCTGCGATCTTGAGCGAGGGACCGGGCGCATCGACCGCCAGCACCAGCACCCGCGCCTGCGCGGCGCCCGCCATGCGCAGCAGGTCCAGGCGCGTAGCGTCGCCATAGAACACGCGGTAGCCAAAGGTGCGCGCTACTTCCAGGATGTCCACGCTGTGGTCCAGCACCGTGGCCGGAATGCCCTGGGCCAGCAGCACGCGCGCCACGATTTGCCCGTAGCGGCCAAACCCGGCAATCAGCACCGGCGCCGTTTGCGGCTCGGAGATCTCGCCTTCGGGAGGCGCGCGCAGCGTGGCGGCAAAGCGCGGCAGCACGAAGCGATCGATCAGCAGCAGGAGCAGCGGCGTGCACAGCATCGACAGTGCGACGGCGCCGATCAGCAGCGAGGCCATCTCGCCCGGCAGCGCACCTGCACCCGCTGCGGCCTGGAACACCACAAAGGCAAATTCCCCGCCCTGCGCCAGCAGCAGCGTGAACACCGGGCGCTCCTGGTACGGAATTTTCACGGCCCGCGCCAGTGCATAAATCACCACGCTCTTGATCGCCACAAAGCCGGTGAGCAGCAAGGCCACCATGAGCGGCGCGCGCAGCATGGCGCCAAAGTCGATGCTCATGCCCACGGCAATGAAGAACAGGCCCAGCAGCAGGCCCTTGAAAGGCTCGATATCGGTCTCCAGCTCGCGCCGGAACTCGCTCTCGGCCAGCAGCACACCGGCCAAAAAAGCCCCCAGCGCCATCGACAGGCCGACCAGCACCATCAGGTAGGCAATGCCGACCACCAGCAGCAGCGCTGCTGCGGTAAAGATCTCGGGGGTGCGGCTGCGCGCAATCCAGCGCAGCAACGGGCGCAGCAGCAAGCGACCACCGAGGATGATGGCGGCGATCACGCCGACGATCTTGAGGGCTTCGAATGCCGCGGCGCCCGGTGTGTGGGCCGCCCCCGTTGCACTGGCCGTGCCCAGCACCGCCACGAGCGCCAGGATGGGGATGGCGGCAATGTCCTGGTAGAGCAAGATGGAAAACGCTGATTCGCCACTGCTGGTACGCAGCAGGTTGCGTTCGCCCAGCGACTGCAGCGCAATGGCGGTGGACGACAGCGCCAGCCCCAGGCTGCCCACCAGCGCCACGCGCCAGGAAAATCCGGCCAACAAGGCGGCGGCGCACAGCAGCAGGGCGCAGCCCAGGACCTGCGCACTCCCCAGTCCAAAGATCGGCCGACGCAGGCTCCACAAGCGTGTGGGCTGCAGCTCCAGGCCGACGAGAAACAGCATCAGCACCACGCCAAATTCGGCGAAATGCAGGATGTCCTGCACATTGCTCACCCAGCCAAAACCCCAGGGCCCGATGGCAATGCCGGCCGCCAGGTAGCCAATGATGGCGCCCAGCCCCAAAGCGCGCGCCACCGGCACGGTGAGCACGGCCGCAGCAAGGTAGAGAAAGGCGTAACTAAGCCAGGCAGGGGCGTGTGACATGGGCAGGGGAAAGCAAGAGCCCAGATTCTTGCACTTCGGCGATGCGCGCGGGCCCATCCCGCTCTAAGATGCCAGCCCGTTTCCCTGTTGTCACTCCTTCTTTCCGATTCCCACCATGGACTTGTCTACCTGGCTTGCTTTCGTTGCCGCCACCTGCCTCATCGCTCTTTCGCCAGGCTCCGGCGCCGTGCTGGCCATGAGCCATGGCCTGTCCTACGGGGTGCGCAAGACGACGGCCACCATCTTCGGGCTGCAATTGGGCCTGGTACTGCTGTTGCTGGTGGCGGGGGCGGGCGTGGGCTCGCTGCTGCTGGCGTCGGAACTGGCGTTTGGTGTGGTCAAGGTGGCGGGGGCCTGCTATTTGATCTACGTGGGCTGGAGCCAGTGGCGCTCGGGTGCCAGTGGTTCGCTGGTGGGCGCCACCGTGGAACCGGCAGGCCGCTGGCAGCGCCGTTTCGCCACCGGTTTTCTGACCAACGCCACCAACCCCAAGGGCATCGTCTTCATGGTGGCCGTGCTGCCCCAGTTTCTGACCGACGCGCGGCCGCTGTGGCTGCAGCTGCTGGTGATGGCGGCAACCTCTATGGTCATTGATCTGACCGTGATGCACGGCTACGCTCTGGGCGCCAGCAGCCTGCGCCGCCTGATGCAAAGCCCGCGCGCGCAGCGCAATCAGAACCGCGTGTTTGGCGGCGTGTTGATGGCGGTGGGCGCGGGCCTGTTTTTTGTTCGCCGGGGTACGCAGTCCACCTGATGTGTGCAGTTGCTATATAAAAGATAGCTTATTATGCTTATGTAGTAAGCGCTAGGGATGTCCTGCATAACCCTCGCGAGGCGGTGATAGTGCGGATCGGGATGGGCTACAAGGCGTCTTTTTGCAGCCAATAGCCCAGCTATTGGCAAAAAAAGCAACGCAGTAGACCGCCCGAGGCCGCGCTATCACAGACCGCAGGGAGTTATGCAGGCCATCCCTAGAGGCCTTTTTTACCTGAAATCTGGAGTCTTCCATGTCTGTGATCGTGGTTGCCAACCCCAAGGGCGGCGTCGGCAAGTCAACGCTGGCCACCAACATCGCCGGCTACCTGGCCAGCCAGGGCCATCCGGTGCTGCTGGGCGATGCCGACCGCCAGCAGTCGGCCAGGTTGTGGCTGGGCCTGCGCCCGGCGGCGGCGCGGCCCATAGGCAGTTGGGACGTGAGCGCCGACGTCATCGCCCGCCCACCGCGTGGCGCCAGCCACGTGGTGCTCGACACGCCGGCCGGGCTGGCGGGCTGGCGCCTGGGGGATGTGCTCAAGCTGGCCGACCGCATCGTGGTGCCGCTGCAGCCCAGCGTGTTCGACATTTTTGCCACGCGCGAATTTCTTGACCAGCTGACCGCGCACAGGGCCAGTGCCCAGACGCCCGTGGGCATTGTCGGCATGCGCGTCGACCCGCGCACGCGCGCCGCCGAGCAACTGGCGCATTTCGTGGACAGCCTGGATATTCCGGTGCTGGGCACTTTGCGTACGACGCAAAACTACCTGCACCTGGCCGCGCACGGGCTCACGCTGTTCGACGTGGCCCCGGCCCGCGTGGCGCGCGATCTGGAGCAGTGGCAGGGTATTTGCCAGTGGCTGGACGCGGCGTGATCCGCCGCTGTCCCATGGCCGACACCGTGGCGTGGGGGCGGGCGCTACATTGGCGCCATGAAAACCTTTCATTCCTACTCCGAAGTCGCAGCCTGCGTTGGCCAGGAAGTCAGCGTGACCGACTGGATCACCATCACGCAGCAACAGGTGAACCAGTTTGCCGAGGCCACCGGCGACCACCAGTGGATCCATGTGGACCCCGAGCGCGCGCGCCAGGGCCCGTTTGGCGCGCCGATTGCGCATGGCTTTCTCACCTTGTCGCTGATTCCGCGTTTCTTCGAAACGGGCATTGCCATCGAAGGCGCACGCATGGGGGTGAACTACGGCCTCAACCGCGTGCGCTTCACGGCGCCGGTGCCGGTGGGCAGCCGGCTGCGCGCGCGCCTGCAGCTGCAATCGACCGAACCGCTGGCGCCCGATGGACTGCAGATGGCCTGGCTGGTGACGGTCGAGCGCGAGGGCAGCGACAAACCGGTCTGCGTGGCCGAATCGCTGTCGCGCAATTACGGCGCACCGGCCTGACGCCGACCGACGCCATGGTTTGGGCAGACTGAGCCATGGACCGCCTGCAAGCCATGAGGGTGTTTGCCCGCGTCGCCGACGAAGGCGGTTTTGCCGCAGCGGCGCGCGCGCTCGACATGTCGCCCCCAGTGGTCACGCGCGTGGTGGCCGAACTGGAGCAGCACCTCAACACCCGCCTTTTGCACCGCACGACGCGCAAGGTAGCGGTCACCGAGGCTGGGGACGCTTACCTGCAGCGGGTGCGCAGCATTTTGAGCGACATCGACGACGCCGAAGCCGCCGCCACAGCGAGCACGCGCGACCTGCAGGGCACGGTGCATGTGCTGGCACCCGCAGCGATCGCCACCTATTTTCTGGCGCCCCTGATTCCCCGCTGGCGCGAGCGCCATCCGCGGCTGGTGCTCGACCTCACTACCGACAACGTCGCCGCAGGGCGGGTGGACGAGTTTGACGTCACTTTTCTCGTCGTGCCGGACGATTTCGACGGCAATGTGGTGGCGCGCAAGCTGTTTCAGGGGGAAGCCATTGTGGTTGCCTCGCCCGGCTACCTGCTGCGGCGCGGTGCGCCGAAGCAGCCGCAGGATCTGGAATCGCACGACTTTCTGCGCGATACCGGCAACGGCCGGCGCGGGGTGCGCAAACTCTGCCTCAAGCCCCTGTCGGGCGATGGTGAAAGCCACGAACTGAGCCTGCCGGTGGTGCTGCAGTCAACCAGCACCGACGTGCTGCTGCGGGCCGTGCTCGATGGCACAGGCGTTGCAGTCATTCCGCGCTTGCTGGCGCAGCGCCACCTGAGCACCGGGGCCTTGGTGCACGTGCTGCCCGAGTGGATTCTTTCGCGCTACACCATCTATGCGGCGCTGCCCACGCAGCGCATGCTGCCGGCACGCACGCGCGCCTTTCTTGATTTTGTGAGCGAACAAACACCCGAAGCGCTGGCCGCGCAGGAAATCTGATCAGGCGCGCAGTTCGGCCGGCACACTGTCGACAGCGCCCGCCCCAAAGCTGTTTTGCCGCCAGGCTTCAAAGACCGTGACCGCCACAGCGTTGGAGAGGTTGAGGCTGCGTTGCCCCGCCATCATCGGCAGGCGAACCTGCTGTGCTGGAGCAAAGCTTTCGCGCAGTTCGGGAGGCAGACCGCGTGTCTCGGCGCCGAACACCAGCCAGTCGCCCGGAAGAAAACAGGTATCGAATGCGCTTTGCGTTGCGTGCGTAGTCAAGGCAAACATGCGGGTCAAATCGGGCTGCACGGCGCGCAGAAAGGCCGTCCAGCCCGCATGCCGTTGCACTTTTGCGAATTCATGGTAGTCCAACCCGGCACGCCGCAGCATGCGGTCTTCCATGGAAAAACCGAGCGGCTCGATCAAGTGCAGAGTGCAGCCCGTGTTCGCCGCCAGGCGGATGATGTTGCCCGTATTCGGCGGAATCTCGGGTTCGACGAGGACGATGTGAAACATGGCGGGATTTTGTCGGCATTTTCCTGTGAGCATCCCCCTCGCTGCGTAAAAGTGCGTATCCGCGCTACAAGGTATTTCTATTGTGCCGGCTGCGGGGCCCGGGCGAGGACCAAAGCCGTCAGATGAGCGACCCCGGCTTGGCGCAGCACCTGGGCCGCGGCGTGCAAGGTCGCGCCAGTCGTCATGACATCGTCCACCAGCACCACGCGCCGACCGCGCAGCGTTTCGACGAGTAGCGGGTCTACCGCGAAAGCACCTTGCAGGTTGCGCAGGCGCTGCGCGCGGTTCAGGGTGTGCTGAACTGCGCCGGAATGCACGCGCAGCAATAGGCGGTGCGTACTCTTTTGGTCGCTGAGTGTTCGTGCCAAGCGCTCCGCCTGGTTGAAGCCTCGCTCGCCCAGGCGGGCCGGGGAAAGCGGCACGGGAATCAGCCAGTCGGCGGCATCGATGGCCGGTTCTGCCCAGGGCGTGCTCCGCATCAGGCTGGCAAGCGGCGCCGCCCAGGCCGGGTCCCCGCGAAATTTGAACTCCGCCAACACACCAGCCCAGGGATAGGCATAGTCAAGCGCCGCAATGCAGGCATCGAGCAAGGGAGGGTGCCGCAGGCATTGGCCACACTGAAGGGCTCCCCCAGCCAGCGGCAGGGCGCAGGTGCTGCAGCGCGCGCGCGGCTGCGCAAAACGTGCAATGCAGGCTTCGCACAAACGCTGCGCCGGCCAGCTACCGCACACGGCACACTGGCTGGGCAGGCGCGCCGCCCAGGCGCTGAACGTGCGCCAAGGGCGCCAAGGTTGGGCAAGAAGGCTGCGGCGTGCCATGGTGATGTCCAATATAGGGCATGGCGCTGGGGTCTTTGTGCCCAGTTGGTGGGCTCAAGCTGCGCCATCTGTAACACTCCCTCATGGCTTCCGATCTACCTCCCACTATTGACCCCGTGGCCGCTGCGCGCTGGCACGAGCGCGCCCCTGCCCTTTCGCCCTGGTTGCACGAAGAAGTGGCGCGGCGCATGGAGCAGCGCCTGGGCTGGATCCGCGACGCACCGCGCGCCTGGTGCCATTGGGATCCGGTGCGCGGCGGCCTTGAGGCCCATGCCTTGCTGCGCGAGCGCTACCCCGATGCCTGCTGCACCGTCAACGAGACGGCTGGGCATCGCCAGGCTGTAGCGCGCGAGGCGCTGGCGCCAAGCTGGTGGAGCACAGAGCGCTGGGGCCGAGGTGCGGTCACGTTTGGCGCCCCGGAGAAGGGCTCGGTGCAGATGCTCTGGGCCAACATGCTGCTGCATAGCGCGGCCGACCCGCGCGCCTTGATCGGCGCCTGGCAACGCGCGCTGGATGTCGATGGCTACCTGATGTTTAGCTGCTTTGGCCCCGATACGCTGCGCGAGCTGCGCGCCGTGTACCAGGCGCGGGGCTGGCCAGCGCCCGCCCACGCGTTCACCGACATGCACGATTGGGGCGACATGCTGATCGACGCGGGGTTTGCCGAACCGATCGTGGACATGGAGCGCATCACACTCAGCTTTGCCACGCCTGAGCGACTGCTGCAGGAGCTGCGTGAGCTGGGCAGCAACCTGCATCCGGGGCGGCACCTGGCGCTGCGCGGGCGGCGCTGGCACAGTGCCTTGTGCCAGGCGCTGGCAGCGGGGCTTACCACGCCAGATGCCGAGGGCCAACTGAGCTTGAGCTTCGAAATTGTCTATGGGCACGCCTTCAAGCCCGTGCCGCGCGTTCCAGTGACCGCACAAAGTGCGGTCTCACTGGACGAAATGCGCAGCCTGTTGAAAAGCAGGCCACCACGCACATAAGCGCAAATAGTGGTTGTTTCCATTGACTTAAAGCAAATTTGCGCGGCGATCTTGGGAGTTTCCCTTGTTTCTCTGATCTGAAACAAGCCACGCTACAATCGCCCACCACTAGAGCAAGCCGTTTGCGTGCAATGCCCGCCTTTTCATAGGCATGCAGTTCTGCGTCGCAGTGCGCAAGTGCTGGTTTGTGCGGGTGGTGGACTGGGCGGGGCGCGTCTATCTTTTCGGCTACCTTGCGGGGCGTGCCGGCTGCATTGCACAGCATGGGCGCCATGGGTGCCGATCGAGATGGGGCGAGTTAACTGAGGCTTAGAAGCAAGTGAGAACTATGAAGAGCATTTTCAAGAGGTTGGCCCACGCTCTGATGCTGGCCGGCGCCTGGGCAGCAGGTTCCGCCCACGCAGTCAATGATTTGCCGGGCGGTCCGAGCGTTCATCAGTTGAACCTGACGCGCGGAGTGACACGCATCGCTGAGGAGCAGAGCAATCTGCACTGGATGATGCTCATCATCTGCACGGTGATCTTCGTCGCGGTGTTCTCGGTGATGTTTTATTCGATCTGGAAACACCGCAGATCGCAGGGCGCCAAAGCCGCCAATTTTCATGAATCCGTCACGGTGGAAATCGTCTGGACGGTGGTGCCTTTTCTGATCATCGTGGGTATGGCGCTTCCAGCCACCAAGGTGCTCGTGGCGCAGAAGGATACGACCAACGCCGACCTCACCATCAAGACCACCGGTTACCAGTGGAAGTGGGGTTACGACTACATCAAAGGCGAAGGCGAAGGCATCGGTTTTATTTCGACCCTCGACACCGCGCAGCGCGCCATGTCGAGCAGCGGCGATGTGTCCCAGGCGCCCGACAACTACCTGTTCAAGGTAGACAACCCGCTCGTGGTGCCTGTGGGCAAAAAGATTCGCATCATCACGACCGCCAACGACGTGATCCACTCGTTCATGGTGCCAGCTTTTGGCATCAAGCAGGACGCGATCCCCGGTTTCGTGCGCGACACTTGGTTCCGGGCCGATTCGGTGGGCGATTTTTATGGCCAGTGCGCCGAGCTCTGCGGTAAGGAGCACGCCTACATGCCGATTCACGTCAAGGTGGTATCGGCAGCGGACTACACGGCCTGGGTAGGGGGCGAAATGAAGAAGGTCGCCGCCAAGTTGGACGACCCGGGCAAGGTTTGGGCGCTGGAGGACATCCTCAAGCGCGGTGAGAAGGTCTATGGCTCGAACTGCGCGGCCTGCCACCAGGCCAATGGCAAGGGCGCCGGCCCGATCAAGCCGCTGGATGGCTCGGCCGTGGTTCGCAATGCCGATCATGGCGTCCAGATCCAAATCGTCCTGCGCGGAGTCGCCAATGGGGCCATGCCTTCGTGGAAGGCACTCAGCGACACCGATCTCGCTGCCGTGATCACCTACACCAAGAATGCCTGGTCGAACAAGACGGGTCAGCTCGTGCAGCCGGCTGAAATCGTCGCCCAGCGCAGCAAATAAGCCGCGCCCGCAAAGAGTATTGAGGAATTCACCATGAGCGCAGTTCTCGACCCCACCGGGCATGCCGCCGGCCACGCAGCAGACAGCCACGACCACCATCACGGGCCGACCGGGTGGCGGCGCTGGCTCTATGCCACCAACCACAAAGACATTGGCACGCTGTACCTGATGTTCTCGTTCACCATGCTCATGGTGGGCGGCGTACTGGCCTTGCTGATTCGCGCCGAGCTGTTTCAGCCCGGTCTGCAACTGGTGAATCCCGAGCTGTTCAATCAGCTCACCACCATGCACGGTCTGATCATGGTGTTCGGTGCCATCATGCCGGCCTTCGTGGGGTTTGCGAACTGGATGGTTCCGCTGCAGATTGGCGCCTCTGATATGGCGTTTGCGCGGATGAACAACTTCAGTTTCTGGCTGCTGGTGCCCGCCGCCATCATGTTGGTGGCCGGCTTCTTCATGCCCGGTGGTGCTCCCGCTGCGGGTTGGACCTTGTATGCCCCGTTGACCCTGCAAATGGGCATGTCGATGGACTCAAGCATCTTCGCACTGCACATCATGGGCGCCTCGTCCATCATGGGGGCGATCAACATCATCGTCACCATTCTGAACATGCGCGCACCCGGTATGACGCTGATGAAGATGCCCATGTTTTGCTGGACTTGGCTGATCACGGCCTACCTGCTGATTGCCGTGATGCCGGTTTTTGCCGGTGCCATCACCATGACGCTGACCGATCGCCACTTTGGCACCAGCTTCTTCAACCCCGCTGGCGGCGGTGACCCGGTGATGTACCAGCACATCTTCTGGTTCTTCGGCCACCCTGAGGTTTACATCATGATCTTGCCGGCGTTCGGCATCATCAGCCAGGTGGTTCCCGCATTTGCGCGCAAGAAGCTGTTTGGTTATGCATCGATGGTGTATGCCACTTCGTCGATCGCCATTCTCTCGTTCATTGTCTGGGCGCACCACATGTTCACCACCGGCATGCCGGTGACCGGGCAGCTGTTCTTCATGTACGCCACGATGCTGATCTCGGTGCCCACGGCAGTGAAGATATTCAACTGGATTGCCACCATGTGGCGCGGCTCGATGACTTTCGAGACGCCCATGTTGTTCGCGATCGGTTTCATTTTTGTGTTCGCCATTGGCGGTTTCACGGGGCTGATTCCGGCGGTGGCCCCCATTGATACGCAAATCCAGGACACCTATTACATCGTCGCGCACTTTCACTACGTGCTGGTGGCCGGTTCGCTGTTTGCCATGTTTGCCGGGGCCTACTACTGGTTGCCGAAGTGGACCGGTTTCATGTACTCCGAGCGCAGGGGCCAGATCCACTTCTGGTGGTCGATGATTTCCTTCAACATCACCTTTTTCCCGATGCACTTTCTGGGACTTGCCGGCATGCCGCGACGCTACGCCGACTACCCGATGCAGTTTGCCGACTTCAACATGATCGTCAGTATCGGTGCCTTCGGTTTTGGTTTCGCCCAGGTGTATTTCTTCCTGGCTGTGGTGCTGCCTGCCATGCGCGGACGCGGTGTGCCCGCGCCCCAGCGCCCGTGGGATGGTGCGGAAGGTTTGGAGTGGGAAGTGCCATCGCCCGCTCCCTTCCATACCTTTGAAAACCCGCCCAAGCTCGATGAAACCGCCACCCGCGTGATTGGTTGACCATGTCCCAGACGCCCGAGCAGAAAAAGAACAACCTGCGCCTTGGACTGGTGCTCGCCTCTATTGCTGCAACGTTTTTCATCGGGTTTATGGTGAAGATCATTTACCTGTCTCACTGAATGGCCGCCCATGTCTGAGCGCCGCGAAAATGCCCGCATGGTGGGCAAACTTGCCATTGTTGCGCTTGGCATGTTTGCCTTTGGCTACGCTTTGATTCCTGTCTACAAGCGCATTTGCGAAGTGACCGGCATCAACATCCTGGCGCTGTCCGAGCGCCAGGTTCCGGGCAATGGCAAAGCCGGCAGCGACGTGCGCATTCCCGGCAACACGCAGGTGGACCGCAGCCGCACCATCACCGTGGAATTCGATGCCAATTCGCGCGGCCCCTGGAGTTTTCGTCCTGCCAAGCGCTCGCTGGAAGTCCATCCTGGCGAACTCACCACGGTGATGTACGAGTTTCAGAACGTGCAGAACCGGCGCATGTCGGCGCAAGCCATTCCGAGCTACGCCCCACGCCAGGCAGCGCCTTTCTTCAACAAGGTTGAGTGTTTCTGCTTTAACCAATACACGCTGGAGCCGGGCGAAAGAAAAGAATGGCCCGTGGCCTTCGTCATTGACCCGAAGCTCTCCAAGGACGTGAAGACCATTACTTTGTCGTACACCTTCTTTGAAGTAGGCACGGGCGTTCCCCAAGCGCCCACGGCGGCCTTGGCCCCCGAAGCCGGTGCCAAGGTGGGTTCATGAGCGAAGCGCCGAATGACAAGCGCCGCGTCTCGGCGGGCAGCAGCTCATTTTTCCGCAGCATGAAGGCGGTGGCATGGGCATTTTTTGGCCTGCGCAAGCGCAGCGAGTACCAGCAAGATCTGGAGCGCATCCATCCGCTGCACATCATTGCGGCCGGATTGCTGGGCTTTCTGCTGCTCGTGCTTTCGCTGGTTGCCCTGGTGCATTGGGTGGTGTGAGCTTCATTCGACAGAAAACCGACGCAAAGACATTAGATAGAGAGCAGGAGCTGAAATGAGTGCAATGACCTCGGGCGCAACCCCGTATTATTTTGTCCCCGCGCAATCGCGCCATCCCATCATGGCGGCGATCGGGCTGTTTTTTGTGATCCTTGGCGCGAGCCAGTGGATCAACAGCCATGCCTGGGGGAAATACGCTTTTATTTTCGGCCTGGTGTGGTGGCTGGTGGTGCTGTTTCAGTGGTTCCGGCAGGCAGCGCACGAAAGCGAACGCGGCCTGTATGGCTACAAGGTGGATCTCTCTTTTCGCTGGAGCATGAGCTGGTTCATTTTTTCAGAGGTGATGTTCTTCGGTGCCTTTTTCACCGCTTTGTGGTGGGCACGGGCGCACTCGGTACCAGCGCTGGGTGGGCTGGAAAACGCTTTGCTGTGGCCCGACTTCAAAGCGGTATGGCCGTCGGTGGCGGCCGGTGCCACTGCTTCGCCTGCAGGGATTGTTGAGCCGTTCCAGACCGTGGGTCCGTTTTGGCTGCCCACCATCAATACCGCTTTGCTGCTGAGTTCCGGGGTGACGTTGACCATCGCGCACCACGCTTTGCGTGACAACCAGCGCGGTCGCACGATTGCGCTGATGTGGCTCACTGTGGCGCTGGGTTTCACGTTCCTGTGTGTGCAGGGCTACGAGTACTACCATCTGTACACGGAACTCAACCTCAAACTGAACTCCGGAATCTACGGAACCACCTTTTTCATGCTGACGGGATTCCACGGTTTCCACGTGTTTCTCGGCATGCTGATGCTGCTTTTCATTACGCTGCGCTTGCAAAGTGGGCATTTCACCGCCGAACGCCATTTCGGTTTCGAAGGCGCGGCCTGGTACTGGCACTTTGTGGACGTGGTCTGGCTGGGTCTATATGTGCTCGTTTACTGGATGTAAAGGGTTCGGCAGCCAGAAGAAAGGCGCCCCGGGGGCGCCTTTTTCACTCCAATGGCAGTCCGGTGGGCTGGATATACCCCAGCTTCCAGGCCAGCAGCATGCAGACAAACAGAAGAATGGATAGCCCCACACGCAGCGCCAGAGTCCAGGCCATGCGCTGTCCGCGCTTTTCGTTGTCTTTGCCGGTACGCATCATGAAGAAGAGCGCGGCGCCAAGGCTGGCGAGAATGGCGAGAAAGCCCAGTGTGACAAGAATTTTCATGAAGGCCATTATCTGGTGAGCGCTTCTTTTTCGCTGCGCCGCGGTGTCCGTTTTTGGTTGATCACGCTGGCGGCTTGTGCCGGTATCTTGGGTACCGCTGCGCTCGGGCGCTGGCAGCTGGAGCGCGCGGCAGAGAAAAACGCACTGGCAGCGGAACTGGCAGCGCGCAGCGTGCAGTCGCCGCTTGCCGGACGGGAACTGGAAGCGGCGCTGGCTGCCCCGCCGGCCGGCACCGATCCAGACAAGTTTCTGTTTCAACGCGTGGAGCTGCAGGGTCGGTGGCTGCCGGAGTACACGGTGTACCTGGACAACCGCCAGATGGATGGACACCAGGGGTTTTTGGTGGTCACGCCGCTGCAGCTTGCCGGCAAGAGCACAGTGATCCTCGTGCAACGCGGCTGGGCGCCGCGCAATTTCCAGGAACGGACGGCTCTGCCGCCTGTAGGCACCCCCGAGGGGGAAGCTGAGGTTGCTGGGCACCTGGCGACCGAAACAACGCAGATCTATGCCCTGGGAAGTGGCCAGAGCGAACAGGGGTTTTTGCGCATCCGGCAAAATCTCCATCTGGATGCCTTTCGCGCCGAGACTGGCTTGGCGCTTGCAAGCATGGTGGTGGTACAGGATGGCGCTCCGTCTGAGGGTCTGCTGCGCCACTGGCCGCCGCCCGATACCGGTGTGCAGAAAAATTACGGTTATGTCTTCCAATGGTTCGCGCTTTGCGGCCTGATTTCGGGTTTATATGTCTGGTTCCAATTCGTCCGACCTCGCCGCCACGCTGCGTGACAGCGCTGCGGTCCAACCTTTGGGCTTGACCGTGCACAGTCAGCCCCCGGTGGGCGATGCCGTGCGCTCGGCCCAGAGCGGGCGTGGTGCGCGCTGGAAGCTGTTGGCGCTGTTACTGGTTTGCGTTGCGCCGGTGGTGGCGTCGTACTTCACCTACTACGTCATTCGTCCGGAGGGGCATCGCAACTTTGGCAGTTTGATTGAACCGCAGAGGCCGATGCCTTCATTGCCCACCGTGGATCTGCAAGGCCGAACCGGAAACCTGACTGCCTTGAAAGATCAGTGGCTCCTGGTCAGCGTAGCGCCTGCTGCCTGCCCGGCCGATTGCCAGCAGCGGCTGTACCTGCAGCGCCAGCTGCGCGAGAGCCTGGGCAAGGAAAAGGATCGGCTGGACTGGGTCTGGCTGCTTAGCGATGACGCGGCTGTACCCGAAGCGCTGCGTGCAGGGGTTTCCACCGCGCGGGTGCTGCGTGTGGATCCCCAAGCGCTGGCTGGCTGGCTCCAGCCTGAAGCCGGGCAGGCCTTGCAGGAGCATCTTTATGTCGTTGATCCCATGGGCAACTGGATGATGCGGTTTCCACCCAATATGGATGCGGCCGCTGCTGCGCGCGCCAAGCGCGACATCGAGCGCCTGTTGCGCGCGGCGGCCGGATGGGATACGGCTGGGCGGCCGAGCGAGCCATGAACAGCGCGCAGCCCCTCTACGATCTGGCCCCACTGCTGCGCATGCTCGCGTTGGGGGCACTCATCGCGCTGGTCCCGCTCGCCTGGGTGCTCTGGCGCAATCGCGGGGTCCAGCGCTCGCGGCGTTGGCAGGCGCTCACCGTGCTGACCTTGTTCCTGACCTTCGACCTGGTGCTGTTTGGTGCTTTCACCCGCCTGACCGATTCGGGTCTGGGTTGTCCCGATTGGCCAGGGTGCTACGGCAATGCCAGCCCCCTGGGGGCGCACGCCGATATTTCGGCAGCGCAAACGGCACTGCCCAGTGGCCCCGTCACCCACGGCAAGGCATGGGTGGAAATGGTGCATCGCTACCTCGCTACCAGCGTCGGAGCGCTGATCACCGTCCTGGCTGTGGCTGCCTGGCTGGGGCGGCGACGCGCACGTCGAGCCGGGGGTAGGGCGCTGGATGGCCCCAGCCCCGGCTGGGCGACGCTGACGCTGGTCTGGGTCTGCGTGCAGGGCGCGTTTGGGGCGCTGACCGTCACCATGAAGCTGTTCCCCGCCATCGTTACCCTGCATCTGGCGGGTGGCGTTGTGCTGCTGGCGCTGTTGTGCGTACAAGCGGTGCGCCAGACGGCGGTTGGTGCCGAAGACAGGGCAATGCCCCAGCCTGCCGGACTGCGCAAGCTCGCCTGGTTGGGGCTGGCCATGCTGAGCCTGCAGGTGCTGCTCGGTGGCTGGGTGAGCACCAACTACGCTGTACTGGCCTGCAGCAGCTTTCCGACGTGTCAGGGGAGTTGGTGGCCGGACATGAACTTCGCCCAGGGCTTTTCGCTGTGGCGCCCGCTGGGTGTTTTGTCCGATGGCCGTCCCATCGATTTTTCTGCGCTGACCGCCATTCATTACACCCACCGCTTGTTTGCCTATGCAGTGTTTGTCGTTCTTGGCTTCCTGGCCTGGCGGTTGCATCGCGCAGGTGTGGGCGTACGGCCCAGGCAAGCGCGCTGGCTGGCGGGTCTGCTGTTGCTGCAATTCATCACCGGGCTGAGCAACGTGGTGCTCGACTGGCCTTTGCTGGCGGCGGTGCTCCATACCGGCGGCGCAGCGGCGCTCGTGGTGGTGCTGACCTGGATTCTCGAAGCGCAGCGCCCCCGCGCTCTGGCTGCTCCCGCGCCGATGGTTCAACCCCGTGTCGTGGAGGCACATCTATGACGACACTGACCTCCGGAGAGCTGCGCTTTCGTTCGCGCGTGGCCCAGTACTACGCGCTGGCCAAGCCGCGCGTCATCCAGCTCATCGTTTTCTGCGCCCTGATCGGCATGGTGCTGGCTGTGCCCGGCTGGCCTACGGCGGCTGAGCTTCTGCGCATGGCGATCGCCTGCCTGGGGATTTGGCTGGTGGCCGGTGCAGCCGCAGCATTCAACTGCCTGGTGGAGAAAGGGATCGATTCGCGCATGAAGCGCACCGCGTGGCGACCCACGGCCAAAGGCGAACTGTCCGATATACAGGCGCTGATGTTCTCTGCCGTGCTGGTCAGCGCCGGCTCTGTAATTTTGTACGTCTGGGTCAACCCGCTGACCATGTGGCTTACTTTTGCCACCTTTGTCGGCTATGCGGTGATCTACACCCTGGTGCTCAAACCGCTTACCCCACAAAACATCGTCATCGGCGGCGCCTCGGGCGCCATGCCGCCTGTGCTGGGCTGGGCGGCCATGCGCGGCGACGTGGGACCCGAGGCGCTGATTCTCTTTCTCATTATTTTTCTGTGGACGCCGCCCCATTTCTGGGCGCTGGCTTTGTACCGCGTCGAGGACTACCGCAAAGCGGGCCTGCCCATGCTGCCGGTGACGCACGGTAACGTCTTCACGCGCCTGCAGGTGTTCCTGTACACCTTGATCCTGTTTGCCGGCTGCCTGATGCCTTTCATCTATGGCATGAGCTCCTGGATTTATTTGATCGCCGCCGTAGTATTCAGCATCGGCTTTTGCGCTTACGGTTTTGCGCTGTGGCGGAACTATTCCGACGCGTTGGCCCGACGTACTTTTCGTTTTTCACTGATTCATCTGAGTGGCGTGTTTGCTGCTCTGTTGGTGGATCACTATGTTTTGTGAATCCGCCATGCTCCGTAGAACTGCTCTTCAATCGATAGCTGTCAGCGCTTTATCCATAGGCGCTGGAGGCCTGTTGGCTTCATGTTCCAAGTCTGCGCCAGAGTTTCGCGGCGTGGACATCACTGGCGCTGAGTACGCGCGCGACTTCGCTTTGCCCGACCAGGATGGCAAGCTGCGCAGTCTCAAGGATTTCGCTGGCAAGGTGGTGGTGGTGTTCTTTGGTTATACCCAGTGTCCGGACGTTTGCCCGACCACCATGCAGGAGCTCGCGCAGGTCAAGCAGATGCTGGGCACCGATGGCGAGCGCTTGCAAGCGGTGTTCGTTACCGTCGATCCAGCGCGCGATACGCCTGAGCTGCTCAAGGCCTACATGGCCAATTTCGATCCCAGCTTCGTCGCGCTGCGTGGCGACGACGTGCAGACCACGGCCATTGCCAAAGACTTCAAGATCTACTTCAAGAAGGTCGACGGCCAGACGCCCACCAGCTACACCATGGACCATTCGGCGGGCAGCTATATTTTTGACCCTGCGGGTCGACTGCGCGTCTACAGCCGCTATGGCAGCGGCCCGGAGGCGGTGGCGGCAGATGTGCGCAGTCTGCTGAAAGAGGCGAAATAAGACGCCGCGCCAGGGATTTTCAGGCCGCAGCGCCGGCCGAGTGTGCGCGGGCTGCGCGGGTGCGGGCTGGCGGCAGGTAGCGCGACAGGGCCAGGCCATCGGTACGGATTTCCGGCGTATGCCCCATGGTCAAGTCTGCAACCAGTTTTCCCGAACCGCAGGCCATGGTCCAGCCGAGGGTGCCGTGGCCGCTATTGAGCAGCAGGTTGGAATACGGCGTGGCACCGACAATCGGGGTGCTGTCGGGGGTCATGGGCCGCAGACCAGTCCAGAATTCAGCTTTGGGCAAATCGCCACCCGGAAACAGGTCGCTCACCACCATCTCCAGCGTGGCGCGCCGGCGCGGGTTGAGCGAGAGGTCAAAGCCCGCCAGCTCTGCCATCCCGCCGACGCGGATGCGGTTATCGAAGCGCGTGACTGCGACCTTGTAGGTTTCGTCCAGCACGGTGGACTGCGGTGCCAGCTCGGGGTTCAGCAGCGGGACCGTGAGTGAATAGCCCTTCACCGGGTACACCGGCAGCTTGAGCCCCAGCGGCTGCAGGAAGCGGCGTGAATAGCTGCCAAAGGCCAGCACGTAGCGGTCGGCCGTGAGCACTTCGCCGCCGACCCGCACGCCAGTGATGCGATCGCCTTCTGTAACCAGCCCCTCGACCGTTTGATCGAAGCGAAAATCCACGCCCAGGCCGCGCGCCAGCTCGGCCAGTGCCTGCGTGAACATCTGGCAGTCGCCCGTCTCGTCATTGGGCAGCCGAAGCCCACCGGTCAGGCGCTCGCGTGCTTGCGCCAACGCAGGCTCAACCGTGATGAGCTGGTCGCGGTCCAGCAACTCATACGGCACGCCGCATTCCTTCAGCACCGCCACGTCGCGCTGCACCGCATCGAGTTGGGCCTGCGTGCGAAACAGCTGCAGCGTGCCCTGGCTGCGGTGTTCGTAGGCGATGCCGGTGTCCGCGCGCAGCTGGCGCAGGCACGTGCGGCTGTACTCGGCGACGCGCATCATGCGCTCCTTGTTGACCGCGTAGCGATCGGCAGAACAATTCTTCAGCATGGCGGCCATCCAGCGCAGCTGGAACAGGCTGCCGTCTGGGCGAATGGAGAGTGGTGCGTGCTTCTGGAACATCCACTTCATCGCCTTGAACGGAATGCCAGGCGCAGCCCAAGGAGTGGAATAGCCGGGCGAAACCTGACCAGCATTGGCGAAACTGGTTTCTTGTGCCACGCTGCTCTGGCGGTCGAGCACCACCACCTCGGCGCCCGAGCGGGCCAGGTAATACGCAGTCGTGGTGCCGATCACGCCGCCACCGAGAACTATGACTTTCATCGCGCACTCCAAGATGAACAAGATTTATAGGAAGTTTATGGATGGCAGCGCCATAAATTTCACTAAAAAATGTGCGGTTAGCCAGAATTTCGGCTGAAATAGAGGGCTGTTTTGTTGCCGGACGCTTCAAATGGCCGAACTCGATCGCATTGACCGGAAAATCCTCGACATCCTGCAGCGCCAGGGGCGCATTTCCATGACCGATCTGGCCGAGCAGATTGGCCTGTCCACGTCGCCGTGTTCCGAGCGGGTGCGGCGTATGGAGCGCGACAAGGTCATCACCGGCTACCACGCCCGCGTGGATCCGGCTGCGCTCGGCAAAACGTTGCTGGTGTTTGTGGAAATCACGCTGTCGTCCAAGTCGGGTGACGTGTTCGACAAGGTGCGCCAAGAGCTCTTGCACCTGCCCGAAGTGATGGAATGCCATTTGGTCTCCGGCAGCTTTGACTACCTCGTCAAGGCCCGGCTCGGCGGCATGAACGAATACCGCCATCTGCTCGGTGATATGCTGAAAAAGCTCCCCGTCACCGCCCAGTCCCACAGCTATGTGGTGATGGAGGAGGTGAAGGAGAGCCAGGTCCTGCCGATGGACCGCTGAATACTGCGGGGCGCTGCGGCGAGCGGCTACTGGGCGGTGATGTGGCGCGTGCGAATCACGTTGCCGAGCAACTGCGCATCCGCCGGCGGCTTGCCAGCCTTGCTGGAGCAGCTTGTTGGAGCGTGCGGCCTGGCCTGGCCAGCCCAGCGCGGTGTTGGTGCTGGTGTCCGCAGAGCGGGTCAGGGGCCGTACGGCCGCGAGCAGTGCTCCCGTGCCAGAGGCGAGCGTGGCGCGAAAAACATGCAGACATCAATAGCTCCCACTGCATCAAAAAGGCGCGCAACCGGTGAGGGTTGCGCGCCTTCTGACCCAAGTCGAATGGGCTCAGGCGTACTCGGCCAGGCTTTTCTTCATTTTCTTCATCGCCGCGACTTCAATCTGGCGAATGCGCTCGGCGCTGACGCCGTATTCGGCCGCCAGTTCGTGCAGCGTCATGCCGCCTGAGCCGTCGTCGTTCACGTTCAGCCAGCGCTCTTCTACGATGCGCCGGCTGCGGTCGTCCAGACCGATAAGCGCAGTGGCAATGCCATCGCTTGCCAGGGCGTCGCGCTGGCGCGATTCGATCATGGCGGTGGGCTCGTGCGCGGCGTCCGCCAGGTAGGCGATGGGACCGAAAGCCTGCTCGCCATCGTCCGATGGCGCCGGGTCGAGCAGCACGTCGCCGCCCGACATGCGGGTTTCCATCTCCATCACCTCTTCGCGTTTCACGTTCAGCTGCGACGCCATCTGGTCGATCTCGCGCTCCGACAAGGTATTGCGGTGCGTGTCGGCGTCTTGTGCGTCGGCCTTGAAACCTTGCTTCATCGAGCGCAAATTGAAGAACAACTTGCGCTGCGCCTTGGTGGTCGCCACCTTGACCATGCGCCAGTTCTTCAGGATGTACTCGTGAATTTCGGCTTTGATCCAGTGCATGGCGTAGCTCACCAAGCGCACGCCCTGATCAGGGTCGAAGCGCTTGACGGCTTTCATCAGCCCCACGTTGCCTTCCTGGATCAGGTCGCCGTGCGGCAGGCCATAGCCCAGGTACTGGCGCGAGATCGACACCACCAGACGCAGATGTGACAACACCAACCGACCCGCGGCGTCCAGGTCGTTGTTCTCGCGCAGGCTGCGCGCAGCGGCCTGCTCCTCTTCGAGCGTCAGCAACGGCAGACGGTTGGCGGCGGAAATGTAGGCGTCCAGATTCCCCAGTGGCGGTACCAGCGCCCACGGGTTGGCCGGGGCCAGCGCGGTTGTTGCGGATCCAGAGGGGAGTTTCATTCCAAAATTCCTTTCGTCCATGGGTAAATATTAGCACTCTCTTGGAGAGACTGCTAAGCAGCAAGTTCCCCGAGTTGGTGTGGGACCAAGCCGACAGTCATGATTTTGTTAAAAGTACGGGCTATCGCTTGATGGTATTGGGCTAGTAGCTATAAATACAATAGTATTGTTGACCCGAATCAATGGCCTCGCGGTGCCAGCCGCGGCCTGCGCAAGGAGCCTGGAATGAACCAAATCGATGCCAGCGCCGAGTTGATTGCCGTGACCACCACCGTTGCCAGCGCCGAAGACGCTCGGCGATTGGCGCAGGCGGTACTGGAACAGCGCCTGGCCGCGTGCGCGCAGGTGGAGGCGGTGGTCTCGCACTACCGCTGGGACGGCGCGTTGCAGGAAGAGGGCGAGCACCGGCTGGTGTTCAAGACCTTGCCTGCAGCAGTGTCTGCGCTGCTCGGCTTGCTGCGCACTTTGCACCCGTACGACTTGCCCGAGCTGGTGGTGCAGCCGCTGCGGGCGACCAAGGAGTACGCCGACTGGGTGCGCCAGGAGGCGGTGGCGCAAGCTTGAGAGCCCGGCAGTTTTTGCTGCAATAGCAACAAATCGCGGCAGAACTTCGGCCTGGTTTTTAGCCCTTCAGCACCCGCTGCTCGAAGGCCTCCAGCGGTTCCGGGCGGCCAAACAGATAGCCTTGAAAGGCGGGGCAGCCCTGCTCCTGCAAAAAGCGGTGGTGCTCGATGGTTTCCACGCCTTCGGCGATGACGGCCAGGCCCAGCAGATCGGCCAGCACAATGATGGTGTGTGCAATGGCCGCGTCCTTGGGGTCGTTCAGCACGTCTCGCACAAAGCCCTGGTCGATCTTGATCTGGTCCAGCGGCAAGCGCTTGAGGTAGCTCAGCGATGAATAGCCGGTGCCAAAGTCGTCCAGCGAGAAGCCCAGGCCGTGTTGTTTCAAGGCCAGCATGGTGGCGATCACGCTGTCCACGTTTTCCAGCAGCAGGCTTTCGGTCAGCTCCAGCTTGATGCGTGCCGGGTTGGCCCCCGTCTGTGCCAGCAACTGCAAGAGCTGCGGAACAAAGTCTTCTTGGCGAAATTGGCGTGCACTGACGTTGATGGCCAAGTTCAGATGGGCGAAGCGCGCGTCATCGCGCCAGCGTGCCTGCTGGCGCAGTGCGGTTTCCAGCACCCAATGGCCCAGCGGCAGAATGAGCCCGGTTTGCTCCGCGAGGGGGATGAACAGGGCCGGGGAGACCATGCCCTTCTCGGGGTGCTGCCAGCGCAGAAGCACTTCGGCGCCAGTCACTTGGCCACGGTCGTCCACCTGGCACTGATACAGCAGCAAAAACTGCGCAAGGCGCAGGCCCGTGTGCATTTGGGTCTCCAGCATGGCGCGCTGGTTGACGGCCTCCTGCATATCGGGATCGAAGAAGCGCAAGGTATTGCGGCCCGCGTCTTTGGCGCGGTACATGGCCAGGTCGGCCCGCTTGAGCACTTCATCGACCGTGGCGTGCGGCAGGCGCAGCAAGGTGGCGCCGATGCTGGCGGTCATGTGGTGTTCATGGCCCTGCAGCAGGTAGGGCTGGCGCAGACTCGTCAGCACCTGTTCGCACACCGTGCGTACCTGCGAGGCGGCGTCGGCGGCATCGGTGCCAAGGTTTTGCAGCACCACCACGAATTCGTCGCCACCCAGCCGGGCCACAGTGTCCTGTTCGCGCACGGCGTCGCGCAGTCGCCCCGCCACTTCGATCAACAGCAGATCGCCTACTTCATGGCCTCGGCTGTCGTTCAGGGTCTTGAAGTCGTCCAGATCCAGGAACAGCACAGCGGCGTTCAGGCCCGAGCGCGCGCTGCTGGTCATGACCTGCTCCAAGCGGTCCACCAGCAGGCGCCGGTTGGGCAGGCGGGTCAGGGCGTCGTAAAAGGCCAGGTAGCGCGCCTCTTCTTCGGCCGCCTTGCGGCCCGAGATGTCGATATCGATGCAGAACAGCTCCGGTGCTTGGCCGGG
This sequence comes from Giesbergeria sp., assembly GCA_017985015.1. Lineage (GTDB taxonomy): Bacteria > Pseudomonadota > Gammaproteobacteria > Burkholderiales > Burkholderiaceae_C > Simplicispira. The sequence goes on along the minus strand of JAGNYI010000022.1, from coordinate 4,907 downwards.
CACTTCAATGCGGGTGTGGCTGGAGAACACGTCTACCGGCGCGCCATCCTTGTTTCGCAGGCGCAGTTCGCCTGGCGGGATGGGGGTGCCATGTCTGAACATCGCCAGCATGTTCCCTCGCACTGGCTGCTGCATCTCCGACGGGATGATCAGCTCCAGCAGGTTTTTTCCCAGGGCTTCCTGCTCGCTGTAGCCGTAAAGCACTTCGGATGCCTTGTTCCAGTAGGTGGTGGAGCCGTCCTCCTGGTAACCCTGCACCGAAATGGACGGAATATCACGCAGCAGCGAGCGAAAGCGCAGTTCGGATTCGCGCAGTGCGCTCTCGGCTTCCAGGCGCTCGGTGATGTCGCGGGCCAGAAAAACTACTGTGGCCTGCCCGTTGACCACCGTGCCCAGCGGGCGGGCGCGTCCCTCGAAATGGCGCAGGCCCGACAGGGTCTGCAACTGGTAGACAAAGCTCTCCGTCTGGCCGCTGTGCAGGGTTTTGCGGATCAGTGCAAGGAACGGGTCGGCTTGCGCTGCAGGCAGCAAATCGTGCATCCGCTTGCCCAGCAACTGGGAGGCTGGTGCCAGCAGGGGGGCATCGTTGGAAGACAGTACGTCGATGTAGCGGCCTTGGGCATCGAGAACCAGCAGCACGTCGGGCAAGGCTGCCGCAATGGCGCGCAGGCGGGCGACGCTTTCTGCCAAGGCCTGCTCGGTGGCCTGGCGGTTCTCCACATCGCGCAAAAGGCCGCCCAGCAGGGCCGTAGCGGGGGTAAAAACCAGCAGCATAGGCAAGGCCAGCGTGGTGTTGATGCGCTGGAGCATGTCGGATGGAAGCCACTGAAGGAGCCCCAGCACCCCGAGGTGCAGTACCAGGCCAAAGGCCACGAGGTTCCAGAGCCGCACATCCACCCAACCCCGCGCACGGGCCATCCGATACCCGAGGCCCAGCACGGTCGAGAGCGCGATGACCATGACGCCCACAGGCGCCCCCACGCCCCCGGCTGAAAGGCGCCAGGCAACAGCGATCAGTGTCGACAGGGCAGCCACCACCGGGCCGCCAAACAAACCGGCCATGCTCAAGATCACGGAGCGCGCATCGAAGAAGACCCCAGGTGCCAGCGCTATCGGGTTGAGCATGCCAAGCACGCAAACGCCGCCGAACAGCAAGCCCGAAAGGATCTGTCCGAGCCAGGGCCATTTTTTCCATGCGCGTATGTTGGCGCCGTGCAAAAAGCACAGCGCCAGCAGCAGAGCGGTCGCTTCGGCCAGGTCGAAGAGCATGGCGCATCATGCCCGCATCCCTTGCGGAGCGTAAACGGCGTCCGTCTGACAACGTCGCGCCGCCGCCGCAAGCGCGCACCGGTTTCAGGTGAGGAGCGCCAACGCAAACTCGCGCGCGCTGAAGGTCTCCAGGTCTTCGAGTTTTTCGCCCACCCCGATGAAGTACACCGGCAGCGGGCGCTCCTGGGCAATGGCGGCCAGCACGCCGCCCTTGGCGGTGCCGTCGAGCTTGGTCACGATGAGGCCAGTGAGCTGCAGCGCGTCGTCAAAGGCGCGCACCTGGGTCAGGGCGTTCTGGCCCGTGTTGCCGTCAATCACCAGCAGGATTTCGTGCGGCGGCTGGCCGATGCCGGCGGCGCCGGGCGTGTTGCCTGCCTTGGCGATGGTGCGCTTGATCTTGCGCAGCTCTTCCATCAGGTGCAGTTGGGTGTGGAGACGGCCGGCGGTGTCGACCAGCACCACGTCCTTGCCGCGCGCCCGTCCGGCCATAACGGCGTCAAAGCTCACCGCAGCGGGGTCACCGCCCTCCTGGCTGACAATTTCCACGGTGTTGCGGTCGGCCCAGACGCCCAGCTGCTCGCGCGCTGCGGCGCGAAAGGTGTCGGCCGCGGCCAGCAGCACGCTGGCGCCGGCTTGCGCGAGGTGGCGGGTGAGTTTGCCAATCGAGGTGGTCTTGCCCGCGCCGTTGACGCCGGCCACCATGATGACCGTGGGCGTGAATTCGCCGATCACCAGCGCCTTTTCGAGCGGCCGCAGCAGATCGGTCAGCGCATCGGCCAGCAGCCCCTTGACCGCGGCCGGGTCGGTGGTGCGGGTGTCTTTTACTCGGCGCTTGAGATCCGCCAGCAAATGCTGTGTGGCCTTGACGCCGGTGTCCGCCATCAACAGGGCTTCTTCGAGTTCCTCGTACAGCGCGTCGTCGATGCGCGTGCCGGTGAACACGGTGGCAATGCTGGTGCTGGTCTTGCGCAGGCCGCCGCGCAGGCGTTCCATCCAGTTCTTGCGAGCAGGTGCAAGCACTTCTGGCGCATCGGCAGCCGGCCCCTGTGCGCTGGAACGTTCATCGATGGCCGCTGGCTTGATGGCTGCCGCCATGGGACGGACTGGCAAGGGCGGAGTCACCGCAGGCGCATGGCTGCCCGGTGCTGCCGATGACACAGACGCAGATTCCGGCGCGGGCGCCGGCTCGGGCGCCGGTACAGGCGCTTGCGAGGGCACGGACGCGGGCGCATGGCGCGCAAATGGATTGCGCAGCCAGGCACGGGCGCCCGTCGCAGGCGCCTCTGGGGTGGGTTCTGCGATCTGGCCTGCTGCGAGCGTGGCGTGCAGCACTGGCGGAGGCTCCGTTGCAGACGGCGCAGGCGCAGGCGCAGGTGCAGGTGCAGGTGCAGGTGCAGGTGCAGGTGCAGGTGCAGGCCCGGGTTCGGGTGTCCTGGTCCGCTCGGCCGCCGGCGGCGAAACGACGGTGGCGACAGGCGCCACCGCCTCACAAGCAGGAGCGATGGGCGGAACGTCGGTGCGTGAAATGGCTGGAGGGGCCGTCGGCGCTATCGGCGCAGTCGCCGAGGCCATAGCGCTGCCTGCCGTGCTCCCGGTCTCGGCCGCCCCAGTGGAATCGGCGCCCCGCAGGCGGTCTGGGGGGGCATCTTTGGGTGCAGGCGCCGCCGACGCCGGCTTTTTCTTGAAAAAACTGAACATTTGGCCGCTTCTTAGAATCAGTCATTCTATGAAACGCATCATCACTGCTTTGGGCCTGGCGCTTTGCGCTGCTGGCTTCCTCCCCGCGCATGCGGCCACCCCGGAGCCTGCCCCTGTGGTGGCGCAGGCAGTGGCCCCCTCGCAATTCACACTGGCCAATGGCATGCAGCTCATCGTGCAGCCCGACCGGCGCGCGCCCACGGCGGTACACATGGTCTGGCTGCGGGTGGGCTCCATCGACGAGATCGATGGCGTGAGCGGTGTGGCCCATGTGCTCGAACACATGATGTTCAAAGGCAGCGAAAAGCTCGCTCCGGGCGAATTTTCGCGCCGTGTGGCGGCTTTGGGCGGGCAGGAAAACGCCTTTACCAGCCGCGACTACACCGGCTACTACCAGCAGATTCCGGCGAACAAGCTGGAGGACGTGATGCGCCTCGAATCCGACCGCTTTGCGCACAACCAGTGGCCCGACGACGAATTCAAGCGCGAGCTGGAAGTGGTGAAGGAAGAGCGCCGCATGCGCACCGAAGACCAGCCGCGGGCGCTGCTGTCCGAGCAACTCAATGCGGCCGCCTTCATCGCTTCGCCCTACCACCGCCCCATCGTCGGCTGGATGAGCGATCTCGACGCGATGACGCCGGACGACGCCCGCGCCTTCTACCGCCAGTGGTACGTGCCGGGCAATGCCGTCATCGTCGTGGCGGGCGACGTGGACCCGCAACAGGTGCTGGCGCTGGCACAGAAAACCTATGGCGCTATTTCCGCGCGCGCCGTGCCGACGCGCAAGCCCCGCACGGAGCCGCCGCAAATCGGCATGCGCCGCATCGAGGTCAAAGCCCCAGCCGACCAGGCCTACGTGGCGCTGGCCTACCGTGCGCCGTCGCTCCAGTCCCTCACCGAACCCACTGCCAGTGACCGCGACGCTCTGGCGCTGCTGTTGCTCTCGGGCGTGCTCTCGGGCTACGACGGCGCGCGCCTGGAGCGGGGCCTGGCGCAGGGGCCGAACCGCGTGGCCGATACCGCCAGCAGCGGCGCCTCGGTGTTTGGCCGGGGGCCGTCGCAGTTCTTCCTTTCGGGTGTCCCGGCGACGGGCAAGACAGCGGCACAGGTGGAAGCGGCTCTGCGGGCAGAAGTGGCGCGCGTCGCCAAGGACGGCGTGAGCCAGGCCGAACTCAGCCGCGTCAAAACGCAGTGGATCGCCAGCCGTGTGTACGACCGCGATTCGCTGCAGAACCAGGCGAGCGAGCTGGGCAGCAACTGGGTGCAAGGCTTGCCGCTGGACGCGGAAGACCGGCTGCTGACCCTGTTGCGCGGCGTGCAGCCCAGCGAGGTGCAAAGCGTGGCGCAGCGTTATTTTGCCGACGACCAGCTGACCGTGGCCACGCTGCTGCCCCAGCCGGTGGCAGCCGGCACGCGCAAGCGCCCGGCGGCTGACGCCGGCGGCGCCATCCACTAAGCCACCCGCTCCTTCAGGACAGTTTCTATGAACGCTATTAAAAAAGTAGCTGCTCGCGCTTGTGTAATAAGCGCTGGAGTGGTTTTTTACTCACAATCTGCCTGGGCCTTGCTGCCCATCGAGCACTGGGCGGAGCCCAGCGGCGCGCAGGTCTGGCTGGTGCAAAGCCCGGCGCTGCCCATGGTGGATGTGCAGATTGATTTCGACGCCGGCAGCCGGCGCGATCCGCCGCGCGAGGCCGGGCTGGCCAGCGCGGCGGCCACCATGATCACCAAGGGGGTGCGCGCTGTGGGCGATGCCCCGGCCATCGACGAGAACGCCTTGGGCGAAGCCTGGGCCGACTTGGGCGCCTCGTTCGGCGCGGGCGCCGACAGCGACGCATTGAGCTTTTCCCTGCGCTCGCTGACCGACCCGCCTTTGCTGGCCCGCGCAGCGCAACTGGCTTCGCGCCAGATGGGCCAGCCTGCATGGCCCGAAGACATCT
>JAGNYI010000021.1 GCA_017985015.1 Giesbergeria sp. | reverse complement strand
GCAGCTGCGGCAGTTCGGCCAGGCGCTCTTGCACCCAGCCGTCCATGTACAGGTCGCGCGGGCGGCGCCCGCCCCAGTACAGCACCACGGGCCGGGTGCTGCCGGTCTTTTGCAATTGCTCGATCAGGGCTTTCACGGGTGCAAAACCGGTTCCAGAGGCCAGCAGCACGATGGGTTTGTCCGAGTCTTCGCGCAGGAAAAAGCCACCATACGGCCCTTCAATGCGCAGGATGTCGCGCTCCTTCATACCGCCAAAGACATGGTCGGTGAACTTGCCGCCAGGCATGTGGCGCAGATGCAGCTCCACGCCGCCCACCGATTCCTGCGTGTGCGGCGCGTTGGCCATGGAATACGAGCGCCGCACGCCGCCTTGCAGAATAAATTCAACATACTGGCCGGCGTGGTAGCGAAAGGCCTCGGTGGCCGGCAACTGCAGGCGCAGGCGGATCACGTCGTGCGACAGCCGCTCGATGGCAGTGACGCGTACGGGGAGCTTGCGGATGGGAAACGCGCCTTCGTCGGTGACCTGGCGCGACTCCAGCACCACGTTGCTGTGCGCCACGCCGCAGCAGGTGAGCACGAACCCGGCGGCTTCTTCCTCGGCGCTCAGCGCTTTGGACTGGTGCTCGCCATGCACCACGGTCCCTTCGATCTTCTTGCACTTGCAGGAGCCGCAGGCGCCGTCCTTGCAGCCGTACGGCAGGCCAATGCCCTGGCGGATGGCGGCTGCCAGCATGGCCTCGCCGGGCTCGGCGACAAAGCTGCGCCCGCTGGGCAAGACACTGATCTGAAAGGCGGTATTTGCGGGCGGTGCGCTGCTCATGCTTTGGGTATCCTCGTTGGTTCTTCAAGACGCGAATCAATTTTGCCTTCAAACCAAAGCCCTTCTGGCGCACTGCCTTCGCGCTTTCGCCGCCCGCGGCTGCTCATCGTGGGCTGCGGCGACGTGGGCGTGCGCGTGCTGCGGGCCTTGTCGCAGGGCGGCGCCGCGCCGCGGCTGCGCGTCCTGGCGCTCACCTCCAGCCCCGAACGCATGGCCGAATTGCGCCAGCTCGGCGCCCAGCCGCTGCGCGGCAACCTGGACGATGCGGCCACGCTGCGCCGCCTGGCCGGGCTGGCGACGCAGGTGCTGCATCTGGCGCCGCCGCCGCAGGCTGGCACCGAAGACGCCCGCACGCGCGCGCTGGTGCGCGCTCTGCGCCTGCGCACGCCGCCACGCTCCCTGGTGTATGCCTCGACCAGCGGAGTCTATGGCGACTGCGCGGGGGCCTGGGTGAGCGAGACGCGCGCCCCGGCGCCCGCCACCGCCCGCGCGGTGCGACGGGTGCACGCCGAGCGCAGCGTGCGCCAACTGGGGCGCGCAGGCGTGCGGGCCAGCGTGCTGCGCGTGCCCGGCATCCATGCGCCAGACCGGGAAAACGGCACGCCTGAGGCGCGTCTGCGCCGAGGCACGCCGGTGCTGCGGCGCGAGGACGATGTCTTCACCAACCACATCCACGCCGACGACTTGGCGCGCGCCTGCCTGGCGGCTCTGTGGCGCGGCGCGCCGCAGCGCATCTACAACGTGAGCGACGCCAGCACGCTGCGCATGGGCGAGTACTTCGATCTGGCCGCCGATCTCTATGGCCTGCCGCATCCGCCCCGGATTGCGCGCAGCGAAGCCGCCGAGCAATTGGGCGCGATGCAGCTGAGCTTCATGAGCGAGTCGCGCCGGCTTGACGCGACGCGCATGCTCTGCGAGCTGGGCCTGCGGCTGCGCTACCCCACGGTGCGAGAAGGGCTGCAAATGGAAAATGAGATCAACTGACTGTGTAGTGGCCTCTGACAGAGATTGAAGAGCGTGCGTTTCTCGTAGGGCGGAGGCCGGGGTGTGCGCCCGGCGGCGCAGTAACTTTCTTTCCAGCGAAAGAAAGTCACCAAAGAACGCCCGCCCTACTGTCCGTGTCCCTGCGCTGCGCTTCGGGCAACCGGCGATGCTCGCGCCGGACGGGGTCTCGCTCAACTCGCACCTGCGGTGCTCAAACAGACGCGAGCCTTGATCCGCCCGCCCCTGCGCTTCTCGGCACGGCCACAAGGGCTCGGACATCCTTACGGGCCATTGCTGCGCTCGGCCCGAGAAGAAACCTACGTCAAGCTAAGCAGCGAACTTGCCGTATCCAGGGCCGAGCGAAGCAATGGCCCGTGAGGTTCCCCGCCCTTGTGAATGCGCCTGCGGCGGGGTACTTGCGGGGTGGCGTGCGCGCTGGTGCGCGCATGCTTCGTTGTCTAGCTCGTCGTGGCTGTTTGAACGCAGCTGCACAGCAGCGAAGTGAGTTCCACGGCGCACCCCGCAAGTGCCCCGACGCAGGTTGCCCCGTAGCGCAGCGAAGGGGTCGCAGGCAGTAGGGCTGGCCTTTTTTGGTGACTTTTTTTGGCAAAAAAAGTTACTGCGCCGCCGGGCGCATCACCCGGCCTCCGCCCTTTGCCACGGCGCGAACCCATCAAAGTCGCGCTCTCATTGTTGTCTCTGAGGCAGCTAAGCAGTAAGGATAAATAGGGCACTAGCGCTTACTGGATAAGCGCGAGCAGCTATCAAAACAATAGAAAACGCTTAGTGTCCACCGGACAATGAAGCCGCCACCGCCCGCTTGAACGGCGGAAAGTTCTGCGCCAGGCGCAGGGCCGCGCCGCGCAGCAGACGGGCCGGGCCGGCGTCGGCGGTGTAGAGCTGTGCGACGAAGTTGGTGGCCAGATACAGCGGCAGCGTGGCGCGGCGGTGCCCGCGCTCGTACTGGGCCAGCAGGCGCGGCGCAGCAATGTCACCGCCCGACGATTGCGCCGTGCGGATCGCCTCGGCCAGCGCCGTAATACCCAACAGCCCAAAGTTGAAGCCATGGGCGGTGACCGGGTGCATGCCTACGGCCGCGTCGCCCACGCAGGCAAAACGCTCTGCCACCAAACGGTGGGGGCGCACCCCGACCAGCGGATACAGGTGGCGCGTGCTGGCCAGCTCCATCGCGCCCAGGCGCTCGGAAAAACGCGCTGTCAGCGCGCGGCCGAATTCGGGTGCCTCCATGGCCTCCAGGGCTTCGAGCTGGTGGTGCGGCAGCGTCAGCACCACGCAGGAGCGGTGTGCGCCGGACTCGGGCGCATCGTTCATGGGCAGCAGCGCCAGCGTCTGGCCGTAGCCAAACCATTCCCAGGCCACCTGGTGGTGCGGCTCCTGGTGCGTCATGGTGCACAAAAGCATGGAGCGGCCAAAGTCGTGCATGTCGGCGCCAATGCCCATGGCGCGACGGGTGCCGGAAAAACGGCTGTCGGCCGCAATCAACAATCGAGCCGAAAGGGCCTTGCCGCTGGCCAGCCGCACATGCGCGCCTTCAGCGTCGGTGTGGGCATGGGCCACACTCTCGCCGGCCAGCAGGGTGATGTCGCCATTTTTGTCTTGTGCGGCGCGCAGTTCGGCAAAGGCGGCGCGTCGGATCAGGTGGTTGGACACCAGCCAGCCCAGTTCGGAGTGGCGCGAGAGGCTGTGCTCGATGCGCATGGCGTAGGGCGACAGGCCGTCGAGCACCTGGGCGTCGCGCAAGGGCGAGAACGCCGTGGCTTCATAGCCTTCGATGCGTCCCCACAGGCCCAGCACACGCATCTGGTGGGCGGAGCGCTGCGTCAATGCGATTTCGCGGCCGTCGTAGGCCGGGTTTTCCAGTGCGGCCAGCGGCTGTGGGTCCGCGATGCCGATGGTCAGCCCGCAGCCAGAGAGCGCACGCGCCAGGCAGAGCCCTGCGGGGCCGGCGCCGCTGATGAGAATGTCGTAGTCCATGGGACGCAACCCTAACTTTTAAGTGTTCCGCGCACAATCAATGGGGTCAATGGGGTCAATGGGGCGAATGTGCTCCGTCGAGCGTATCGCAAACCCAAGGTTAAGCTCAGGGTTACCCCCACATTCCCGTGTCTGCATTGCGCCAAGTTTCCCCGTCGCCGATTCCCTGGACCGTCTACCTGGCCATGACCCGGCCGGGTTTTCTCGTCATCACCGCCATAGGCTGCGCGCTGGGCATGGCCACGGCGGTGGCCAGCGGCGGCGGGTTTTCGTGGCCGCGTGCGCTGGCCACCTGGGCGCTGGCGTTGCTGGCCCATGCCTCTGCCAACATGCAAAACGACTACGCGGATGCCCTCAATGGGGCGGACGCGGCCAACAGCGCCGGCCTGTATCCCTTCACCGGCGGATCGCGCCTGGTGCAGCGCGGCGTGGTGGCGGCTGCCGACATGCGCCAGTTTTCGCTGGTGCTGGCCATCGTGGTGGTGCTGGGCGGTATTTGGCTTGCCGTGCACAGTGGTGGCGGATTGCTGGTGATTGGCCTGGTGGGCCTGCTGCTGGGTTGGGCCTATTCCTTGCCGCCCTTGGCGCTGATGAAGCGCGGCTGGGGCGAGGTGAGCGTGGCGCTGGCCTGGGCCTTGGTGGTGGTGGGAGCCGACCATGTGCAACGCGGGCGTTTTTTTCTGGTTCCAGCCGCCGCGGCGCTGGGCTATGGGCTGATGATTGGCAATATCCTGCTCGCCAACGCCTTTCCCGATGCCGCGGCCGACGCGCGCGTGGGCAAGCGCACCCTGGCGGTGCGCCTGGGCTTGCGGCGGGCGGCCTGGCTGTATCTGGCGGTGGCCGTTGCGGCGCAGGCCTGGGTGCTCGCGCTGGTGGTTGCAGGGGTGTTGCCCCGGCCAACATTGGCGGCGCTGGCAGCGGCGCCGCTGTCGCTGGCAGCCGGCGCGCTGCTGCTGCGCCATGCCAGCGAGCCCACGCGGCTGCGCGCTGCGCTGGTGTTGGGCATTGCAGCGGCAGCGGTTTATGGCCTGGGGATGACCTGGGGTTTCTGGATGGTGCGAGCGCAAGGCGTTCATTTCTAAGCTGGGCAATACATGGCGATTCAGTGGTTTCCAGGGCATATGCACCTGACGAAGAAGGCGATCACCGAGCGCATCAAGGACATCGACGTCGTGATCGAGGTGCTCGACGCGCGCCTGCCCGGCTCCAGCGCCAACCCGCTGCTGGCCGAGCTGACGGGCCACAAGCCTACGCTCAAGGTGCTCAACAAGCAGGACGTGGCCGATGCAGAGCGCACGGTGCAGTGGGTGCATTGGTACAACGCCCAGCAGGACACTCTGGCCGTGGCGCTGGACGCGTCCGAGCCCGCGCCCGCGCGGCGCCTGATCGATGCCTGCCACCTGCTGGCGCCCCAGCGCGGCGGCATGGCCAAGCCGATGCGGGTGCTGATCTGCGGCGTGCCCAACGTGGGCAAATCCACGCTGATCAACACCCTGACCAACAAACGCCAGGCCAAGACCGGCGACGAAGCCGGCATTACCAAGCTGGAGCAGCGCATCACCCTGGCCGACGACTTCTACCTATGGGACACGCCCGGCATGCTCTGGCCGCGCATCGCCGCGCCTGAAAGCGGCTACCACCTGGCCGCCAGCGGCGCCGTGGGCCGCAACGCCTACGACGAAGAACTGGTGGCGCTGGAACTGCTGCGCCGCCTGCAAGTGCAGTACGCGCCCTTGCTGGAGGCCCGCTACCGCTTGAGTCTGGCGCCCGAGGCGGTGGCCGAGATGCCCGACGACGAACTGCTGGCCGCCATCGGCCGCAAACGCGGCGCGGTCATGAGCGGCGGCCGCGTCAACCTGCAAAAGGCGTCAGAAATCGTGCTGACGGATTTTCGCAGCGCCGTGCTCGGCCGCATCACGCTGGAGACGCCGCACGAGTTCGAAGCCTGGCGGGCCGCCGGCCTGCTGGCCGACGCGGAGCGCGAAGCCAAAAAGGCCGCTCGCAAGCAACGCAAGGGCCGCTCGGGCGACGCACCGCAACGCGGGGCGGCGTGATCCCGGCCAAGTAACAGGAAAAGTGCGACAGAACGATTTGCGGCGCCGCGCACTCTATGGTCTTTCTTTGAATTTTTGTGAAAAGGTGGAATGCATGCGCACAGGTTTTTTCGCGCGCTGGTCGTTGTGCTTGGTTCTGGCGCTGTCGGCGCTGGCCCATGCGTCGGCGCAGGACGTGGCGGGCGGGCGGGACCACCCGCTGATCCATCGCCCCGCAGGGAGCACGCTGGTGGGCTATACCCAGGCGGCGCATGGCAGTATCGACTTTCAGGCGTCCAGCTATACGGGCTTCAACCTGGACACGGGCCGGCGCCAGTACGCCGAGCAGCCGCTGACGCTGGATGGCCGCGTCACGCGCCTGTGGTACGAAGTCCCTGGAAAAACCACTGCGACACAGCTGTATGAAGGCCAGGTGCGGGCCTTGACGGCGAAGGGCTTCAAAACGCTGTACGACTCGGCGCAGGACAGCGGGGCCGCTGCGGGCAAATGGGTGAATTTTCTGGCCAGTTTTGCACCCGGCAAGCGCGACGCCATCACCAACAACCGCTCGCCGCAGATCTTTTCGTCGGCACGCCCGGCCAGCCTGCGCACTGGAACCTTTCAGCAAGACAACACCACCGTGCGCCTGGTGGCCGTGGATTGGCCCAAGGCCGACACCGATGCCAAGGCGCGCCAGGCCGCCTACATCGCCATTGACATCGTCGAAGCCCGCGTGCTGCGGGGCACCCCTGCAGCGCCCCCATCCGCAGCGGCGCCCCCCGACGACGCGGTGGCACGCGCGCTCTCATCGACTGGCCACGTTCAACTCAGCGGCGTTCGCTTCGTCTCGGGCAGTGCCGAATTCGAGCAAGGCGCCCGCCTGGCGCTGGCCGGCGTGGCGCAATACCTCCAGGCCCAGCCCGAAGTGCGGCTCTATGTGGTGGGCCACACCGACGTGTCGGGCGAGCTCGAAGGCAACCTGGAGCTCTCGCGCGAGCGTGCCCAGGCCGTGGTGGATGCGCTGGTGCATGATTTTGGCGTGGCCGCAGGGCGGATCAGCGCGCACGGGGTAGGGCCCTTGGCGCCCTGGGCCGACAACCAAAGCAGCGCCGGGCGCGCGCGCAACCGCCGCGTGGAGCTGGTGCGGCATTGAGTGGGCGTGATAAAAATCGCAGTTGGACGGTATGCGCTGAGATCGAAGGATCGTTAATCCGTCTCCGGGCGTACATTGCACCTTCACGCTCCATCGAGCCCCCAGCTGGAAAACCAATATGAACATCGTTCGATTCCTGCGCCAATGGCTGGCGCTAGTGGGCCTGTCCCTGCTGATGGCAGGCGGTGCTGCGGCGCAAGACCTGGCCGGCGCCAAGGACCACTCGGCGCTCAAGCGGTTTGCGGGCAGCAGCATCGTCGGCTACGACGCGCGCAACTTCGACGCGATCGAGTTTCAGACCTCCACGTTCAAAGAGTTCGATCTGGATGCTGGCGCCCGCCGCTACGCCAAACCTCCACTGGTGTTGGAGGGCAAGCTCACCCGCCTCTGGTACGAGGCGCCGGGCAACACGCGTTCGCTGGAGCTGTATCGGAACTACGTCAACGAGCTCGCGGCCCAGGGTTTCAAGCCGCTCTACGACTCGACGCAAGATGCCGCCGCTGTCAAGTGGACCAATTTCCTGGCCAGTTTCAGCAGTGCCGGCAAGGATTTCATCAAGAACAACCGCAGTGAATACGTGATGTACGCCGCCCAGGCCAACACCATCCGCACCGGCACTTTCCAGAAGGACAACACGACCGTGCGCCTGGTGGCCGTTGACTGGAACAAGAGCGACGACGATTACAAGGCGCGCCAGGGCGCCTATGTGGCCGTGGACATTCTGGAAACCAAGGCCATGCAGCAAAGCATGGTGGTGGTCAGTGCGTCGGAAATCAGCCAATCCATTGCGGCCAGCGGCAAAGTGGCGATCTATGGCATCTTTTTTGATACCGGCAAGGCGGACATCAAGCCCGAATCCAAGGCCTCACTGGACCAGATTGCCGCTTTCCTCAAGGCCGAACCGGGCGTCAAGCTGCATGTGGTCGGCCACACCGACAGCGTAGGCGGCTTTGACAGCAACATGGCGCTGTCCAAGCGCCGCGCAGACGCTGTGGCGGCGGCGCTGTCCAAGAGCTATGGCATTGCCCCCGCGCGCATGGTGGGCAACGGCGTGGCCTCGCTGGCGCCAGTGGCCAGCAACAGCAGCGAAGAGGGTCGGGCAAAGAACCGACGCGTCGAACTCGTCCTGCAGTAAGGCGTTTGTTACTGCTCTGCTGAACCCCTTATTTCATGACCCAAAGCCTCCCCCACTTCGAAGTTCTGCCGCGCGATCTGTCGGCCTATCGCGCCGGCAATACCGGGGTGGAGTACGTGCACCGATTCGAGTCCGGCCGCGCCGGCCCGCATGTGCTCATCAACGCCCTGACCCATGGCAACGAGTTCTGCGGCATGGTGGCCGCGCTGCACCTGCTGGAGTCGGGCGTACGCCCGCGCATTGGCACGCTTACGGTCAGTTTTGCCAATGTGGCGGCGTACGAGAGCTTTGACCCGGCACGGCCGTTCGAGAGCCGCCAGCTGGTGCACAACCTCAATCGCGTCTGGTCGGTGGCCGAGCTGGAAGGCTCCGCCGTGAGCCCCGAACTGCTGCGCGCCCGGGCGCTTCGCCCGGTGGTGGCTGCGGCCGACCACATCCTGGACCTGCATTCCACCAGCCAGGACGTGCAGCCGTTCTGGGTCTACCCGGCCTTTGCACGCAATGCGCAGGCGGCGCGCGCCATCGGCGTGCCTGCGGTGCATCTGGTGATGCCCAAGGGGTTGGGTACCGGCGTGCCACTGATCCAGCACGGTCGCCATGGCGAAGCAGATGGCACGGGCGTGGCGCTGGTGGCGGAATGCGGCCAGCATTTCCACCAGGCGTCGGCCGACATGGCGATCAAGGTGACCCTGGGGTTTCTGGCGCACTTCGGTTTGATCGAACCAGGGGCGCTTGGCGTGCCAGAGGCACCGGCGCGGCGTTTCGAACTGCTGGAAACCTTCCTGGTGGAGACACCGGGTTTCGCCTTTGTGCGCCCCTTGGTCGGATTCGAGACCTTTGAGCAGGGGGAATTGATCGCCACCGATGGCGCCCGCGAAATTCGCTCGCCTTGCGACGGCTGCACCGTCTTCATGCCCACGCGCGAGCCCATCGTCGGGCGCGAGGCGGTGTACTTGACGCGCCCGCTGAAGGATTGAGTTGGGGCGGCGCTTAGCGGCGCAGAGAACCCTAGAACCCCGAGCCGGGCTGCTTCAGGAACGTTTCTTCTTCCGGCGTGGACCGCCGGCCGAGCGCGGCATTGCGGTGCGGGTAGCGGCCAAAGCGCTGGAGGATGTCCTGGTGCAGGCGCTCAAAGCGCAGGTTGTCTTCAAGCCCCGGCTGATCAAACAGCAGCAAGGCCTGCGCGTGGATCGCCAGCGACTCGCTGTGCATGAAGGGCAGGTAGACAAACGCACGCTGCGCCACGGGCAGCGCGGTGTCGTGCGCGCCCGCCACCATTTCTTGTGCCAGGGCAAGCGCCAGCGCGTCGCTCGCAAAAGCGCGCGCATTGTCCCGGTAGACGTTGCGCGAGAACTGGTCGAGCACGATGATTTCCGCCAGACGCCCGCCCGCCGTGGCGCGCCAGGGCGCCAACTCGCAGCGCTCGGCCGCCTGCAGAAGGGCGCCAAAGCGCTCGGCGATGCGCGCGTCCAAGGCAGTGTCTTTGGCGAAATGCTGCTGCGCTGTGAGCTCGCCAAACCAGAAGTCGAGCACGTCTTGTGCGTGCGGGGCGGAAATATCAGTCAAATTGGCCTCCAACGCTTTATGAATAAGCGTAGAAAGCTATCTAAATAATAGCAATCATGCTGTTTCAAGCGTGATTTTTCCTTCGCGCACGTAGCGCTCGAATTCATCGTGTGGCATGGCGGCGGAGCCTGCGGCGTCGTTGTCTGCCGTCCACGACAGCGTGGTGCTGTCCTCGCTCTGGTCAATGTGCACGGGGCCGAGCGGAATCGTGATCGGCGCGCCGTCGCCCGGGGTGTAGTTCACTTCGCCGCTGATGGTGGCTTGCTGGGTCATGGAAAGTTCCTCCGTAACCGCCTATTGAAAGCCGCGCCCCCCGAAGCCCTTGTGGGACAAGCGCGCAAAAAATCGCTCGCTCTGGCAATCCGCGGCACCGCCGCGTGCGCCCTATTGAGCCGCTGTGGAACGCCGTCGCTCGCTGCGCACCAGGTAGATGCCGCTGGCAACGATGATGGCGCCGCCCAGCAAGGTGGTGCCGTCGGGCAGCGCCTGCCACAGCAGCCAGTCAAGCCCCACACCCCAGGCCAGTGCAGTGTATTCAAACGGAGCCACCACAGCAGCCTGGCCATGGCGAAAGGCCTCGGTGATGGCGGTCTGGCCCAGAAAGCCCGTAATGGCGAGCCCGGCCACCAGCGGCCAGTGGGCGTCTGCCACGCGGCTCCAGCCGGGCAGGGCCAGCGCGCCCGCGCCCAGCGCCAGCATGCTGGTGGTCCAGAAAACGATGGTGGCGCTGGAATCGGTGCGCGTCAGCACCCGCCCCGCGACGGCCGAGATGGCATAGAAGCTCGCCGCTGCGAGCACGGCCAGGCCACCCAGCGACAGCATGGCGCGCTGGTCCGGCCGCAGCGCCACCAGCACGCCGACCAGGCCGATGCCAATGGCCACCCAATGGGCGGGCCGCACGCGCTCGCCCAAGACCGGCGCAGAGAGTGCGGTGATCAGCAGCGGGGCGATGAAAAACAGCGTGTAGGCCTCGGCCAGCCCCAGCGTGCGCAGGCTGGCGGTAAACAGCGCCAGCATGGCCACTACCAGCACCCCGCGCAGCAGATGCAGGCGCCAGCGCACCCGCAGCAGCTTGCGCAGTTCGCCGCGCCAGATCACATACGCCAGCACCAGCGGCAAGGCGCCCAGGCCCCGCAGCGCAGCCACCTGCATGGGCGGATAGTGGCCCGCCAGGATCTTCAGCAGGGCGTCCATCATGGAAAAGCAGGCGACTGCCGCGAGCATGGCGAGCACGCCGCGCAGGTTGCCTTGGCGTGAAATGGACTCAGACATGGAGAAGTTCGGAGAGCGAGCGTGGGCAGCAGCGCAAGCAGGGCACGTGCAGAGCGTTCGAACCATTCAAACGCTCGTGCAAATGTAGTGCGAAGCGAAGAGGAGCGTCGACGCTGCGGTCTACCGGCTGCGGTCTGGCGGTGCGCCGGTTCGCCGCGTCAGCACCCGCTGCAGCAGCGGCAGGGCGCCCAGCACGGCCAAGGCAAGCAATGCACTGAGCACTGCGGTGGCCTCCAGGCCCAGTCCGGCCGCCATACCGATGGCGGCGGTAAGCCAGATGCCCGCAGCGGTCGTCAGCCCATGGACCTTTTCGTCCCCGGTACCCTTGAGGATGGTGCCGGCACCCAAAAAGCCGATGCCGGCGATGATGCCCTGGACGACGCGGCTCATGTCCGGCGATTCGATGCCAATCTGCTGCGAAACCAGTACAAAAAGCGCGGCGCCCATGGCCACCAGCATGTGCGTGCGCACGCCCGCCGCTTTGCCTGCGTGCTCGCGCTCCCAGCCAAGGGTGCCGCCGAGCACACCCGCCACCAGCAGGCGCACCACAATGCGCGTGGCGTCCGAGAGATCGGTCAGGTCGGAAAACTCGGCCGCCACGGTGCCGGTGACCTGGTTCCAGGCACTATCCATGGCAAAGGGTAGCGGCAAGTGGGGGGGAGTGGAGGCACATGCTGCCACTGTGCCGAGGAAAGGGGCCGTGCGCCGCCAGCCTGGGGCGCTGCGCGCTGTCGGCGAGCGCCTACGCTCAGCGCACACGGGAGAATTCTGAATGAAATCAGCTCGCAGCGCTTGTGCGGAAAGCGCTTGCAGCTATCGTTGTAGAAGCACTACTGGATATTCGCCGCAGCCTTGGCGCGCATCTTGGCGGCGATGTATTCCCCATGCGTTACGTGCAGCAGCCCCGCGATCTTGTTGATGGCGTGGTTTTCGCTGGCGTCGAGGTGGGCGTCGGCATAGGCGATCTGCCAAAGGGCTTCAACGAGCCGGACCTTGTCGTCGTGGCCGAAGGCGTCGTTGATGCGGCTGGTGAACTGCTGGTAGTCGTAGGCGCTGCGTGCGCTGTCCTGGGCCTGATCCAGCAAGGCGCCCAGCGCTTCGGGCGCCAGGTCGAAGCGCCGGCGCAGCGCGGCCAACGCGGCTGCGCGTTCGCTCGCGTCCATGCGGCCGTCGGCGCGCACCACCTCGACCATGAGGACTGCGGCCGCCAGCTGCACGCGCTGCGCATTCTCGGCGGGCGAATCGGCCTGGGGCGCGTGGGTGATTTCGGTAAGAAAGTCTTTGAAGCTCTGGAACATGCGGTGCAACTGTGCCTGAAAGAGGCTCGATTCACGCCGACCTCGCAAGGTTCCCGAAACTGAGCAACGCCAGCGTGGCGACAGGGCGGCGACAGGGCGGCGACAATCAAGGGTTCATGAAATCCATCCTTCCCCTGCAACTGCTGGTGGCTCCGCGCCACGACGATCCCGCGCCACTGGTGCTCTACCACGGCCGCAACTGCCCCGACGGTTTTGCCGCCGCACTGGCGGCCTGGCGGTTCTACGGCGGCGCCGTGGAACTGCGCGGCCTGGACCATGGCGAGGCGCGCTCCGTAGCCGATCTGCCGGCGCTGGAGGGCCGGGCGGTCTACATCCTTGATTTTTCCTTCCCCGCCGAGCTGCTGCGCGCCATCGACGAGCGGGCTGCGCGCCTGGTGCTGCTGGACCACCACAAAAGCGCCGCCGATGCACTGGGCGGGTTTGCCTGCCGCTGCGGGGTGGTGCATTTCGACATGGCCAAATCGGGCGCGCGCCTGGCCTGGGAGTTCTTTCTGCCCGATGCGCCGCTGCCCGACCTGGTGCGCTATGTGGAGGACCGCGACCTTTGGAACTGGCAGTTCCCCGAGAGCGCGGCCTACCTTGCCGCGCTCGACATGGAGCCGCAGGACTTTGCGCGCTGGAGCGAGCTGGCCGATTTCACGCCCGAGCAGAGTGCCCAGTTCATGGCGCGCGGCCAGGCGATGGACGAAAAGTTCAGCAAACTCGCGGCCGACATGGCCGAGGGTGCGCAGAGCGTGGTTTTCAACGGCGAGGCAGGGCTCATGGTGAACGCACCGGGGGTGTTCCACAGCCTGTTGGGCGAGCTTCTCTCGCGCCGTTCGGGCACGTTTGCACTGATGTGGACCGCGGGGCAGGGCGGCGTGGTCAAGGTGGGCCTGCGCTCGCAGCGCGGCTACGACTGCATCCCCCTGGCGCAAAGCATGGGCGGCGGCGGCCACGCCCAGGCCTGCGGCTTCAAGATGGCGGCCGAGCGGCTGCCCGGTCTGCTGGCCGGTGTGCTGGACGCAGGGCAGGGAGCGCAATGAGCCTGGTTTTTGGGGCTGCACCCACCGCTTCGCAGGCCCGGTCATGCTGAAGGGGGTCGTCGCATCGGTGCTCGCTTCGGTGCTGTTTGGCGTGATTTACTGGATTTCGCCGTTTCTCAAGCCGCTCGGCGGAGAAGAGATTTTCGGTTGGCGCGTGCTGGCCACGCTGCCGTTCACCACCGTGCTGCTGCTGTGGCGGGGCGAATGGACGCAGGTGCGCGAGTTGGCCCAGCGTGTGCGCCAGCGCCCGGCACTTGGCGCGGCGCTGGTGCTCAGCGCCGCCATGGTGGGCGTGCAACTGTGGCTGTTCATGTGGGCGCCCATGGCGGGCCGGGCATTGCCGGTGTCGCTGGGCTACTTTCTGCTGCCACTGGTGATGGTGCTGGCAGGCGCCGTGCTGTACCGGGAGCGGCTCTCGGGCCCGCACAAGTTGGCGACGGCTCTGGCTGCTGCGGGCGTTGGCGCCGAGTTGCTGCGCGCCGGCGGCGTGTCTTGGGAGACCTGGCTGGTGGCCGTGGGCTATCCGCTGTATTTCGCACTGCGCCGCCGCCTGCGCACCGAGAAGCTCGGCGGCCACTGGGTGGACATGGCTCTGGCTGTCCCTGTGGCGCTGTATTTCGTATTGCGCGCGCCTTCCACGCTGCCCGTCGTGGTGGGCGACCTGCCCCTGGCGGCGCTGGTGCTGGTGGTGGGCGTGCTCAGCGCCGTGGCATTGGCGCTGTACATGGCGGCCAGCCAGTTGCTGCCGATGGGCTTGTTTGGTCTGCTGACCTATGTGGAGCCGGTGCTGCTGGTGGTGGTGGCGCTGCTGCTGGGCGAGCGGCTGGCGCCGGGGCAGTGGCTGATGTACGGGCTGGTGTTTGCTGCGGTGGGCGTTCTGGTGGTGGATGCGCTGCGACAGATCCTGCGCGCGCCGCCTGCGATCAAAAATATGAAAAAAACAGATGCTACCGCTGATGCATATTAAGTTTATTGCTATGATTTTTGAAAATTCTTTGCGCCGCATACAGGAGTTTTTCTTGGCCCTTGGGTCCGTTTTCTCGCGCAGTTCATTGGTGGGATTCGCGCTGGTGCTGGCAGGTTGCAGTGCCACACCGCACCCATACGCCTTGCAGGAGCGCTTTGGCTCGGGCGACATGCATTCGCGCCTGTTTGACGCCACGCCGGAGCAGACCTGCGAAGCGGGCCGGCGCGCGCTGCTCAGCCAGGGCTATCTGATCAGCGTGGCCCGCCAGGACATGGTGGAAGGGGTCAAGAGTTTTCAACCCGACGCCGAATCGCATATGCAGATGACGATTCGCGTGGTCTGCGTGCCCGACGGCGGGCGCGGCAGCGTCACGCTGGGTTTTGTCACCGGCGTGCAGGACAGCTACACCGTAAAGAAAGGCAACAGTTCGGCCAGCGTGGGGGTGCCGGCGCTGGGATCGGTGTCGCTTCCCTTCATGGCGGGAAGCGAATCTTTGGTCAAGGTGGCCAGCCAGACCATCAACGCCGAAGTCTTTTACGACCGCTTCTTCGACATCGTCAAGCGCTACCTGCTGGAAGACACCGCCGCCGTGCCAGATGGGCAAGCACCGGCTCCAAAATAGCATCTGGCCCCGGGCACTCCAGGTTTTTCGCCAGGCGTCGGCCCGCCATAATGTCTGCATGGACCCGCAGCCCCTTGCACCCGAAGATGCCGACCAATGGCTGGAAGCGGTGGTTGAGCCGCTGCCCCAGCTGAACGAGATGCTCGAAGTGCTGCGGCGACGCTGCGGCATTGACTTTTCCGGCTACAAAACCACCACCTTGACCCGGCGCGCGCGCCAGCGCATGGCCCGTCTGTCGGTACTCAGGCCCGAAGACTACCTGGAGATGCTGCAAGAGCAAGGCGGAGAACGCGAGGCACTGAGCAGCGAATTGCTGGTCAACGTGACCGAGTTTTTTCGCGACACCGAGGTCTTTCGCCAGCTGGAGGAGCAGGTGCTGCCCGACTTGCTGCGCGGGCGGGACGCTGGGGACGATCTGCGCATCTGGTGCGCGGGCTGCGCCAGTGGGGAGGAAGCCTATTCGGTGACCATGCTGGCGCTGGAGGCCGCTGGGCGGCTGGGGTTTCACGGCAATGTCAAAGTGTTTGCTACCGACCTTGCGCCCCAGGCCTTGGCGAAGGCCTCGCGTGGAAGCTATGAGGGCGAATGCCTCGCTGCAGTGCCCGAAGGCTTGCGCCGACGCTATCTCCAGGGCGATTCGACCGGGGGCATGCGTGCCGACGCCACGCTGCGCCGGCACCTGGTGTTTGCCCGCCACAACCTGCTGAACGATCCGCCCTTTACCAGCATCGATCTGGCGCTGTGCCGCAACCTGCTGATTTACCTGAAACCCGAGGCGCAATTCAAGGCCCTGTCGCAACTGCACTTCGCCCTCAAGCCGCAGGGGCTGCTGCTGCTGGGTGCCAGCGAAAATGTAGGGGCGTTTGAGTCGAATGCGTTTTCCGTGGTGGACCGCAGCCACAAGCTGTTTCGCAAGCAGCCGGCGGTGCTGGCCCGAAATTTTGACACCCATACCCTGGGCGCCCAGGCTGTGCCGGCCGTGCCGGCCCTGCTCGGCCTGCAGCCATCCGTCGAGGAACAAGGGCCGGAAGGCCTGGCCGCCGAGCTCGACGCCACGCGCGAGCGCCTGCACGAAATGGTGCTGGAGTTGCAGACCAGCCACGAGCGCCTGGACCTGAGCAACGAGGAACTCACGGCGTCCAATGAAGAGCTGCAAAGCACCAATGAGGAGCTCAAGTCGGTCAACGAAGACCTGTATGCGCTGAACAATGAGCTGGAAGCGCGCAACGACGAGCTCGATGCCCTCAACCGCGACTACGACCACTTGCTCGACAGCACCGAGATCGGCACCGTTTTTCTTGATAGCGATCTGAGTTTGCGGCGCTTCAGCCCCGGCGTGAACGATTTTCTGGCGCTGCGGGGCAGCGACATCGGCCGCCCGATCGGTGACATCCGTTATCGACTGGGCCCGCAGGAGGCCTTTTTGGAGGACCTGCGCGAATGCGCGCGAAGTGAGAAACGCATCGAGCGCGAAGCCTTGCTGCCCGATGGGCGCTGGGTGTTCGAGCGCATGCTGCCTTTTCGCGACGATACAGGCCAGGGCCACGGCGTGGTGCTGACCTGGACCGACATCAGCAAGACCAAGCGCATCGAGTCGCTCGCTGAAAAGCTTGCAGCAGACCGAGAACGCTTGCTGGCCATTCTGGAGGCCTTGCCCGATGGGGTGTACATCGTCAATGCCGAGTACGAGATCGAATACATCAACCCGGTGTTGCAGCGCGAGTTTGGCGACGTCATGGGCCGCAAGTGCCACGACTATTTTCACAACAGCGCTTCACCCTGCACCTGGTGCAAGAACCCGCAAGTGCTCGCGGGCAGTACGGTGCAATGGCAATGGGTCTCCCGCAACGGACGCACGTACGATCTTTTTGACATTCCGCTGAAGAACGCCGACGGCAGCATCAGCAAGCTCGAGCTGTTTCACGACATCACCGACATGAAAGAGGCGCGCCGTCGGCTGGACGAGGCGGCCCGCATTGCGCGCGTTGGCCACTGGGAGTGGAACATCGCCATCGATGAGCTCAGTTGGAGCGACGAGATCTTTACCTGTTTCGGATTTTCGCCGGCCGACTTCGTCCCCACCTTCGAGCGTTTCCTGCAGATGGTTGAGCAGGAAGATCGCCAGCGCGTGCAGGACGCCGTTTCCAAGGCACTTGCGCAGGATGCCGCTTACGAAATGGAGTTTCGTTTTCGCCGTGCCGATGGCAGCCTCGGTGTGGGTTTTGCCAGCGGAAGCGTGCAGCGTGATGCGGCGGGACAACCGATCACGTTGGGGGGCGCCATGCAGGACATCACCGGCCTGCGCGAGTCCGAACTGCGTTTCAAGGTGGCGTTCCGTGCGAGCCCGCTCGCGGCGTCGATTGCGCGCGTGCGCGATGGATTGTTTGTCGAGGTCAACGACCGCTACGAAACCTGGTTTGGCTGGCCGGCGCATGAACTGGTGGGCAGGACCACGCTGGAAGTGGGCTTGTGGGCTGACCTTGAGGCTCGCTCCGCCTGGCTTGCAGAGCTGCAGCACCACGGAAACACGCTCGACTTCGAGGCCGAATGGGTCTGCAGATCCGGCGAAAAGCGCTGCGTGAGTCTCTCGGCCGAGCTGATCGATCTGCACGACGAGCCGCATGTGGTGGCGTTTGCCCAGGACATCACCGAGCGCAAGGAAAACGCCGCGCGCATTGAGTTTCTCGCGCACCACGACCCGCTCACCGGCTTGCCCAACCGGGTCTTGTTTCGTGACCGTTTCGATCTTGCCAAGGCCTGGAGCGAGCGCAGCGAGAGCAAGCTGGCGCTGTTGTACCTGGATCTGGACCATTTCAAGCAGATCAACGACACCCTGGGGCATCCGGTGGGCGACCTGCTGCTCCAGCAGGTGGCCCAGCGTCTCTCCACCACGCTGCGCGACACCGACACGATCAGCCGGCAGGGCGGCGACGAATTTCTGATTGCTCTGACCGACGTGCAGGATGTCGAGGCCGTGGGCCGCATTGCCAGCAAGATCACCGAAGCCCTGGCGCGCCCATTCGAAATCGAAGGCCATGAGCTGGCGGTCACGCTGTCGATCGGCATCACTCTATGTCCCGACGACGGCGCAGACTTCGACACCCTGCTGCAGCGCGCGGATACGGCCATGTACCGAGCCAAGGAGAGCGGGCGCAATACCTATTGCTTCTACACGAGCGAAATGAATGCCCAGGCGCTCGAGAATCTCAAAATGCGTTCGGCTTTGCACTGGGCCTTGGATCAGCAGGAGTTCGTGCTGCACTACCAGCCGCAGGTGGATCTGGTCAGTGGAGCGGTGATCGGTGTCGAAGCGCTGCTGCGCTGGCAACGCGGCGACGGCGAACTGGTACCGCCGGGCCGTTTTATCCCGGCGGCAGAAGAGAGCGGACAAATTGTGCCCATCGGCGAATGGGTTCTGCGCGAAGCCTCTGCCCAGGCCATGCGATGGCAGCAGGCCGGGCTGCCGGAGCTGACCATGGCCGTCAATCTGTCGGCAGTGCAGTTCCGGCGCGGCGATTTGCTCGCCAGCGTGACGCAGGCATTGGAAGATTCGGGCCTGGACCCGTCGCGGCTGGAGCTCGAACTGACCGAGTCGCTGCTGATGGAGGATGTCGAAGCGACGCTGCAAACGGTGCAGCGTTTCAAGGCGCTGGGCGTGAGCCTGTCCATCGACGACTTCGGTACCGGGTATTCCAGTCTGGCCTATTTGCGTCGTTTTTCGGTGGACAAGCTCAAGATCGACCAGTCTTTCGTGCGCGACATCGTGACCGACCCGGAAGACGCCGCCATCGTGCGCGCCATCATCAGCATGGCACGCAGCCTCAAGCTGCGGGTCGTGGCCGAGGGCGTAGAGAGCGCCGAAGTGGCACGCATTCTGAACCTCTACCATTGCCAGGAAGCGCAGGGCTACCATTTCGCCCGCCCCATGCCCGCGCAGGCCTGTGCGGACTGGATGCGCCAGCGAGGCACGCAAGCCTGAGGGGCGCGTGCGGTGCGGGCCTACACGGCTGACGGTCCTTGCGCCCCAACAGTTTCACTGATATTTCGGGTGCCGCACTGCGCCTTTCTTTTTGTCCACCGAATCCATGATGACAGCCGTCCATTCCAAAGAGCCCAAAGAATTTCGCATCCTCTCGCTCAGTGGAGGCGGCTACCTTGGTCTCTACACCGCGGTGGTCCTTGCCGACCTGGAAAAACAGGTGGGTGAACCGCTTGGCCGGCGGTTTGACCTCATCGCCGGTACTTCGGTAGGGGGCTTGCTCGCCATGGCGTTGGCTTTTGAAGTGCCGATGGCGCACATCGTTCAGCTCTTTATCGAACGCGGCGAAGAGGTTTTTTCCTCGCGCAGACTGCCGGGAGGCACCGTCACGCGCCTGCTCGACATGACGCGCTCGGTGCTCGGCCCCAAATACACCGGCGAAGCGCTGCGGCGCGAGATCGCGAAGCATTTCGGGGGCCGCACCATGGGCGACGCCCAACACGCCGTGGTGGTGCCCGCCGTGGATGTGAGCCGCAGCGTCACCAAAGTGTTCAAGACCCCCCACACGCAGGGCTCACTGGGCGACGAGGGTTTGTCGGCTGTGGACGTGACCCTGGCCACCTGCGCGGCGCCGGCTTATTTTCCTTGCGTCAAGGTGGGCGAGCGGTTGTACGCCGATGGCGGTCTGTTTGCGGTTGCGCCCGACCACGTGGCGCTGCATGAAGCCGAGCATTTCATGGGTGCCAAGCTGGCGCGCACGCGCATGCTGTCCGTTGGGACGGCCACCATGGGCTACCAACCGGCAGAGTCTGTCGACGCCGATGCGGGCGCCGTTGGTTGGCTGACCGATGGGCGCTTGATTCTCACCATGATTTCCGTGCAACAGCAGCACGTGGACGCCGTGATGGAAGACCGGCTGGAAGAGCGCTACATGCGCATCGACGCGGATTGGCCGGCCAAGGCCGGACTGGGCATCGACGTCGCGACGCCCGAGGCAACAAAAACCTTGGTGGGGCTTGGAGAAAAATCGCTGGCCCAGCTCGATCGCAAGCGCCTGGCGGCGTTTCTCTGATTCTTAAGTGGGAAGGAAAAGCGCAGGATCGACCATGCTGCGGTTCAGCATGACGCCCCAGTGCAAATGCGGCCCGGTCACGCGGCCGGTGGCGCCCACCGCGCCGACGCGCTGCCCCATATCCACGGCCTCGCCCACCTGCACATCGATGGCGCTCAGGTGGCACACCATGCACAGCAAGCCGCCGCCATGGTCCAGCCACACGGTGTTGCCGTTGAAAAAATAGTCTCCGGTGTCGATCACCCTTGCAGCCAGTGGCGCGAGTACGGGCGTGCCGGTCGCTGCCGCAATGTCCATGCCGCTGTGTGGATTGCGGGCTTGGCCGTTGAACACGCGGCGCAGCCCGAATGTGCTGGAACGCCGGCCCGGGACTGGCACCTGCATCGCCAGGCTGGCTGGCAGCGGGGTACTGAAGGTGGCCATGACGCCCGCCTGGTGGGTGCGCTCGCGCTGCCAGCGCGCTTCGTCCTCGGGTGACAGGTCCACCGTGCGCGGCGCCACGGTGAGGCGCTGCTCGCGGTACTGCTTGGGAGCGATGTCGTAACTGAGGCTGCGCGGCGCACTCCCCGCCAGCTCTACCCGAATGCGGGCCGGGCCGGGCGTTGCCGAAAGCGGGATGCCGAGCACAGCCGTCCAGGCGCTGGCGTCGCCCAGCACGAGCAGCGGCACCTCGCCCGAGCCGTCTGCGGCTGGTGCCAAGGCGCGCGGGCGCAAGGGCGAAGCCCCCAGCGTGAGACGCGCGACGCCGCCCGGAACCAAGAGCGTGCGTGGCAATGGAGCTGAAGCGCGCCCGGCCGCTGCAGCCGGCGCAGAAAGAGCCATCGGCAGAGTGAGTCCAGCCAGTGAGCCCAAGCCGCGCAAGAGTGCATTGCGGCGTGAGATCAACTCGTCGTAGGGCATGGCGAGCGGAAAATATGAGGACATGGCGCGTTAGCCAACGAGCGCAGGCGTGGCTGGAATACACGCGCGAAAGAAGTCTGCCAAGACACTGCGGGCAAGTTTCAGTGCGTGACGAATTCGTAGTTCACGACTTCACTGTCCACCATGTCGAGAATCTCGTTCAGCGCCTCGTCCTCGTCGGTGCTGGCCCAGGTTTCTTCGGGGTCACTGGCGAACAGTGGTTCCACGGTCAGGTCCAAAAAGGTTCCGTTGGGAAGGCGCAGCACCGGCGTGCCCTCGGAGGTGTTGACCAGTTCCCAGTCCTCCGGGACGGACATTTCGAGTTCAAGGGTGACGCGGAGTTTTTTCATGGCATGGGGTCAAAAATGAGGAGGTCAATGACAGGAGGGGTGCAACAAAGTCGCCGTAGGCCGCATCATGCGCTGGATTGGTGTAGGTCTCGTGCTGAACGCCGCACCTTGAATTTTTTGGAAGGATTTGATTTTGCAGCTTGAACTCAAAATTCCGCCCCCAGTGATTGCCGCAACGGTCGCGGCGGGCATGGTGGCGGTAGCGCTCTGGGTGGGGCCGGTGCTGAATTTGCCCATGGCCTTGCGCATGGGTGGCGCGCTGGCGCTGGCTGCCATGGGCGCCTGCTTTGATCTGGCTGGGATATGGGCTTTCCGAAAGGCCAAGACCACGGTCAACCCGATGGCACCACAGCGCAGCGCCAAACTGGTGGCCAACGGTGTCTACCGCATGACGCGCAACCCCATGTACCTTGGGTTGGTGCTCATTCTGTTGGGTTTGGCGTTGTACCTGGCGTCGCCCTGGGCGCTGCTCGGGCCGCTGGCGTTTGCGGCCTACATCACACGTTTTCAGATCTTGCCGGAGGAGCGCGCACTCACCGCGCACTTTGGCGCTGCCTACACCGCTTACTGCGCCCAGGTGCGCCGCTGGCTGTAGCGCATTGGGGTCGGTCCCCATTTATTGGGCTCTGGCGCGCAGGCCCTGGGCCAGGGCGCCCAGGGCAATGCCGGCCAGTGCCCACAGAAGCATCCAGTTGCCAGTGCCCAGACCCGCAATCGCCGGGCCTGGGCAGACGCCGCACAGGCCCCAGCCGATGCCGAACAGGGCGGCGCCCCGCACGGTGTCGCGGTTCCACACGCTGGCGTGGTGGTGAAAGCGCTCTCCGAGCAGCGGGCGCGAGAACATGCGCGGTGCCAGTTGGTACGCCACCAGCGTGACTCCCATGGCGCCACCCATGACCAGCATCAACCCATAGTCCTGAAAGCGCAGGAAACCCAGCACCACCTCGGGCCGGACCATGGTGGAGACGGCCAGTCCAAAGCCAAACAGTGCGCCCGCCACCAGCACGGTGACAAAGCGTGGCAGGTTCATGCGTTGCGCGCTCATGCCAGCCACCTCGCGGCCAAATTGGCGGTGAGGAAGGCAGTGGCCATGAAGGTCAGCACGGCCAGAAGCGAGGGCCACTGCAGCGAGCCCAGCCCGCAAATACCGTGGCCCGAGGTGCAGCCATTGCCCAGCCGCGCGCCGTAGCCCACCAGGACGCCCCCCAGCAGCAAACGCCACGCCGGCACGTCCGTGGTTTGCTGTGCGCCATGGGCAAGTACCAACCACCACAGGAGCGCACCCAGCACCAGCCCCAGCGCAAAGACCAACCGCCAGTTGCGCGAATCGGTGAACCGGGCTTGCTGAAAGAATGGCCGCTGGACCACGAACGACCAGGTTGATGAAAACACCGTGCTCATACCGCCCACCAGGCCGGTGAGCACAAACAACAGCGCCACGCCGGCGCCAATGAGTACGCCGCCGAGCAGGTAGTGCTGCCAGCCCAGGGGGAAGAGGGAAAGCGTCAGGTCCATGGGGCTGCATTATCTGGGCGGGTCTGCACGCTGCCTACGGGGAGCATGGAAAATGCTGGCATGAACCTCATCCACCTGTTGCAGCGTCAGGCCCGCCTGTCCCCCGATCGCCCCGCCATCTTCGAAGGCAGCGAGCCCTGGGCCAGCTACGGCGAATGGGCTGCGCGCAGTGCCGCGCTGGCCGGGCGCATGCGCGCTGCGGGTCTGGTGCCCGGTGACCGTGTGCTGCTGTTCATGCGCAACCACCCGCGGTATCTGGAGGTGCTGTGCGCCGCCTGGTGGGCTGGGCTGGTGGTGGTGCCGGTCAACGCCAAGCTGCACCCGCGCGAAACCGAATGGATCGTGGAAAACGCCCAGGCGCGCTGGGGTTTCGTGACCGCCGACGTGGCGCCTGGGCCGCTGGCTGGGCTGGAGCGCCAAATCGACATCGAGTCGCCCGAGGCCGAGGCCTTGCTGGCGCCAGTGAATGACCCGTGGGCCGTGCCCACCGCCGAGCGTGCCCCGGACGACGTCGCCTGGCTGTTCTACACCAGCGGCACCACCGGCCGGCCCAAGGGTGTGATGCTCACGCACCGCAACCTTATGACCATGGGGCTGACGTACTTCATCGACGTGGACCCGGTGGCCTCGCAGGATGCCATTGTTTACGCCGCGCCCATGTCGCATGGCGCCGGGCTTTATGCCATCCCGCATTTGATGGTGGGTGCGCGCCATGTGGTGCCCCAGTCCGGCGGGGTGGACCCGGCCGAACTGTTCGCGCTGGGCTGGGAGCTGGGCGGCCTCTCGACCTTCGCCGCCCCCACCATCGTCAATCGCCTGGTGGACCACGCGCAGCAGGCGGACCTGGACCAGGAGGCCTGCGCCCGTGCCTTCAAGACCATCGTCTACGGCGGTGCGCCCATGTACGTGGCGGACATTCAGCGTGCGCTCTCGGTCATGGGGCCACGCTTTGTGCAGATCTATGGCCAGGGCGAAACGCCCATGGTGGCCACAGCGCTCTCGCGTGCGCAACTGGCAGACACCGCGCATCCGCGCTACCTGGAGCGCATTGCTTCGGTCGGCGTCGCCCAGACACCGGTGCAGCTGCGCGTGGCCGACGCGCAGGGCTGCGAGTTACCGCTGGGTGAGGTGGGTGAGGTGCTGGTGCAGGGCGACAGCGTCATGGCTGGCTACTGGCAGAGCCCCGAGGCCACGGCCGCGGCCTTGCGCGGTGGCTGGCTGTTTACCGGCGATGTGGGCTGCCTGGATGCAGACGGATTCCTGACGCTCAAGGACCGCAGCAAGGACCTCATCATCAGCGGCGGCTCCAACATCTACCCGCGCGAGGTCGAAGAAGTCCTGCTCACCGCTCCCGGTGTGGCCGAAGTGGCCGTGGTGGGCGCGCCGGACCCTGCCTGGGGCGAACTGGTGGTTGCGTTCGTCGTGCTGCAAGCCGGCGCCGCGACCAGCCCCGAAACGCTTGACCAGCACTGCCTGGCGCAGATGGCGCGCTTCAAGCGGCCCAAGCACTACCGTATGGTGCAGGCGCTGCCCAAGAACAACTACGGCAAGGTGCTCAAGACGGAACTGCGCGAGCAGTGGCTGACATCGACCGAGGCCGTTTCAGGCCTTCGCTGAAAGCATTCGCATCGTTCGCCGACCGTTGCGCGGCGGTGCTTCCAGGGTTTCGGCAGGGGCGCCAAGCGCGCTGCACATGCCATACTTCACCGAGATATTTGGCCAGCCGCAACCCCCATGAAAACCCATATCGGCCGTTTTGAGCTCAAGCGATTGCTGGGGCAGGGGGCACAGGCACAGGTCTGGCTGGCATTTGACCCGCGCCTGGAGCGCGAGGTTGCCATCAAGCAGATGAAGCCGGTGCCCCAGCAAGAGGCGTCTGCCGTCCAGCAATGGCTGCAGGAGGCGCGCAGTGTCAGCCGCCTGACGCACGCCAACATCGTGCCTGTGTTTGAAGCCGATGTGCACGAGCAGCAGCCCTACCTGGTCTTCGAGTACGTGGCCGGTCAGACTTTGACCCAGCGCCTCGCGGCGAAAGGCGCAATGCCCGCTACCCAAGCCGTGCCTATCCTTCAGGACGTCCTCAGTGCCTTGGCCGCAGCCCATGCCGACGGCGTGGTCCACCGCGATCTCAAGCCGTCCAACGTGTTGCTTGACGCCCGTGGCCGCGCCAGAGTCATGGATTTCGGGATTGCCGTGCGCGTTGCCCGGTCGCCCAGCGACGCCAGCCAGCCCGATGCTGCGGGCAGCCCCGGCTACATGGCCCCCGAAGCGGTGCGCGGCGAAGCGATCTCTCCCTTGATGGATGTCTACGGCGCTGGACTCTTGCTCGCCGAGCTGCTTTGGGGCCGGCCCATAAGAGAGGGGCGCGACGTGGCGCACGTGCTGCAGCAGACCGCTGCCGAACCGCTGCAACTGCCGGCGCCGCTGCTCGATGCTCTTGACGATGCCCTGCGAGCCATTGTGCTGCGCGCCACGGCGTTTGACCCAGCCCAGCGCCATGCCGGCGCGCAGCCCTTTTTGGACGCCTTGCTGAAATGGTCAGGCGCGCAACGGGACGCAGCTTCGGAAGATGCCGCCGCCGGAGCCAAGCAGAACAGCACCCTTGAATTTCTGCTTCGCCGCATGCGCAACAAGACGGATTTTCCGGCGCTCTCGGAGTCCATCGGCAAGATTCAGCGCATGGCTTCTTCCGATACGGAAAGCATCAGCAGCGTCACCAACGAAATCCTGAAGGACGTGGCGTTGACCAACAAGCTGCTGCGTCTGGTCAACAGCGCGCACTACGCCCGGGGCGACAGCATCGGAACGGTCTCACGCGCGGTGGTTCTGGTGGGCTTCAACGGCATTCGCAACATGGCGCTGAGCCTCGTGCTTCTGGAACATATGCAGGACAAGGGCAATGCGCACCTGCTCAAGGAAGAATTCTTGCGTGCCTTGATGGCCGGATCGATCGCCTCCCAGCTGGGCAGTACGGCCAAAGAAGGCGAAGAGGCCTTGATTGGTGCCTTGTTCCAGAACCTGGGCCGCATGCTCTCGCAGTTCTACTTTCCGGAAGAAGCGGACAGCATTCGCAAGCTGGTGGCCTCGCCGCGCGAGCCCATTAGCGAAGAGGCGGCTTCCAGCCGCGTCCTGGGCATCGGCTTCGAAGCGCTGGGGCTCGGAATTGCCAAGGCCTGGGGCCTGCCCGAGGGCATTCAGCGCTGCATCGTGCGGCCCCCCGGTTTGCCCCCTGGCCGCATTCCGGACGACGCACTGGAGCGCTTGCGCTGGCGTTCCCGCGCCGGCAATGAAATGGCCGATGCCATGCTGCACGCCGATCCCGACGAGGTCCAGGCACGCCTCAGCCAGGCCGTCCAGACCTATCAGAAATCCTTGGGGCTGAGCGTGGACGAAATGCAGGCGGCCACGGTGACAGCCCGCAAAAAACTCGTCGAGCTGGCGCAGGCCATGGACATCAACGTGCGCCCCAATTCGCGCGCCGCCCAGTTGCTCCAGGGG
Organism: Giesbergeria sp.; assembly: GCA_017985015.1. Classification (GTDB taxonomy): domain Bacteria; phylum Pseudomonadota; class Gammaproteobacteria; order Burkholderiales; family Burkholderiaceae_C; genus Simplicispira. The sequence goes on along the minus strand of JAGNYI010000021.1, from coordinate 21,639 downwards.
GCGGACGCTGCGCCAGAGCACGCGCTGGCCACTGCCACCGGGGGGGACGCCCTGGCAGCGACGGAACTGCAGGCCACCCAAAAACTGCCGGTCTCGCTAGGTTCAGATCCACCGGGCAAAGAGCCAGTCTCTCAAACCTTGGCGGCCGGCATCCAGGACATCACCAACGCGATGGTGGAAGAATTCAAGCTCAGCGACGTACTGCGCATGATTCTGGAGACCATGTTCCGCGCGCTGGACTTTCACCGCATCGTGTTCTGCATGCGCGAGTCCAGGTCCGACATGCTCACCGGGCGCTTTGGGCTGGGCATGGGTGTGGAGGGCGTCGTCAAGCAGTTTCGCGTGCCCATGGGCAAGGTCAGTGGCCCACCCGACCTGTTTGCCACCATCTGCGCCAAGGGGGCCGATACCCTGATCAGCGACGCCAGCGCACCGCGCATCGCGGAGTGTCTGCCCGACTGGTACCGCAAGGCGGCCGACGCCCCCACTTTTCTGATCCTTCCGTTGCTGCTAAAAGGGCGTGCGTTCGGCATGATCTATGCCGACAAGGCAGAGCAGGGCAGCCTGGTGGTCGATGAGAAAGAGCTGGCCATGCTGCGCACCCTGCGCAACCAGGCGGTGATGGCGTTTCGGCAATCGTCGGCTTAGGGCCTGCAAGCAGGCCTTGGCCGCCAGGTTCCTGTCGAGGCGCGCGAATGCCCTATGGTGTCCCCATCGCCCGATGGGCTCCATCCGACATTTCTTGTGCTCCTGACTGACTTTTCTCCTTTGGCGTTCCTTGCCACGCTTGAGCCCTGGATGCAGGCGCTCTTCGGCATGGCTGTGCTGTTGCTGGCGGCGATTGCTTTGCGCCTGCTGGCGCTGTGGGTGTTGAAGCCTGTGCTGCGCCGTGTGCGCCAGCGCGCAAGCGCCTGGCCTACGGAAATCCTTCTGCACGATGCAGTGCTTGCACTTTTGGGGCGCATGCTGCCCTGGTTAGTGGTGCAGCGCGGCGTGGACCAGGTGCCGCACCTCAACCCTGCCGCGGCGACGGTGATCAGCAACGTGGCCATGGCGTTCATCGCCATTCTGGCGGTGCGCACGCTGATGGCGATGCTCGACGCGCTGTTGACACTGCAGCAAAGATACAGCGCCGACAAGGGCGACCAGGCTTCGGTCCACAAGGTGCGCTCCATCAAGAGCTACGTGCAACTGGGCAAGCTGATGCTGATGTTGGCCGGCGGCATCGTCGCTGTGGCGGTGCTGATGGACCGCTCGCCGCTCATCGTGCTCTCGGGTCTGGGGGCGATGTCAGCCGTGCTGATGCTGGTCTTCAAGGACACCATCCTCTCGTTCACTGCCGGCGTGCAGCTTTCGTCCAACGACATGCTGCGCATCGGCGACTGGATCGAGATGCCCCAGGTCGGTGCCGATGGTGACGTGATCGACATCGCCCTGCACACCGTCAAGGTGCAGAACTGGGACAAGACCATCACCACCATTCCTACCTGGCGGCTGATGAGCGAGAGCTACCGCAACTGGCGCGGCATGAGCGAATCGGGCGGGCGGCGCATCAAGCGCACGCTGCAGATTGACGCCAGCTCCATCCGGTTTCTGGATACCGCCGATATCACCCGCCTGTCCGGCATTACCGTGCTGCACGAATACATGGAGAACAAGCGCGCAGAGATCGACCGCGCCAACGCCGAAGCCCGCACCACGCTGGGCGAGCGCGGCGACTTGCTGGCCAACCAGCGCCACCTGACCAACATCGGCACCTTCCGCGCCTACGTGCTGGCCTATCTGCGCGCCCATCCCGGCGTGCACCAGGGCATGACGCTGATGGTGCGCCAGCTCCAACCCACCGCCGAGGGCGTGCCGCTAGAGCTGTATTGCTTCACTGCCAGCACCGCCTGGCTGGTGTACGAGGCCACGCAGGGCGACATTTTTGACCACTTGCTGGCCATCCTTCCGGAGTTCGGGCTCAGCTTGTATCAGCACCCGAGTGGCAGTGATTTGCGAAACCGCCTGGGTTCCGGTGCCGCCGTGGAGTAATCAAAAAATATAGCTGCTTACGATTCATACATAAGCGCTGAAGCACTATTTGAGGGTTATTTTTGTAGCGTGCAAGCTTGGCCCGCAGGGCCGGGCGGCGCGATGGCACCCAGGTGCCCTCGCTATGATTTCCGTTCCATGCCCCATTACCTCACCGCCGCCCTCTACCAATTCGTCGATCTGCCCGATTACGCCGCATGGGTCGCGCCGCTGCAGGCCTGCTGCGATACGCACGGCGTCAAAGGCACCTTGCTGCTGGCAGAAGAAGGTATCAACGGCACCATTGCCGGTTCGTCTGAGGGGGTGCATGCGGTGCTGGCCTGGCTGCGCGCCGACCCCCGTCTGGCGGGCCTGCAGCACAAGGAAGCCATAGCCGACGTCCTGCCTTTTTACCGGATGAAGGTGCGGCCGAAACGCGAAATCGTCACGCTGGGGGTGCCGGGGCTCAACCCCTCGAAAAACGCCGGCACCTACGTTAAACCCGCCGACTGGAACGCGCTGATTGACCAGCCCGACGTGGTGCTGATCGACGTGCGCAACGACTACGAAGTGAAGATTGGCAGCTTCGACGGCGCCATTGATCCGCTGACCAAAACGTTCTCCGAACTGCCCGGTTGGGTCGAGCGCGAAGCCCAGCCCGGCGGTGCGCTCGCTGGCACTGGTGGCCAAAAACCGCGCGTGGCCATGTTTTGCACCGGCGGCATTCGCTGCGAAAAATCAACCGCCTACCTGCGCACGCAGGGCTTCGACGAGGTGTACCACCTCGAAGGCGGCATCCTCAAATACCTGGAGACCGTGCCGGCCGAGCACAGCCGTTGGCACGGCGATTGTTTTGTCTTCGACGAGCGTGTCTCCGTTGGCCACGGCCTCGCGCCTGGTCACCATGAACTGTGCCGCTCATGCCGTTGGCCGCTCGGGCCCGACGAGATCGCCTCGACGCTGTTCGTGCGCGGCATCAGTTGCCCTTACTGCCACGGCACGCGCAGCGCGCAAGCGCTGGCGGGCCTGGCCGAGCGGCAAAAGCAGGTGGATTTGGCGCGCCAGCGGGCGCAACCCCACATCGGTGCGCGCATGCCTGGGAAGGTGGGCGAAGGCGCGAACGGTGAAGTGCGGCCGCAGCAGGGGTCACCGCTCGATAACGATGGCGATTGAGCGCGTTGGCGTCAGACGAGTGGCTGGCGCAGGCAAGCCGAAAAAATCGAGTCAAATTGCCTCCCGACGCTTACCCACAAAGCGCTGACAGCTATCAAATCTGGTGCCTCTACGCGGCAGCTTGATCAAAATCCCAAGCCGAAAGCGCAACGGCCTTTCCCGCCCTCACGCCTGCCACACCCCAAACCCCGCAGAGCGCAAGTCGATCCCCACCTCGATCTCCTTGTCCACGGCGTCCTCGTAGCCCATGGGGTTGAAGCCTTCGTACAGGTCTGGCAGCAGGCGCAGGCCGTACTGCGTGACGTAGCGGTTGGCCTGGATGCCGGCCTTGTGCTTGTCGAAGCGCACATCGGGGTCCAGGCCCGTCATGCCCACATACACGCACGGTTTGCCATCGATATAGCCCGGGTTGTTCTTGCGGAACTTGGCCTCCAGCAGCACGTCCGGGTGCAGTTCGACCACATAGACATGGTGGTGAGCGCGGCGGCGGCGGGGCATGCGGCGCAGTGTAATCGTAGCGGCTATTTATTCGTTCAAATAGGCCTCTAGCGCTTATGTAGTAAGCATCAGCAGCTATCAATTTTGAATCTTTCACAGCTGGCTGTCTGCCTGGTTTTCGGCGATTGCCCGCTCGTCGAGCAGCTCACCCGCCGCATCACGCGCCAGCGTGCCGGGAAATAATGGGTGGCGCCCCATTGCATCGACCGAATTCCCCAATCCCCCGCACGCCCATGCAGATTCCCCATTTCTATCCAATAGGCACCCCCGGCCAAGCCTGGGGCGACGCTGAGCGTGCCCAGTGGCGTGCGCGCCAGATGCGCCAGCGCAGCTATGCGGACGACGTGCTCACCGCCATCGACGCGCTGCGCAGCCACTTTGATGTGCAGACTTATGGCGAGCTGCGCTATGGCAATGAACATCACGCCCAAGAGCGCTTCTCCCTCATGGCCCTGCGCAGCCGCCATTGGCAGAGCGATCTGCCCAGCGTGTTGGTCACCGGCGGTGTGCATGGCTATGAGACCAGTGGCGTGCACGGCGCGCTGCGCTTTCTGCAAACGCATGCCGCTGGCTACGCCGGCCGGGTGAACCTGCTCGTGGTGCCATGCGTCAGCCCCTGGGGGTACGAGCGCATCCAGCGCTGGAACTTTGACGCCATCGACCCCAACCGCGCGTTCCGCGAGAGCAGCCCCGCGCAGGAATGTGCCGCGCTGATGCGCCTGGTGGCGCCCCTGCATGGCCAGTTTGCCGCCCACCTCGATCTGCACGAAACCACCGACACCGACAAAACCGAGTTCCGCCCGGCGGTGGCTGCGCGCGATGGCACGCCCTTGGAGCCCTGCAGCATTCCCGACGGCTTCTACCTGGTAGACGACAGCGCCAACCCGCAGCCCGCGTTCCAGCAGGCGATCATCGAAGCGGTGGCCCGCGTCACGCACATTGCGCCGGGCGCCGCCGACCACGGCATCATCGGCTCACCCCTGGCCGCCCACGGCGTCATTCGCTATGCCATGCAGAGCCTGGGCCTGTGCGCCGGCATCAGCGGCGCGCGCTACACCACCACCACCGAGGTCTACCCCGACAGCCCCCGGGCCACGCCCGAGCAGTGCATTGCCGCGCAAGTGGCGGCGGTGTGCGCGGGGGTGGACTTTGTCTGCACGCAGGGCAGGTAGCCCTGCGTGAACCGCCCACTGCGCGGTTATTCCTCATCGTCCCCAGGGTCGTCGCCGCGCAGCCGGCGATCGAGTCGCCCGCGCAGGGATCCGGTTTCCTGCAGAAACTGCGAAATGGGTACGGCCGGGGCAAGCCGCAGGCTCGGCGGGAAAAGGCTGCTCATGTAGAGCTCGTTGGACAGCCGCATGCGGTCGAGCCACTGCGCCCCAAGCCACGCCGGCACACCCAACAGCACCACGGCGCCCACTGCCCATGCCAGGCCGGCGCGGCGGCGCGGCAGGACAGCCGCCAGGTGGGCATAGATGCCGGTCGCCAGTACCAGGGAGATCAGCAGGTAGGCAAAGCGCGACAGCGTTTCCCACGAGAAAGCGAAGGCAGCCAGATTCGCAGCCACCTGCATCGCTTCGGCCGCCAGGTACATGGCGCAGGCGATGCGTACGTGGCGCCAGAACTGCAGGCGGCCGTCAAACACCTTGTTCGCAATCGCCCACAGGCCCGACCAGGCGCCCAGCATCACCACCAGGCCCAGCAGCAAGCCGGGCAGCGATTTGAGGTACTTCGAAACCTCGCTCGCCTCCAGCCATGACGAGCCCAGGACCGCGGCCACCATCAGCGCCACCAGCACAACCGTGGTGGCCAGCGTGCGCCACGGGAACTGCGGCAGCGCTTGCTCTTCGGCGATGGCCGTGTCGGCCAGGCGCAGCGCAATGCGGGTGCGGCCGATTTCCAGCGGCGTGCCGTCCGGCCAGTCAAAGCGCTCGCCGTTGCCATGGTGCTTGCGGTGCAGTGTGGCGCCGTTGCGGGTCTCGCATATTTCAACGCTGACCGTGCGCGGCTCGTTCACCGTGCGGTCGATGCGCAGGTGCAGGGGCGCAACGAACGGGTCGTCCAGCACCAGATCGCAGTCCAGCCCCCGGCCCACGGTCATGGGCCAGCGCGTGATGGGCGCGCGCGCCAGCAACGCGCCGTGGCGGTCAAAGGCTTCCATCAGTCCAAGGGTCGGCATCATGGCGCGCCCTCCCAGCGAAACGCCTGCAGATAGCGGTCCGCCAGCTTCAGGCCGTTGTCGAACGCGATTCCGCGCACGTCCAGGCGGGCCAGCACCCCTTGCGTCGATTGGTTGAGGGTCGCGGCCATCACGGTCATGTCGTACAGCCCCGGCAGTTTGCGGTAGGCCGACATGCAGACGACCGCGCGCAGCGGCAGGCTGCCCTGGTCCACATAGCGCTCGGTGCACTCGACGGCCGTCTGGCGGCGGTTGCCACGCTTGAGAAACGGCTCGTTGCCAAAGCTCTGCGAATAGGTCCGGGCGAAACGCGCGGCGCCCAGGGTGGGTGCGTCGTAGGCCTCGTAGCTCAGTCGCACCGTGCCGGTGTTGAAGTCGCCGGCCACCACGTCGCTATCGGCCTGGCACTTGGTGCGTTCCAGGTTCAGCGCGTGAAAGTCCGGGTCGCGCCCGGACCCCCAGCAGCGCGCCAGCGCGTCGTTCGGCACCGGCACCAGGTATCTGCCGTGGCGCTGCTCCTGAAACGGGGTTTGAAGGAAGCGCTCGGTCAGCAGATTCTGGTGCACCTGCAACTGCCGCGTCACTTCGTCGTAAGCCGGCTGGGTGATTGCCTGGGCGTGGGCGGCGCGCTGCACCAGCGCCTGGGCGAATTCGGCCGGAATCAGAAAACTCACCTGTTCGCCGTCGAGCCGCTTGGCCACGTTGACGCCCAGCACCCGCCCTGCATCGTCCACTGCCGGCCCGCCGCTCATGCCGGGATTGAGCGCGCCGCCAAAGAAGATGCGTGGATAAAAACTGCGGCGCACCAGGCCGTTGTAGGTGCCTTCGGTGACCGCAAAACCGATGTCCAGGGGGTTCCCGAGCGAGTAGATGCGCTCACCCTGGGCCATGGCCTCGGCTGCCGGGCGAAACTCCAGCACCGGCGCGGATGCCGTGCGGTTTTTGGCGCGCAGCACGGCCAGGTCGCGCTGAACGTCAAACGCCAGCAGCTCGACCGCGCCTTCCTGCCCATCAATGGTGACGTAGGCGCCGCTGTAGCGCTCAGGCTCCAGTGCGAGCTGGCTCGCCACATGGAAGTTGGTGACGATCAAGCCGTCGGCCGACACAAAGAAACCCGAGCCGATGGACGCCTGGGTGTTGGAGTTGCGCAGCAGCGTGCGGATCTGCACCAGCTTGTCGCGCGAGAGTTCATAAATGCGCCGGGCGTCGCGCGACAGCGCCGCAGCCGGCACCGCTGGGGCCACTGGCGCGATGCCCGGTGCGGGCGCCGCAACGTCCTGCGGGCTCCCCGCAGAGCTGGGCACAGCCGCCGCCGCAGCACCCCCCGGGGAGACTACGGCCGACGCGCGAATGGCCGGCGCACTCGTAGCGCTGGCGTTCGGTGGGGTTTGGGAATTTGCCAGGCCGCAGGCCAGCAAAAGAAGTGGGGCGACAAGCCGAAGCGGCCAGCGGGTGGGGAAAGGCATTGCGGCATTTTAAGAAGGCGATGCGGCAGGGCATCCACCAGATTGCGTGTTTTGCGCCACGGCTCCAGTACCTGCCGCCATGGGACTCAGCTGCCACGGCAAATCGTTCTGAACCGAACCATTGAGAACTTCGCCTTGGCTCCGCATCACATTGAAACGGGTCCCTCTGAAATTCTCAATGAAATTGGCCTATAGCGCTTGTCCAACAAGCGCTATTTGCTATTTAAAAGATAGCAAAATGCTGGCTCAGCGCCGCCCGCCCAGCAGCCCGCCGCCGATCTTGAGCAGGTCACTCAGCCCCACCTGGCCGTCACCATCCTGGTCGAGCAGGCTGCCCAGAAGGCCACCCCCCAGCCCGCCTTGCTGCTGCACGCGCGCGTGCTCCTGGCCCAGCACCTGGCCCAGACCCCCGGCGTTCATGCCGCCGCTGCTCATGCGCTGCGCGAGGAACGACATCACGATGGGTGCCAGCATTTGCAGCAACTGCCCGGCATTGGCACCCAGCCCTGTGGCCTGGCCCAGGCCCGCCTCGGCGCGCTGCTGGCTGCCACCAAAAATATGGCCGAGGATGGCCGCACCATCCGGCTGGCCACCGCCCGCATCGCCGCCACCACCCAGCAGCGAGCCCAGCAGGCTCCCCAGATCGTTGCCGCCAGTGTGGTCGCGCTGCAGTGCCCCGAAAAGGTCCATGGCGCCCTGGGGCTCGGCTGCATTGCGCCCCAGCTTGCCCAGCAGCAACGGCAGGGCCGCGCCCACCGCGTCTTCGGTCTGCGCAGGGCTGACGCCCAGTTGCTGGGCCATCTGCTGCAGCGGGGCGCCCTGAAGCTGGGCCATCAGTTCGTCGACAAGAGAAGTGGGAGCGTTCATGGCATGGACCTTTCAGAAAGAGGCGGGGACCGTCAGGCCCTGCAGACATCGTAGCCATGTTGGCGGGAATGCTGCAGGGCACAAAGGCTGGTTGCAGGGATGGGAGGATGGCGCCCCATTGGCCTGTGCATCGGATGGGCGAAGATTTGGGGTCAGCGGGCGCCCACGCCCTAGTCCACCCGGTTGTGGATGTTGGCGCGTTGCCAGCCCTGCGTCGGCAGCTTCAGGCCTTGCGCGGCCAATTGCTCGCGCGCGTGCCGCGTCGCCTCTTTGAGCGCCGCCTCAATGCGGGACTGCTCCGCCGTGCCTTTGCCCGCCTTCACGGGTTTTACGGTTGTGCGAGCGTCTGCAGCTGCAGCCATTTTTTTGAATCCTTCACAGAAGCGCGCCGCGGCGTGCCGGACGCAATGATTTCCAGGGCGCCGCTGGCGTTGTTCAGCACCGTCCAGCTATCGGCCAGCGGCAGGTACAACTCGAAGAGGTTGTGCAGGCTGCGCGCAAAGCGCCGGTGCACATCCGCCGTCGGAATGTCGTGGCCGCCCTGGCGCACGCGCAGCGCAACACGCTGCATCGCCAGCTCTGCGCTGGACAAGCTGACGTAGAACAGCACCACGCGGTAGCCGCGGGCTTTGCATTGCTGCAAAAACAGCGCAAAGGTGCGGCTCGACAAGGTGCTCTCAAACGCGAAGCTGCTGCCTGATTGCAACGGTGACCAACCGGGGCAAGACACGCTGGATGATCATTGACGAGGCGTTTGACGCCGACAGGCTCATTGAATTCCTGCAAGCCTTGATCAAGGATGCAAGTAAAAAAGTCTTTCTGATTCTGGACAATTTGCGTGTGCATCACAGCAAACTGGCGAAGGCTTGGGTGAGCGAACATCAAGATGATTTGAGCTGTTCTACCAGCCCAGCTACAGCCCTCAGCTCAACCCAGAGGCGCGGCTCAATGCGGACCTGAAACAAGAGATGGGCAAGCGCGTACCGGTCAGGACCAAGGCCAAGTTACGCGAGGCCGCGAATGATCATATGGCGATGCTGGAGCAAAACCCTGAACGTGTTATTGGCTACTTCCAGGATCGTCGCGTTCGCTACGCGGCTGAATACTTCACAGGGCCGAATCAATAGCTTAGGCCTTGGTCAAACGTCCCAGCATGAAGAACTCGTCGTTGGGTCGCAGGTTGACCATATTGGCAAAACGGTTGGACAGGCCAAAAAACGCGCTGACGGCGCCGATATCCCAGATGTCTTCATCACTGAAACCGTGCTCCGCCAGAAGCGCAAGGTCGGCATCGCCAACGGTTTGCGCGCTTTGCGAGACCTTCATGGCGAAATCCAGCATCGCGCGCTGGCGCGGCGTGATATCGGCCTTGCGGTAGTTGGTGGCAACCTGATCGGCGATCAGCGGGTTTTTTCCGCGAATGCGCAAAATGGCGCCGTGTGCCACCACGCAGTACTGGCATTGGTTGCCCGCGCTGGTCGCAACCACGATCATTTCGCGCTCGGCCTTGGTGAGGCCGCTTTGTTTTTCCATCAGGGCATCGTGGTAGGCGAAGAAGGCGCGGAACTCGTCCGGACGGTGCGCCAGCGCCAGAAACACATTGGGCACAAAGCCCGATTTTTCCTGTACGGCCAGGATGACATTGCGAATGTCTTCCGGCATGTCCTTAATTTCAGGCACGGGGAAGCGGCTAACGGGAAAGGTCGCCATGGTGATGACTCCGGGTTAAGTTGAAAGGATTCAAAGGACGGTGCGTTTAAAACGGCGGTACGCTTATCGGTTCACATCAACCACCACGCGGCCCCTGACCGTGCCGGCCATCAACTCAGCGGCTTTGCTGATGGCCTCGTTCAGACTGATCGCGGTGGTGATTTGCTCGATGTGGGCCGGGTTCAGGTCGCGCGCCAGCCGCTGCCAGGCTTCGCGCCTGTCAGCCATCGGGCATTGCACGCTGTCAATACCGACCAGTGTGATGCCGCGCAAGATGAAGGGCGCCACGCTGGCGGGAAGATCCATGCCTTGCGCCAGGCCACATGCCGTGACGACACCGCGGTAGCGGGTGGCGGCGCAAACATTGGCCAGGGTGTGGCTACCAACGGTGTCAACCGCGCCAATCCACCGTTCTTTGGTCAAAGGTTTGCCAGATGCGTTCAGGCTGTTGCGGTCAATGATTTCCGCGGCGCCAAGCGATGTGAGGTAATCGGCCTCCTGCGCCCTGCCCGTGCTTGCCAGCACCCGGTAGCCGAGCTTGGCAAGCAGGCTGACGGCCACGCTGCCCACACCACCGGCAGCGCCGGTCACCAGGATATCCCCCATGCCGGGCTTGATGCCCTGGCGCTCAAGCGCCATCACACACAGCATGGCGGTGTAGCCTGCCGTGCCAATCGCCATGGCCTGCGCGGGCGTGAAGGCGGCGGGCAAGGGCACCAGCCAGTCGCCCTTGACGCGCGCACGCTGTGCCAGGCCGCCAGTGTGGTTCTCGCCCACACCAAAGCCGTTGAGGATCACCTTGTCGCCGAGTCTGCTGCCCGCATGTTCGCTGCTGACAACGGTGCCGACCAGATCGATGCCGGGCACCATGGGAAACTGCCGGACAACAGGTCCCTTGCCGGTGATGGCCAGACCGTCTTTGTAGTTGAGCGTGGAGTAATCCACTTGCACCAGCACGTCGCCGGGCGACAGCAGCGAATCGTCAATTTGCTGGACAGCGGAGCGATAACCGGCTTCGTCCTTGTTGATCACGATGGCATTGAACATCTTTTTCCTATGAAATTTTTTTGAACTGAATGAACAAGCTGGATTGCCTCTTCGCACTGCCACGACATCACATGGCAGGGCAAAGAAAAAAGCTGACAAAAAAGATGGCGTGTGGGTTAAAGAGAAGCAGTCTGGTTTCAGACGGCTTCCAGCAAGCCTTCGAAGGTCATCAGAATCGGGTTGTCGCCCGTGACCAGGCGGCCCGATCCAACCGCGCCATGCAAGTCCACGGCAACGATGTCCATCTCGCTCGCGGCGCCGGCGTCATCAGCGCATCGGATGTTGCTGTGAGTGACCAGTATTTCAGCCGCATAACCTTCAACGGGTGGCGCATCGGTAAATCGTGCGCCAATCAAGCTGGCCACGCCGCCGTGCAGCACCGCGCGCTGAAAGCCCGCCGCACGCCCCACGTCTTCAAGCGCCACCGTCAAGTCCTGGTTCGGCGCCAGGCGCACCGCAAGGCCGCGTTTGGCATCTTTGCCTAGAGAGATGCCGGTTGCTTTCGGCATAAACAGGCTAAAGCCGGTTTCGGAATCGGGCTGTACTTCAAAACGCGCGCCAACCATGCCTCCTCCTTGCACCCGCATCGGGCTGCTCACCACGACGGAATCCGACAGCACATGGCCACAACCGCGCCGGCCATCGGCTTCGAACCACGTGGCATGGCAATGAAAAAATGGTTTCCCATCTTTCAGGCCCAGGGTGCCGGTGGCGGTTTCCAGGCGCACGCCGCCCTCGGGCTGATAAGTCTGGCTGTAAAAAGCCGCATGGTCTTTGTCTGGCGGCGGCGATGGGATGACGTACAAAAAAGGCTCAAAGCTGCCCCCTGACAAGGTCAGGCAGGCCGACTCGATGCCATGGTTTTGCATCAATGCGGCCAGACCGCTTATCAGGTTTGTGCCCGCCGGCAGCATGGCGTCCAGAGTGACGATGCCAACCGGCACCGCCAGAGCGCGTGCCACGGCGAGTTTTCCTGGCTGACGAATCAAGCGCATGGGCTCTGACGCTTCAGGCCTGTCGGGCGAGACGGCCTGGGGGCCATTCGACACATCCTTCGCGCCCTCCGCCTGCTCCAGCAGGCCTCGAAGCTGCATCTCCTCTTTCACCAGCTTTTTGGTGACTTTGCCGTATCCCGAGCGCGGCAGCGCATCCCAGAAATAGACCTTGCGCGGCATCTTGTAGCGCGACACCTTGGGCTCAAGCCATCCCAGCAACTCTTCAGCGCTCAAGGCCATACCCGGTTTGATCACACACACGGCAACGCCGACTTCGCCCCAGAGCCGGTCAGGGACACCCAGCACAGCGGCTTCGGTGAGGGCGGGATGCATCAGAAGTTTTTCTTCAATCTCACGCGGGTAGATGTTCGAGCCGCCCGAGATGTACATGTCAGAAGCGCGTCCGGTGATGTACACAAAACCTTGCGCATCGATGTGGCCCAGATCGCCCGTCAGAAACCAGCCATCCCGGAAGGCTTTGGTGTTCGCCTCGGGGTTGGCGTAGTAGCCGGCAAATACCGCCGGTCCCGCGACGCAGATCTCGCCCTGCTCCATGGGCTTGAGTTCGTGGCCTTGCGCATCCTGAATCGACACCTGCATGCCGCAGCGTTCAAAACCGCAAGTGCCTGGACGCCCCAGCGCATCGTCTTCGCTGTGCAGCTCGGGCGGCAGCACGGTGATGGCGCCGGTGACTTCGCCCAGTCCGAAGTACTGAACGATGACCTTACCCAGCTTGAGCAGAATCGTCTTCTGATCCTCACGGTACATCGGCGCGCCGGCATAGATAACGTAACGCAAAGAGCTGTGGTCATGCGTGTCGACGGCGGGGTGCTCGATCAACATTTTCAGTATGGTCGGAACCGTGAACATATTGCTGACCCGGTGTTTTTCAACCAGCGTCCAGGCATCTTCGGGGTCCAGTCTGTCCGTCGGCATCAGGATGCTGAGAGCACCTCGAGCTACCTGTGTCAAGGCGTGAACACCGGCCCCGTGCGACAGCGGCGCCACAACCAGCGATGCATCGCGCTCGGTCGTGCCGGGCATCAGGTCGCACAGATGATTGTTGACGACAAAAGCCATCTGTCCATGCGTCAGCACCGCCGCCTTCGGCAAGCCGGTAGTACCCGACGTGAAGAAGAACCAGCACGGGTCGTCGTATCCCACGCTGCACATGGGCGCTTCGGCCTGCGGATGCGCCTTGATCAGTGCGTCAACACTGGTCTCGCCAAACGGCTGCTTGCCGGCTTGCGCCGCGGTGCAGATCAAGCGCTCAACAGATTTCGCGCCAGCCATGACGGCCTCGGCGTGCTCGGGAAAATCGGCGTGGCAAATAAAGAGCTTGGTTTTCGCGATGTTGGCGAGTTGCACCACATCGCCCGGCATCAGGCGAAAGTTGGTGGGCACAAAAACGGCGCCTATGCGAAAGATGGCATAGGTCAACTCGAACAGCTCATTGGTGTTTTTGGAATGCACCAGCACGCGGTCGCCATGTCCTATGCCCAGCGAGGCAAGACCAGCCACCAGCGAGGCGATACGCGCTTCGCTTTCACGCCAGGTCCACTGCAGCTCACCCCAGACCAGCGCCAGACCATTGGGGTGGCGCCGTGCGGCCTGGGTCACAAAATGCGCAAGATTCATCACCCTGCGGCCTTGCATCTGCAAGGCGCTGCCAGCTTGTTGAGCGCTCATTTGACGCGTTCCAGAATGGAGACGTAGTTGGCCACTGCCGCGCCGCCCATGTTGAAAACACCCGCCAAACCGGCGTTGGGGATCTGCATATCACCGGCCTCGTTCATGAGCTGCATGCAGGCCATCACGTGTTGTGAAACACCGGTCGCGCCAATCGGGTGGCCTTTTGCTTTCAGCCCTCCCGAGGGATTGATGGGCAAGCTACCGTCTTTGCGGTTGATGCCTTCACGCGCGACCTTCCAGCCTTCGCCGGGTTTGGCCAGCCCCATGGCTTCGTACTCGATCAACTCGGCAATGGTGAAACAATCGTGCGTCTCCACCAGGTCCAGATCGGTGACGGCGATGCCGGCTTGCTTGAGCGCCTGAGCCCAGGCCTGGCGCGCGCCTTCGAAGGCTAGGATGTCTCGGCGGGAGATGGGGAACATGTCGTTCTTCTGCGCCCTGGCGCGAAAGCCGATGGCACGCTGCAGGGTGCGCGCGGTTTCTTCGTCGGCCAGCACGATGGCGGCTGCGCCGTCGGAGACCATGGAGCAGTCGGTGCGGCGCAAAGGGCCATCGTTCAGGTACGGATTCTTGTCAGAGACCGTGTTGCAAAAATCAAAACCAAGATCCCTGCGCACATGGGCAAAAGGATTGGACACACCGTTGAAGTGGTTCTTGGCGGCAATCATTGCCAGCTCTTCGCTGTGGTCGCCGTAGCGTTCGAAGTACTGTGCCGCAATGTTGCAGAACAGGCCGGCGAAACCGCCCTGGACATGGCCTTCTTCCTTACGATAGGAGCCGCACAGAAGAATGTCGCCGACTTCGGCGGTGGGTTTTGCGGTCATCTTTTCCGCGCCAATCACCAGAGCAATCTTTCCGCGCCCGCTTTCGATGAAGTCCATTGCGGTGTACAGCGCTGCAGTACCGGTGGCGCAGGCATTCTCCGTATGAACCGCTGGCACGTGTTCCATGCCGGGGATGGCGGTGCTGAGCAGACCACCTTCAAAACCCTGCTTTGAAAAGCCGTTGTTGAGCACGCCGACTGCGGCCATATTAACGTCGCTGGCCTTGATACCCGCGTGTTCCAGCGCTGCATTGCCAACCATGGAGAAAAGATCTTCGATGTCGAGCACGTCGAGTTTGCCGAAGGGCGAATGAGACCATCCGACGATGGTGGCTTTGGATGTCATGAAATTCTCCGGTGGAGTGGTAAATGAGAAATTGAAGCCGCAAGGAGCTAAAGTGACGAATTTTTGGCGGCACGCTTGGCAGGCGCCTTACGGGTGGAGCCCGGCGCCGGGGTGGTTTGCGCGGAGGCAGACACCTGGGAGCGACCAGCATGTTCGCGCTTGGACAGCGCCGATTCGAGAAGCTTGACTTCGGCCAGCAGCAGCGGCCCCAGCTCTGCCTCCCGCTCGGGTTGCAGGCGCGACTCGACCGTGGCCACCGTGAGCGCCGCGACGGGTTCACCGCGCGGGTTGCGGATAGCCGCTGCGATGCCCCATGACCCGGCAAACACCAGACCGGGGTTGAGTGCCCAGCCCGTGCGCCTGGTCCGCGCGATACGCTCGTGGATGCCATCAATGTCGGCACTGGCATACGATTGACCGATGGTTTGGCGGTTCGCCGCCAGCGCGATATCGATCTCGGCGTCACTCAGTGCGGACAGAATGGCCAGACCGGCAGAGCCAGCGGCCAGAGGCAAACGATCCCCGGGTTTCAGAACATGTGTCCGGATCGGGTGGCCGCCCTCCTCGCGGTGCAGGCACAGCGTCGCAAAACCTTGGCGCACATTCAGGAAGGTGGTGTCGTGGGAGATCTGCGCCAGGTGGCGCAGGCTGTCTATCGACAACTGGTGAATCCCCCAGCGTTCGTTCGACATCTGGCCCAGCGCATAGGTTTCGACGCCCAGGTGGTAATGCTTGCTGTGGTTATCCTGACCAATCAGCCCGGCCTCCATCAATGCCAGCAGCATGCGCCGCACCGTCGGCTTGGAAAGTGCGGTCAGTGTCACCAGCTCGGACAGGCTCGCCTCACCCAGCACGCCCACGTGCCGCAGCAGCAGAACCGCACGTGAAATGGCCTGGGTGCCGCCGACTTCGCTGGTCGCCACTTTGGATCCAATATTCATTTCAGAAAACCTATCGAGAACCATGGCACCAGCGCGATGATCACCGTGCCGATAAAGAGCGCCAGCAGATAACCCCAGATGGGGCGTATGCCTTCGGCAGGGTCAACGCGGCCAATGGCGCAAGCGGCGTAATAACCCACGCCGAACGGCGGCGCAAAAAGCCCGATGCCCATTGAGAGAATCACGACCATCGCGTAATGCACTTCGTGGATGCCAACCGCGTGCGCAATCGGAAAAAGCAAAGGGCCAAATAGCACGATGGCCGGAATGCCTTCGAGCACCGATCCCAGAATGATGAAGGCCAGGATGGACACCGCCATGAAGGTGGCCGCACCGCCCGGCAGGCCGGTCATGGCCTCTGCCAATGCGCGCGAGAACCCCGATTGCGTCAGGCCCCAGGCCATTCCGGTCGCGGTGCCGATGATCAGCAGAATCGCGCCCGCCAGTGAGGCGGTGTAGATCAGCATCGGCTTGAGCTGCTTCCAGTCGAACTGGCGGTAGATCAGCAGGCCCGCCAGCACCGCATAGACGATGCCGATGGTGGACACCTCCGTGGCTGTGGCCACGCCTTCAACCACCGCAGCGCGAATCAAGAAGGGAAGCGCAATGGATGGCAGGGCGATGACCAGCGTGCGGCCGACAATACGCAGGGGCGCGCGCCGGGCATCGCCGATGTCTTCGCGCCGGTAGCGCCAGCCGACCACAAAACATAGCAAAGTTGCCAGCACCACGCCAGGCAGCAAGCCCCCTGTGAACAGCGCCGCGATCGACACGCCGGTGACGGAGCCTATCGTGATCAGCACCAGACTGGGCGGAATGGTCTCCGTCTGTGCGCCCGTGGCAGACAGCAGCGCCACCAAGTCGCCAGGCTTGGCGCCACGCTTTCGCATCTCCGGAAACAGCACCGGTGCAATCGCTGCCATGTCAGCCGCTTTAGAGCCTGAGATGCCCGAGACCAGATACATGCCCGCCACCAGGACATAGTGCAGACCGCCGCGCACATGGCCCAGCAGGCTGGCGAGAAAGGCAACCATCGCCTTGGCCATGCCGGTCATCTCGATCAGCAAGCCCAGAAAGACAAAAAGCGGCACCGCCAGCAGGATCAGGTGCGACATGCCTTCGTCCATCCGGCCTATCAGCACCATCATCGGCGTGGTGGTGGCCAGTCCAAGATAACCCACAGTGGCCAGACCAAAAGCAAACGCAATCGGCACGCCGGCCAAGACACAAGCAGCAACACCTCCGACAAAAAATATCAAAAGGTTGTAGTTGCCAAGCTGGCGAAAGATCGGCGCACCCAGCCAGAACAAGGCGACGATGAGTGCCAGCCCGCCCAGCGTTGCCGCGAGCACGCGCATCGAACCGGCCGAAGCCAGGCGCAACACCGAAAACACCAGCATCAGCGCAAGCCCTATTGGCAATGCCGCCGTGCGCCACGCATTCGAAATACCCAGAGTCGGCATGGTGATGAACACCTCGTCTCGGGTGAACTCGATGGCTGGATGCAGGGTGAAGGCCAGAAAGGCGAACGCAGCGCCGACTGCGACCACATCGAGCACCGCGCGCCGGTGCGGCGTCAACATGCCGACGATGGCGGTCATGCGCATGTGCTCGTTGCGTCGAAATGCAATCACCGAGCCCAGCATGGCGAGCCACAGAAACAGGACGGACGCCAGCTCGTCCGACCAGACCAGGGGCTGGTTGAACACGTAGCGCGAGACGATGCCTGATAAAAGGAGCAGGATCTCGGCCAGCACCAGCAGGGCTGCTACACCCTCGGTGAGCGAACCAAAGACCTTGTCCAGCCACGCGACGGACCGGCTCCATCGCGCGGGTGAAGCAGCCCTCTCAACTGGGGGCAGTGTTGCTGCGGAGTGCATTGCTCAGCACTCAAGCCAGTTTGCCAACAGCGCGTTCCAGCAAGCCAAAGGCTTCGTTGCCGTACTTGCCTTTCCATTCAGAGTAGAAGTTGGCGTCGCGCAGTTTGGCGCGGAAAGCACTGATATCGGGCTGGTTGAAGATCATGCCCTTGGCGGTCAGCTCTTGCTGGACATGGCTGTTGAGTTTGGCCATGTCGTCGCGTTGCTTCAATGCAGCTGCATTGAGGTTGCGGCTGACGATCTCCTGCAGATCTTTGGGCACACGTTCCCATGCGCGGCGGTTGGCCAGAAACCAGAAGCCGTCCCACATGTGATTGGTCAACGAGCAATACTTTTGCACCTCATAGAGTTTGGAAATCTGGATCAGGACCAGCGGATTTTCCTGGCCCTCGACGATTTTGGTTTGCAGTGCCGAATAAAGTTCGTTGAAGTTGATGGAGGTCGGTGCAGCTTCCAGTGCCTTGAACATGGAAATGTGCAAGGGCGACGGCGGCACGCGCAGCTTCATGCCCTTGAAGTCGGCGGGCGTGACGATGGGTTTGGTCGAGGTGGTGGTCTGGCGGAAACCGTTGTCCCACATTTTGTCCATCGCCACCAGATTGGCCGCCGCGATCTGTTTGCGCACATAGGCACCCAGGTCGCCGTCCATGGTGTTCCAGACCGTGGCGTAATCCGGAAAAGCAAAACTCATGTTGTTGATGGACGCGGCAGGCACCAGGGTGGACAGAATCAGTCCCGACATGGTGAAAAACTCGACGCCCCCAGAGCGCAACTGGCTCAAGGTGTCGGTGTCGTTGCCCAACTGATTGTTCGGAAAGATATCAATCTGGAAACGTCCCTTGCTCTCGGCCTTGATGGCTGCCGCAGCTTCGGTTGCACGCACATTGAGTGGATGCGTGGCAGGCACGTTGTTGGCGAACTTGTAGGTGAATTCGGCCTGCTGAGCACCTGCAACGAGCGGCACACCAACAAGGCTACCAGCAACTGAGGCAGAGCCCGCTAAAAGCAAGCTACGGCGAGATAGGTTCATTTTGTCTCCTTGCGCCTTGCGAGCGCCGGTTAATTGATTACAGATCCACAATATGGACCTAAGCTTGCTGTCGCTGCTCCATATTGCTTTTCAAACTTTATCTCTGTTACTGGCCATTTGCAAGTGCCAATCTGAACCATTTTCTGTTTATTGTTTGTTTTTTTACTTTATACGGTCCACATTGTGATTTTTGTATTTCGGAAGAACGTGACCGGTCTTTTCGGCATCGTGACCGGCGATTTCTGGAACGTGAACGGTCATTTCGGTGACGTGACCGACGGGCCTTCTGCAGTTCCTTGAACGAGGTCTGATCGGCTCGACGGTCGGTGCTGACGTTGCGTATGAACCAGCCGCTGGGCATAGGCTCGCGCCTTTTGGGGCCGGGAACTGAACCGCCCCGGGTTTGAGGAGGCTCTTTTCTTTGAGAGGCTTGAGCCATGAGCAAGAAGTCGAACCAGTTTTCACCCGAGGTCCGCGAGCGCGCTGTTCGCATGGTGCGTGAGCACCGGGGCGAGTACCCCTCGCTGTGGGCCGCCATCGAATCCATCGACCCAAGATCGGCTGCGTGCCCCAGACCCTCAACGAATGGGTCAAGCGCGACCAGATCGATACCGGCGTGCGCGATGGCATCACGACATCCGAACGTGAACAGATGAAGGCGCTGGAGCGCGAGGTCAAAGAACTGCGCAAAGCCAATGAGATCCTCAAGCTGGCCAGCGCGTTTTTTGCCCAGGCGGAGCAGGGCCGCCGTCTGAAGTCCTGAGGGAATTCGTCGACCAGCATCGACAGGCCTACGGGGTCGAGTCGATCTGCAAGGTGTTGCAGATCGCCCCGTCAGGCTATTGGCGTCATGCTGCCCATCAGCGCAATCCTCAACTGCGCTGCCCGCGCGCCCAACGTGACGACACCCTGGTGCCGCACATTGAGCGCGTCTGGCAGGCCAACATGCGGGTCTATAGCGCCGACAAGATCTGGAAACAGATGAACCGCGAAGGGCTGTCCATTGCCCGCTGCACGGTGGAGCGGTTGATGAAGCGCCTGGGCTTGCAGGGCGTACGCCGCGGCAAGGTGGTGCGCACCACGATCAGCGACACGAAGGCGCCGTGCCCGCTGGACCGGGTCAACCGTGTGTTCAAGGCCGAGCGGCCCAACCAGCTATGGGTCTCTGACTTCACCTACGTTTCAACCTGGCAGGGCTGGCTGTATGTGGCCTTCGTGATCGATGTGTACGCACGGTGCATCGTGGGCTGGCGGGTCAGCAGTTCCATGCACACAGACTTTGTTCTGGATGCCCTGGAGCAGGCGCTGTATGCCCGGCAACCCGAGCGTGATGGCGCCTTGATTCACCCTTCCGACAGGGGATCGCAATACGTCAGCATCCGCTACAGCGAGCGGCTCGCAGAAGCTGGCATTGAGCCCTCGGTGGGCAGCAAGGGAGACAGCTATGACAACGCCCTAGCCGAGACGATCAACGGATTGTACAAGGCTGAGGTGATTCATCGCCGGTCCTGGCCCACCCGCGAATCGGTCGAGCTGGCCACACTGGAATGGGTGTCCTGGTTCAACCATCACAGGCTGCTCGGATCCATCGGGTACATACCGCCTGCAGAAGCTGAGGCAAACTACTATCGGCAACTCGCCAGTCAGGCCTCCATGGTGGAGGCCTGACTTAAACCAACTGGCCTCCACGGAAACCGGGGCGATTCACCTTAAGACGCTTCCATTCCTCAGGGGATTCCAGGTCCCGTCCTGCATTCCTGTGCATGCCCCGAGCGAGCATTTCTGCCAGTCTTGCTTGGGCTTGACTGGCGGGCTCTGGTGACGCATTGAGTGTATTCACGCAGCGTGTGCACATACCGATATGCTCAGTCGTGAATTTCAGCGCCTTGAATGTATGGCGACATATGCGGCACTCGGACAACTGACGTCCCTACAACATCCGCCCGTTCCAGCACCAAACAACCTGACCCGACAGATCAACGTGATTGTCATTGAGCACATCCGTGGTCTTAACGATAGAGTTGTCGCTACTGATTTCGACTTCCCTATTGATGCGCTGCCAGAGGCGTTTGAAGCGGATGGGGTCGTTGCTGACCATACGGTATTCAATGGCGAGCTGGAACCACGCCTTGCGCCTGTTTCGCCGCTTGTGCCAAACGCACAAAGCTCGAACACTGTTCCACCCATTGCAATCTCTGAAGGTGGCTGAGCTGACCAAAAGCGCGCAGGCGTTCGTCGCTGACCAGATAGGTACGCTGATCGCGGGCCGAGAGCCACCGCTGCTGGATATCTGCGTTGGCGGTGTTGACCAGGGCTGAAGGGTTCGTCATGGTGGAATTGCGCCGGGCTTGTCGATGCGGTGCAGGTGTTCGATGTCTGACAAGTCGATGGGTCTGCCTGCACTTTGCTTGAGGGTGATCAGGTCGTCAATGGTGGCCAGGACAACGGGAACGCCGGCAACATCCAATTTGATCGCCCGTTGGCACATTGCTGCCGGGTCAATGGGTGGAAACAACAGAATATCAAGGCTCACGCCCGCCGGGCCACCGCCGTGTAATGAGAATGCCTGCAGGTTGCGATGGGCATGCCATTCCTTGAGCGTGTCGATCTGGGTCTATGTTTCCAGCGGCACAGGAAGCATGGGTTTGAGGTCCAGCTCTTGCGTTGTCAATACGAGCTGCTGCATGTTTTTGGGCGACACCACCACGCTGATGTCAATGTCCATTGGTGTTGCGCTCGACCCCGTGCAGTGCCACGGCCAGTCCGCCGATCAGCACATATTCGACCTCGTGGCGGTGCAGTGCGGCGAACAGGTCGAGGTAGAACATGGCGTTGCCGAGTTTCTTGTAGAGCGGGGCCGTCTGAATTTTTGTGTTCGAGGCGCTTGAAGACTTGTCCACGGCGGCGGGCGTCGCTTGCGACGAACGAGCGACGCGGTGGGCAAGTCGGTCGTACATCTTAAGCGGCGGTTTTTGTGAA
>JAGNYI010000065.1 GCA_017985015.1 Giesbergeria sp. | reverse complement strand
GCGTGCCACGAAGCGGTTGCGTCCCGCGCTCTTGGCCTCGTACAGGGCCGCATCCGCCATATCCACCAGAGCCTGAGCCGGCTCGTCCGTTTGGGGTATGGCCGTGGTTACACCCAGGCTGATGGTGACATGGCCGTGCGTGGGCGATTGGGCGTGTTCCAGGCACAGCGCCTCAATGGCCGCGCGCATCTGCTCGGTCAGGCGGCTGGCGCCGCTGCTGTCGGTGGACGGCAGCAGGCAGGCAAACTCTTCGCCGCCGCAGCGTGCCACCAGGTCGGTGGGCCGCGTCACGCAGGCAGCCAGCGCCTGGGCGACCTGGATCAGGCACTGGTCGCCTCCGGGGTGGCCGTAGTGGTCGTTGTAGGCCTTGAAATGGTCAATGTCGATGGCGATGAGCGACATCGGTGTCTGCGCGCGCGCTGCGCGCTGCCACTCCAGAAGCAGGCAGTCGTCAAAGCGGCGCCGGTTGCTGATGCCGGTGAGGTGATCTTGCGTGGTCAGGCGCTCCAGCAGATCGCGGCTGCGCTTGAGTTCGATGTGGTTGCGCACCCGGGCCTGCACGATGGAAGGGCGTATGGGCTTGACGATGTAGTCGATCGCGCCCAGCGACAGGCCGCGGGCTTCATCTTCCTCGTCGTCGCGGGACGAAACGAACAGCACGGGAATCCCCGCCGTGGCAGGGTTCTGCTTGAGCCGGGCGCAGACCTCGTAGCCATCCATGCCGGGCATCATCACGTCCAGCAAAATCAAGTCGGGTGGCTCTGCCGCAGAGGCCAGTGCCAGGGCGCGCTCGCCATTGATGGCCACCTTGACCTTGTAATCCTGCTTGAGCACGGCAGAGATCACCTGCAGGTTCTCGGGGGAGTCGTCCACCACCAGAATGTTTGCCTGTGCTTGCATCAGCGACCCCATGTTGCGTTGACGGACGGCAAAAACGGTTACAGAACGTATTTGCAGCCGAAAAGCATAGGGTGTTTCAGAGGAACTGGTGCCAGAAATCGGCCCCTGGCTGCGCTGGATCAAGGCAGGGAGTGCTCGTGGGCGATTTTGACCATAAGCCACCAGGCAGTCGGCCGCCAGTTGCCGGCGCGCAAAGCCAGGCGCTACACCCAGCCCATCGCCCCCAGCAAGGCGCCCGCGGCCAGCAGCCACAACAGATGCAGCTGGGTGCGCCAGACCAGCAGGCCGCAGACAGTGCTCAGCAGCCACAGCGGCCAGTCGGTGGCCGCCACACCGTGCGCGCGTCCCAGCACCCAGGCGGTGGCGCACACCAGCCCAACCACAATAGGCGCCATGCCCAGCCGAAAGGCACGCACGCTGCGGCGTTCGCGATTGCGCTGTGCCCAGCGCGTGGCCAGCAAGGTCAAGGTGGTGCTCGGCAGCATGATGCCCAGCATGCAGACCGCTGCGCCCATCAGCGCCCAGGCCCAGGTGGCTGTGGCGCTGCTGCCCGCTTGCGCTGCGGCGTTCAGTCCCACATTCCAGCCCAGCAGAGCAATGAACAGCACGTTGGGGCCGGGGGCCGCCTGCGCAAGCGCAATGCTGGCGCCAAACTGCGGGTCGCTGATCCAGCCGTGCTCAGCCACCAGGATGCGGTGCATGTCAGGCGCCGTGCTGATGGCGCCGCCCACCGCCATCAGCGACAGCGCGAGGTAGTAGCCAAACAGATGCAGCCAGCTTGACCAGTCCAGCGTCATTGCCGTCATGGCCGGCCCAACCTGTGCCAGCTGAGCACGCAGGCTGCGCCGCCCACGACCAGCAGCACCCAGGGAAGGGGAATGCGCAAGCCAGCGATGGCCAGGACCGTGATCAAGGCCAGCGCGCAGGCCGTGCGCCAGCCCAGTGGGTGCTGGCGCAGCGCGGCACCCAGTTTGATGGCCATGCCACCAATCAGCCCCGCCGCCACGGCGCCCATGCCGCGCAGGGCTCCCGCCATGGCGGGGTGGTCAGAAAACTGCGCATACACGGTGGCAACGACGAGCAGCAGCACCGTAGGCAGCGCCAGCATTCCGGCAAGTGCCGCCAGTGCGCCGCGCAGGCCGAAGTAGCGGTCGCCCATCATCACGGCGAGGTTCACTACATTGGGCCCTGGCATGACCTGGGCGACGGCCCAGTCCTCAATGAATTCCTCGTTCGTCAGCCAGTGCCGGCGCTCTACCAGTTCGCGCTGCACCACGGCCAGCACGCCGCCAAAGCCTTGCAGTGCCAGGGTGGTAAAGGCGAGAAACAAGGCACGGGGGTTTTCCGGGCGAGAGGCCGGAGTCAGGGATGTTTCGGGCATCAAAAATTATGTAAAAATGGCCGCTAGCGCTTATCTGTATTGAATAAGTAGCTATGCTTAATGGAGCATTCGAGCGCGTGGCGCGATGGCGATGCTACGCGCTTCGCAGGGGCGGTGTCGGCTCGGCGCGCCGCCACAACAGCGCGGCGTCTGACAGGCGCTGCGCCCGCACCTCGCGACACTGGGGCAATCCAGGAGACTTCCATGCCCTCATTGCCGCTTTGCCGCGCCCGCTGGCTTGTGATTGGCGCATTGGCGTCCGTCGCATTGGCCGGTTGTGGCGAATCTTCCTTGCTGCCACCGGATGCTGACAAGGGTATCCAACCCACGCTGCCTGAGCCACGCAAGACGCTGATTCCCACAGTGCATATCGCACCCGCCAGCGGCTGGACCGAAGGCAGCCTGCCGCAGGCTGCGCCGGGTCTTGTCGTTACTGCATTTGGTACAGGGCTCCAGCACCCCCGCTGGGTGCTCGGGCTTCCCAATGGCGACGTCCTGGTGGCCGAAAGCAATGCCCCGCCCAAACCCGAAGACGGCAAGGGGATCAAGGGTTGGGTGATGCGTCTGGTCATGAAGCTTGCGGGCGCCGGTGTGCCTTCGGCCAACCGCATCACCTTGCTGCGCGACGCCGATGGCGATGGGCGCGCCGAAGTGCAAAGCGTTCTTCTGAGTGGCCTGCACTCACCTTTCGGCATGGCGCTGGTCGGCGAGGTGCTGTACGTCGCCAATACCGATGCCGTGCTCCGGTTTCCCTACACCCCTGGCCAGACGCAGATCGACGCCCCGGGCGAGCAACTGCTGGCTTTGCCCGCCGGTGCCATCAACCACCATTGGACGAAGAATCTGATTGCGTCGCCCGATGGCAAGACGCTGTACATCACTGTCGGCTCCAACAGCAATGTGGGCGAGAACGGCATGGCGGTGGAAGAAGGCCGGGCAGCGATCTGGAAGGTGGACGCCGTCACCGGTGCGCACACCGTGTTGGCCTCGGGCCTGCGCAATCCCAATGGTCTCGGCTTCGAGCCACAGACCGGGGCGCTGTGGACCGTGGTCAACGAGCGCGACGAACTTGGCAGCGACCTGGTGCCCGACTACCTGACCTCCGTGCACACAGGTGGCTTCTATGGCTGGCCTTACAGCTATTACGGCCAGCATGTCGACACCCGCGTGGCACCGCAGAGACCTGACCTGGTGGCGCGTGCGCTGGTGCCTGACTATGCCCTGGGGGCCCATGTGGCGCCGCTCGGTCTGGCTTTTTCCCAGGACAATGGCTGGAGCGGGCCATGGGCGAGCGGTGCGTTTGTCGGCGAACACGGCTCGTGGAACCGCAAACCCCGCAGCGGCTACAAAGTGGTCTTCGTGCCCTTTTCCAATGGCAAACCTGCCGGACTGCCGCGCGATGTGCTCACGGGCTTTGTCGGCCCCAATGGCAAGGCCCGCGGGCGCCCCGTCGGCGTGGCCCTGGATGCGCGCGGCGGCCTGCTGGTGGCGGACGACGTAGGCAACACAGTCTGGCGCGTTGCGCCCAGCGCTGCGCGCTGATAGCGCAGTTGTGCGATAAGCGCAGCCCCGCTGCGACTGCTGACGCAATCGCTGCCCGGCATCTGGTAATTCCATTTCTAAGCCACCCATGTCGTTGTTGCTTCGCCTTGCAGTGCTGCAGAGCTGTCTGCGGCTTCGCGCCCAGACACGAATGATTTGGAAACAGAATAAGGGCCCATGGCGACAAGAAAAAGCGGACCGGTGAAAACACCGGTCCGCTTTTTCTTGGAGTGGCTTGTGGCGGCGTCAAAAAACGCCAAACAGCATCAGCAGCAGCACTACGCTCAGTGGAACTCCCAGAAGCCAGGCAATGATGGGCATGTCGATCTCCTTGATGTCAGATGGCTCCACTGTATGAGCGCCTCTGGGCCGCCAGCGTGGGGCAATGCCAAGGGAGGATGTAGCCTCACACCTACAAGCTGTCTCCCGGAGCGAACAGGTCCCAGCAGGCCATGAAGAGTGCAGCAATCACCGGTCCGATGACAAATCCATTGAGTCCCAGCAGCGTCATGCCGCCCAGGGTGGAAATCAAAATAACGTAGTCGGGCATTTTGGTGTCGCGCCCCACCAGAATGGGGCGCAGCACGTTGTCCACCATGCCGATGACTGCGACACCGAAGGCGGTCAATATTGCAGCCTGCCAAAGGGCCCCAGTAGCAAGGAAGTAAATCGCCACTGGCGCCCAGATGAGCCCGGCGCCAATGGCAGGAAGCAAAGAGAGAAACGCCATCAGCACGCCCCACAAAATGGGGCCCTGAACGCCAAGCGTCCAGAATATCAGCCCGCCCAGCAGCCCCTGACAGGCCGCCACCATGAGGTTGCCCTTGAGCGTAGCCCGAATCACGGTGGTGAATTTGCTGCTCAAATTGGTTTTCTGGCTTTCTTTCAGAGGGATTGCGTTCCGAATGCGGGTGGCCAGCGAACGGCCGTCGCGCAGCAGAAAGAACAGCAGGTACAGCATGACCCCCAGGCTCACCACGAACTGCAGCGTGTTCTGGCCGATGTTGAGGGCCCGCGTGGCGATCAGCTGGCTTGCCTGGACGGAAACGGCAGAAAGTTTGTCCTGCAAGGCTGAAACACTTGTGAGCTGCATGCGATCAAGCCAGCCCATGGCCCAGGAGGGCATGGCGTTGATTACCTGCTGGAAGTAGGCACCAAAGTTGAGTTGGCCGGATCGGATGCGCTCATACAGATGGCTCGCTTCCTGCACCAGCGCAATGCCGAGCAGGGTGACGGGCAGGATGACCAGCACCAGACACAAGAGCAAGGTGCAGAGCGCCGCCAGATTGCGGCGCTGCGGCATCCGCGCCAGTAGCCGGCGATGCAGCGGCGCAAACAGAATGGCCAGCGCCACGCCCCAGAAAACGGCTTCGTAGTAGGGCCACAAGATCGCCAGAAAGGCAATCGAGACGGCAATGAGGAGCAACAGAAAAGTGCGGTCTTGAAGCTTCGAGTCCGTCATGAAAACATGTCCTGGCAGGAAAAAAGATGCGGTGCAGCAGGCAGGGCTTGCTCGCGAGCGCTGAATGTACCGGAGAGTCCGAGCAAGCTCGGTGAAAGCCTATCGGTGGCACAATGGCGCCCGTACCAAGGCCCTTCCCCAGCCACAGTCGCATCCGCCAACCGGTTCAGCCGTGTCGCGGAAGGTTTCCTAAACCACCTAATGCTTTCTGGAGAAAGCGAAAGGCCCGCGGAATATGAACGAGACGCCGTCCGTTTACCAAGCCTACCAAGGCAACACCTATCTCTTCGGGGGCAACGCGCCCTATGTCGAAGAGATGTATGAAAACTACCTGGCCAACCCGGGCAGCGTGCCCGACAACTGGCGCGATTATTTCGACGCACTCCAGCATGTACCCGCCGCCGACGGCAGCGATGCGCGCGATGTGCCGCACCTTCCGGTGGTCAATGCATTTGCCGAGCGCGCCAAGCAGGGCGGCACCCGTGTTGTGGTCGCCAGTTCGGACCCGGACATGGGCCGCAAGCGCACCGCAGTGCAGCAGTTGATTGCCGCGTACCGCAACGTGGGCCAACGCTGGGCCGATCTCGATCCGCTCAAGCGCACGGAGCGTCCCGAGATTCCTGAACTGGAACCTTCGTTCTACGATTTCAAGGATGCCGATCAGGAAGCGGTGTTCGACACCAGCAATACCTTCTTCGGCAAAGACAGCATGCCGCTGCGCGAGCTCATCAATGCGCTGCGCGAAACCTACTGCGGCACCATCGGTGCCGAGTACATGTATGCCACTGACCAGATTCAAAAGCGCTGGTGGCAGCAAAAACTCGAAAGCATCCGCAGCAAGCCGGTGTTCAATGCCGAGCAGAAAAAGCACATTCTTGAACGCCTGACGGCAGCCGAGGGGCTGGAGCGCTTCCTGCACACCAAATACGTGGGCCAGAAGCGCTTCTCGCTCGAAGGCGGCGAGAGCTTCATCGTCGCCATGGACGAATTGATCCAGGCGGCCGGTCAGACGGGCGTGCAGGAAATTGTGATTGGCATGGCGCACCGGGGTCGTCTGAACGTGCTGGTCAACACCCTGGGCAAGCTGCCCAAGGACCTGTTTGCCGAATTCGACCACACGGCGCCCGAAGAGCTGCCTTCCGGCGACGTCAAATACCACCAGGGATTTAGCTCCGACGTCAGCACGCGCGGCGGCCCAGTGCATTTGACGCTCGCGTTCAACCCCTCGCACCTGGAAATCGTCAACCCGGTGGTCGAAGGCTCGGTGCGCGCGCGCATGGACCGTCGTGATGACCCGCACGGCAAGCAGGTACTGCCTGTTCTGGTGCACGGCGACGCCGCCTTTGCAGGCCAAGGCGTGATCCAGGAAACGCTGGCACTGGCACAAACGCGCGGTTACACCACCGGCGGTACGGTGCACATCGTGATCAACAACCAGATCGGCTTTACCACCAGCGACCCGCGCGACAGCCGCTCCACGCTGTACTGCACCGACGTGGTCAAGATGATCGAGTCGCCCGTGCTGCACGTCAACGGCGACGACCCGGAAGCGGTAGCGCTTGCCATGCAGCTGGCGCTGGAGTTCCGCATGGAGTTCCGCAAGGATGTGGTGGTCGACATCATCTGCTTCCGCAAGCTCGGCCACAACGAGCAGGACACGCCCAGCCTGACGCAGCCGCTCATGTACAAGAAGATCGGCCAGCACCCCGGCACGCGCAAGCTCTACGCAGACCGCCTGGGCGCGCAAGGCCTGGGCGAGGGCCTGGGCGACGAAATGGTGCGCGACTACCGCGCCGCCATGGACGCTGGCCGCCACACGGCCGAGCGCGTGCTGACCAACTTCAAGAGCAAGTACGCCGTTGATTGGAGCCCCTACCTCGGCAACAAGTGGACCGATGCCGGCGACACCGCCATTCCGCTCACGGAGTGGAAGCGTCTGGCCGAGCGCATCACCACCATTCCGGAGTCCGTCACGCCGCACCAACTCGTGAAGAAGGTGTACGACGACCGTGCCGCCATGGGCCGCGGCGAGCATCCGGTGGACTGGGGCATGGGCGAGCACATGGCCTTTGCCTCGCTGGTTGCCAGTGGCTACCCGGTGCGCCTGTCGGGCGAAGACTGCGGCCGCGGCACGTTCACGCACCGCCACGCCGTCATTCATGACCAGAAGCGCGAAAAGTGGGACGTGGGCAGCTACACCCCGCTGCAGAACGTGACCGAAAACCAGGCACCGTTCACCGTTATCGATTCCATCCTTTCCGAAGAGGCGGTGCTGGCCTTTGAATACGGCTACGCGTCGAACGATCCGAACACCCTGGTCATCTGGGAAGCGCAGTTTGGCGATTTTGCCAACGGCGCGCAGGTGGTCATCGACCAGTTCATCGCCTCGGGCGAAGTGAAATGGGGCCGCGTCAACGGCATTACGCTGATGCTGCCGCACGGCTACGAAGGCCAGGGGCCGGAGCACAGCTCGGCGCGCCTGGAGCGCTTCATGCAGCTGTCGGCCGACACCAACATGCAGGTGGTGCAGCCGACGACGGCCAGCCAGATCTTCCACGTGCTGCGCCGCCAGATGGTGCGCAACCTCAGGAAGCCCCTGATCATCATGACGCCCAAGTCGCTCCTGCGGAACAAGGATGCAGCATCGCCGCTGTCCGAGTTCACGAAGGGCGGTTTTCAGACAGTGATTCCCGAGCAGAATCAGGACGTTGTGCGCAATGCCGCCAAGGTCAAGCGCGTCATCGCCTGCTCAGGCAAGGTGTATTACGACCTGGTCAAACGCCGCACCGAAATGGAAAACCTGGACGTCGCGATCGTGCGCGTCGAGCAGCTCTATCCGTTCCCGCACAAGGCCTTTGCTGCAGAACTCAAACGCTTCCCCAAGGTGACCGAGATCGTTTGGTGCCAGGACGAGCCGCAAAACCAGGGCGCCTGGTTCTTCGTGCAGCACTACATCCACGAAAACATGGTCGACGGCCAGAAGCTCGGCTACTCGGGCCGCGCAGCGTCGGCGTCGCCAGCAGTGGGCTACTCGCACCTGCACCAGGAGCAGCAGAAGTCGCTGGTCGAAGGTGCGTTCGGCAAGCTCAAGGGGTTTGTGCTGACCAAGTAAGGCGGCAACCCGACTCCAGACCAAACCCTAAAGAAATTCCGAAAGATTGATATGGCTATCGTAGAAGTCAAAGTTCCGCAGCTCTCCGAATCCGTGGCGGAAGCCACCATGCTCAACTGGAAGAAGAAGGCCGGCGAAGCCGTCGCCATCGATGAAATCCTGATTGAGATCGAAACCGACAAGGTGGTGCTCGAAGTCCCCGCGCCCGCCGCCGGTGTGCTGATCGAAATCGTGCAAGGCGACGGCGCGACAGTGGCTGCCGAGCAGCTGATTGCACGCATCGATACGGCAGCGGTCGCTGGCGCCTCTGCTCCAGTCGCGTCAGCACCGGCCGCCGCCGCAGCACCCGCCGCTGCGGCGTCGGCCCCCGCCACTACCGGCGCCAACAAGAGCGACGTTGCCATGCCCGCGGCTGCCAAGCTGCTGGCCGACAACAACCTGTCGACGGCCAGCGTCGCCGGCACCGGCCGCGACGGCCGCGTAACCAAGGGCGACGTGCTGGGCGCCCTGGTCTCCGGCACAGCGAAGGCCGCACCCGCCGCTGCGCCGAGCAGCATTCCCACGGGGGTGCCGACCCAATCGCTGCCTCAGGTAGCGGCGCCCGCCAGCAAGACGAACCTGGGCGAGCGCCCCGAGCAGCGCGTTCCCATGAGCCGTCTGCGCGCGCGCATTGCCGAGCGCCTGCTGCAGTCGCAAGCCACGAATGCCATCCTGACCACGTTCAACGAAGTGAACATGGCCCCCGTGATGGAGATGCGCAAAAAGTTCCAGGACGCGTTTACCAAAGAGCACGGCGTCAAGATCGGTTTCATGAGCTTTTTTGTGAAGGCGGCGGTGCACGCGCTCAAGAAGTTCCCGGTCATCAACGCCAGCATTGATGGCAACGACGTGGTCTACCACGGCTACTTCGACATCGGCATTGCTGTGGGCAGCCCGCGCGGCCTGGTGGTGCCCATTTTGCGCAACGCCGATCAGATGAGCTTTGCCGACATCGAGAAGAAGATCGCCGAGTTCGGCAAGAAGGCGCAGGAAGGCAAGCTCGGCATCGAGGACATGACCGGCGGCACGTTCTCGATCAGCAATGGCGGCACCTTTGGCTCCATGCTCTCGACGCCCATCATCAACCCGCCGCAATCGGCCATCCTGGGCGTGCACGCCACCAAGGACCGCGCGGTGGTGGAAAACGGGCAGATCGTCATCCGCCCGATGAACTACCTGGCGCTGTCCTACGACCACCGCATCATCGACGGCCGCGAAGCTGTGCTGGGCCTGGTGGCAATGAAGGAAGCGCTGGAAGATCCGTCACGTCTTCTCTTTGACATCTAGCCACTGTGCGTGGCCAACCCACCCGCACAGCGCCTTGGAGGCGCTGCGCTCGGTGGGTTTTTTACCCTATTGAACGAGGTTTCTTATGAGCAAACAATTCGACGTTATCGTCATCGGCGGTGGCCCTGGCGGCTATATTGGCGCCATTCGCGCGGCACAACTGGGCTTCAACGTGGCCTGCATTGACGAGTGGAAGAACGGCGTGGGCGGCCCCGCGCCGGGCGGCACCTGTACCAACGTGGGCTGCATCCCATCGAAGGCGCTGCTGCAGTCGTCCGAGCATTTCGAACACGCCAACAAGCACTTTTCCGAGCACGGCATCACCGCCACGGGCGTGAAGATGGACGTGGCGAAAATGGTTGGCCGCAAAGACGCGGTGGTCAAGCAGAACAACGACGGCATCCTGTACCTGTTCAAGAAGAACAAGATCAGCTTCTTCCATGGCCGTGGTTCCTTCGTGAAGGCTGTTGAAGGCGGCTACGAGATCAAGGTGGCGGGCGCCACCGAAGAGACCCTGGTAGGCAAGCAGGTCATCGTCGCCACGGGCTCCAACGCCCGCGCCCTGCCGGGTGTGGCGTTCGATGAGGAAAGTATCCTGTCGAACGACGGCGCGCTGCGCATCGGCGCTGTGCCGAAGAAGCTGGGCGTGATCGGCTCGGGCGTGATCGGCCTGGAGATGGGTTCGGTCTGGCGCCGCTTGGGTGCCGACGTGACCGTGCTGGAAGGCCTGCCGACCTTCCTGGGCGCGGTGGACGAGCAGATCGCCAAGGAAGCCAAGAAGTCCTTCGACAAGCAGGGCTTGAAGATCGAGCTGGGCGTGAAGATCGGCGAGATCAAGACCGGCAAGAAGGGCAAGGAGTCCAAAGTCAGCGTGGCCTACACCAACGCCAAGGGCGAAGCCGTGGCGCTGGATGTGGACAAGCTCATCGTCTCCATCGGCCGCGTCCCCAACACCATCGGCCTGAACGCCGAGGCCGTGGGCCTGCAGCTGGGCGACCGTGGCGAAATCGTGGTGGATGCCGATTGCAAGTCCAACCTGCCCGGTGTCTGGGCTGTGGGCGACGTGGTGCGCGGCCCCATGCTGGCGCACAAGGCCGAGGAAGAGGGCGTGGCTGTGGCCGAACGCATGGCCGGCCAGCACGGACACGTCAACTTCAACACCATTCCCTGGGTCATCTACACCAGCCCCGAGATCGCTTGGGTCGGCCGCACCGAGCAACAGCTGAAGGCCGACGGCGTTGCGTACAAGGTCGGTACCTTCCCGTTCCTTGCGAACGGGCGTGCGCGCGCCTTGGGTGACACCACGGGCATGGTGAAGTTTCTGGCCGACGCCAGTACCGACGAAATTCTGGGCGTGCACATCGTCGGCCCGCAAGCCAGCGAGCTCATCGCCGAGGCCGTGGTCGCCATGGAGTTCAAAGCCAGCAGCGAAGACATCGCGCGCATCTGCCACGCCCATCCAACACTGTCCGAATCGATGAAAGAAGCGGCACTGGCGGTGGACAAGCGCACGTTGAATTTCTAAGTTGAGATTTTTTAGTGAAATAGGGCTCTAGCGCTTACTGCATAAGCGTTAGAAGCTATATTTAAAATAGCGAAAGCGATATTTGCCCAATTCCGTCGTCAAAGCCTACAGGGCTGAACTGACCGCCAAGGGC
The DNA here is from genome assembly GCA_017985015.1 of Giesbergeria sp. Lineage (GTDB taxonomy): Bacteria > Pseudomonadota > Gammaproteobacteria > Burkholderiales > Burkholderiaceae_C > Simplicispira. The sequence continues at coordinate 1,467 of JAGNYI010000065.1, read as the reverse complement.
TACCAAAGCGACCCGGCGCAAGAGCGCGCCGTGGCCGCGCTGCAACGCTGCGCGGACGACTGGGCGCGGTACAAGTCCAAGCGCTCCAGCGCGCTGAAGAAGCTCGTCAACCACCCCGACATCCCGCGTGGCGTCTATATGTATGGGGGGGTGGGGCGGGGCAAGAGCTTCCTCATGGAGTGCTTCTTCAACGCCGTGCCGCTCAAGCGCAAGGTGCGGTTGCACTTCCACGAATTCATGCGCGAAGTGCATCGGGAGCTCGCGGGCCTGCAGGGCACGGCCGACCCGCTCGATGTGCTGGGCGCGCGCATTGCCAAGCGCTACAAGCTCATCTGCTTCGACGAATTCCATGTGGCGGACATCACCGACGCGATGATCCTGCACCGCTTGCTGGCGGCGATGTTTGCGAGTGGAGTGGGTTTTGTGACCACGTCAAATTTCAAGCCCGATGAGCTCTACCCCAACGGCCTGCACCGCGACCGCATCCTGCCCGCGATTGCCCTGCTCAAGGACCGGCTCGAAGTCGTCAACGTGGACAACGGCACCGATTACCGGGGCCGCACCATGGAGCAGGTGCAGCTCTACCACACGCCGCTCGGCCCCGAGGCCGACGCCGCCATGTCGGCCGCGTTCGATCGGCTCGCCGAGGTGCGCGACGAAAACCCGGTGCTGCACATCGAATCGCGTGAAATCATCGCGCGGCGCAAGGCAGGCGGGGTGGTATGGTTTGACTTCAAAGCGCTGTGCGGCGGCCCGCGTTCACAAAACGACTACCTGGAAATTGCCTCGCAATTCCATACCGTGCTGCTCTCCGATGTGCCGCACATGCCCGTCAGCATGGCGTCGCCCGCTCGGCGCTTCACCTGGCTGATCGACGTGCTGTACGACCGGCGCGTCAAGCTCATCCTGTCCGCCGCCGTGCCGCCCGAGGAGCTTTACACCGAAGGGCCGCTGGTGCACGAGTTCCCGCGCACCGTCTCGCGCCTGAACGAGATGCAGTCTCGGGAGTTTCTCGCCCTTGAGCGGCGCGTGGTGGATACGGGGCTCACATGAAGCCGTTTCTGCATGGGCTCCTCGGCGCGGTCCTGCTGCTGGCAGGGCTGGCCGGCCCTGCGCTGGGGGAGGACGGGGCTGCCGAACGCGCACAAAACGAGAAGCATCTCAAGGAACAGCGCGCCGCGATTGACCAGCGGCTGGCGGTTCAAGAGTCGGCCTGCTACCAGCGCTTTGTCGTCAGCAGCTGCCTTCGCGATGCCCGTCGGCAGGCGCGTGAGGAGCGCACGCTGTTGCAGAAGGCTGAAAACGCGCGCAAGGAAGAACTGCGCCGCAGCCGCGCGGCGCAGCATGAGCAGAATCTGACGGAGCGCCAGCAGCAAGCGGAAGAAGCGGCGCCACAGTCCGATACCGCCCATGCAAAGCCGCCTCGCGCGCACAGTGCCGCGCCGCTCGGCGCCCGTGCTGCCGGTC
>JAGNYI010000064.1 GCA_017985015.1 Giesbergeria sp. | reverse complement strand
CTGCCGGCTTTGAGCTGGTATTGCATATCCATCGGTGGCTCCTCTTATCGACATTGTCGAGGGCGCAGGGAGCCGGCAATGGCCAAAAAACGCTGAGAAAGTTGCCCTGTTCAGGCGCCCGCTTGGCCAGGCCATGCCGGTGTCGGTGCGCGTGCCATTGTGGCGGCGCGTCGGCGCGATGGCGCAGAACTTGAGGGCAATGTCGTAACGAGTTGTGATCGGACGCTGCTGACCGCCTTGCGCGTTCGTCAGCAGCGCACAACACTGGCGCGGCCCCAGGCGTGGGACGCCGAGCAAGGGCCGCCCCGCAGCGAGGGCGTCGTCCCCCTGCCCGCGCAGCGCAGCGTAGCGAGAGCGGGGGGAAGGCGCGCAGCGCCTCAGGGGGGTGTCCCCTGTTAGAAATCCACCAGACTCAGCCCTACGGTAAACACGGTGCGTTTGCGGTTGTAGTCGATCAGACTGTCGCCGTAGCCCGAGAACAGCTGCGTGTGCAGGCGCAGATTGCTTTTGCCGCCGCCCAGGCCCGTGCCCAGCGCCTGCAGCCATTCCAGGCGTGCCGAGCCGCGCGCCTTGCTGGCCAGCGAGCTGCGCACGGTCAGGCCCAGGGTGTTGTCCTGGTTCACGTTCCAGAAGGCCGAGACTTCGCCGCGGCCGATGTAGTCGCTGATGCCGGGGTTGTCGTCGCTGCTGGCGTTTTCGGAGATGCGCTGCCAGACCTTGGCCTGCACGCGCCATCGGTTGTCCAGTTCCATGCCGGTCATCAGGTAGGCGCGGTTCCAGCTGCGCGACAGCGGTTCGCTCTGGCCGTTGGACTGGTGCGACAGGCCGACGCCGCTGTAGCGCCAGCGCCAGCCAAAGGGCAGCTTGGCGTCGGTCGGGTAGACGTACATCATTTCCGGCTCGTGATCGGTGGCGCGGAAGGGGCGCGAAATGTCGCCCGAAAACACCTGCCAATACGACTGCTGGGTGTAGCCAAACCACAGTGAGTCGCGCCGCGTCGGATCGCCCTGGGTCAGCAGGTTCTGAGCCACCTTGGTGCGCACCGACAGCTGCAGGCGCGCTTCGGTGCGGCGGTACGGGGTGGGGTCGGTGGAAGGCACGCCTGCGGCGCCGGGGTAGCGGTTGACGTTGCTGGCCGCTACCAGCGAGGCGTTGATGGGCCGGTAGCCGCGGAAACTGAAGCTGCCGCAGTCGGTGCCCGATTCCAGTTCCCAGAAGCGCGAGGTCTCGCTGTACTGCGGGTCGCGGCAGCCTTCGGTGCGGGCCACTTCGATCACGCGGGTGGCGGGCAGGGTGGTGTCCACCTGGGCTTTGGGAGCGGCCGCGGTCTGGCCGATGCCAGGGCTGGGCGCGCCGCCGGCAGCCACCGGCGTGCCAAGCGACTGCTGCTGCGCCCAACCATCAAAGCAGGCCAGGCGGGCGTTGGAGTCGGCGGTCATCGCGGCGCAACTGCGCCAGGCAGCGTCGGGGGCGCTGGCGCCGGGTGTGGCGGCGGCGGCGCCCTGGGCCAGCGCTGGTGTGCTGACCGCCAGGGCAAGTGCCCACCAGGCGCAGGTGCGGGCGGCGGGATGGGGGGCAAAGGCAGAGAGGGTCATGGGCGTGCGGGGAAAAGAAAAAGGCGGCGCGGACCGCGATGAGACTCTCTGGATTGTTGGCTGCGCGCGGCGAGCGGGCTGTGGGAGGGCGCCGCATGCACCGGCTTGGCGTGAAGCAGAGCGTGCCTGAGAAGGCCAAAATTTTAAGTGTTTTTGGCCTCTAGCGCTTATTCAGTAAGCGTAAAAAGCTATCGTTTTAGGAGTATTTGATTGTCGCGCAGATGCAACAAATCTCAGGCAGTGGCTCCAGGCGCCGCCGCCACCTTGCGTGCAAATTCGGCCCGCAGCGCCTTGAGCTTCTCGCGGGGGTCTTCGCGCGCCGTAGTGGCAGAGAGCGCCATTTCGGCAATAAAGCGGCTGGGCTGCGCGGCCACCATTTCGCGGCCCTTCTTGCGTTTCTTGGTCCAGCTCACGGCCAGCGTGCGCTGGGCGCGGGTGATGCCGACGTACATCAACCGGCGCTCTTCCTGCAGGCGTGCGGTGGTCTCGTCGCTTACCTTGATCTGGCGCCCGCCATCGTCATCGAGCTTGAAGGGCAGCATGCCTTCGGTGACCCCGGCCAGCATCACATGCGGCCACTCCAGCCCCTTGGAGGCGTGCAGCGTCGAGAGCGTGACCACGTCCTGGTCTTTTTCGCGGTCCGACAAGGTCGAGAGCAGGGCGATGGTTTGCGCCACTTCCAGCAGGCTTTTGGATTCCGTAGTGACCACGCTGCCCGCCGTGTCGTCCACCTGGCCGCCAGCGCGCTGGGCCATCCAGTCGCAGAACTCCAGCACATTGGTCCAGCGCGCGGCGGCGACTTTTTCGCTGTCTTCGCCGTCGTAGAGGTGCTTTTCGTAGTCGATTTCCTTGAGCCAATCGGCCAGGAAGCTGCGGGCGTTCTCGGCCCCCAGCGTCTGGCGGGCGCGGTATTCCAGGTCGTTCACGTAGCGGCCGAATTCGTGCAGGCCATCGAGCGCGCGGCGCGGCAGGGCGGCGGGCAGCATGGGCGAGAACAGGGCGGCAAACAGGCTCAGCTTGTGCTGCGTGGCAAAGCCGCCCAAAGCGCCCAGCGTGGTGTGGCCGATGCCGCGTTTGGGGCTGGTGATGGCGCGCAGGAAGGCCGGGTCGTCGTTCGGGTTGATCCACAGCCGAAACCAGGCGCAGAGGTCGCGGATTTCGGCCCGGTCGAAAAAGCTGGTGCCACCCGATACCTTGTACGGAATGCTGGCGCGCCGCAGCGCTTTCTCAAACGGCTTGGCCTGGTGGTTGGCGCGGTACAGGATGGCAAAGCTTTTCCACTCCGGCGGCGGGTTGGCGGCTGCGCGCAGGCTCTGGATGCGCGCCACGGCGCGTTCGGCCTCGTGCTCTTCGCTGTCGGCGTCGACCACGCGCACCGGCTCGCCCTCGCCCAGCTCGGAAAACAGCGTCTTGGGGTACAGCTTGGGGTTGGGGCCGATGACGTTGTTGGCCGCGCGCAGGATGGCCGAGGTGGATCGGTAGTTCTGCTCCAGCTTCACCACCTGCAGGGTCGGGTAGTCGAGCGGCAGGCGTTTGAGGTTGTCCAGCGTCGCGCCGCGCCAGCCGTAGATGCTCTGGTCGTCGTCGCCCACGGCGGTCATGTGGCCGCCACCGTGATCGGGGTGGCCGATCAGCAGTTTCAAAAGCTCGTACTGCGTGGCGTTGGTATCCTGGTATTCATCGACCAGCACATGGCCGAGCTGGCGCTGCCATTTTTCGCGCACCTCGGGGAAGTCGCGCAAGAGCTTGAGCGGCAGGCCGATCAAATCGTCAAAGTCGACGCTCTGGTAGGCCGTCAAACGCTCTTCGTAGCGCTGCATCAGCAGGGCCATGCTGCGCTCGTGGTCGTCCTTGGCCTGCGCCAGCGCCTGCGAGCCGGTGAGGCCCATGTTCTTCCACAGGCTGATGGTCCACTGCCACTGGCGCGCGGTGGCAGCGTCGGTGGTGCCGCCGGCGGCGTCTTTCAGGATGCTGGTGACGTCGTCGCTGTCGAGAATGCTGAACTGGGGCTTGAGGCCCAGGAGCTTGCCGTCCTCACGCATCAATCGCACGCCCAGCGAGTGGAAGGTGCAGATCAGCACGTCCTTGGCTTGGCGCCCAATGAGGCCCTTGGCGCGCTCGCGCATCTCTGCCGCCGCCTTGTTGGTGAAGGTGATGGCGGCAATCGCCTTGGGGGCCATGCCGCCCTCAATCAGGTGCGCAATCTTGTGCGTAATGACCCGCGTCTTGCCCGAGCCGGCGCCGGCCAGCACCAGGCACGGGCCGCCCGTGAAATGCACAGCGCGCAGTTGGGCGAGGTTGAGGCCGGAGGACATGGGGGAAGTGGGAGTGCGGCGCAGCGCTTGCAAGCGCCGCCACGGGGCAGGAGAGCCGTGGATGATAGCGATGCGCGGCAAGTCCAGCTCCCAGCCCCGACAATACCGCCCGTGCTAGACGTCCTGCTCATCACCTTTCCCTTCTTTGCCCTGGTGCTCTGCGGCTACCTGGCGGCGCGCGGTGGCGTGTTGCCGCAGCCGGCGATTCCCGGGCTCAACGCTTTTGTGCTGTTTTTTGCGCTGCCCTGTCTGCTGTACCGCTTTGGCGCCCAGACACCGATTGCCCAGCTGCTGGACCCGGCCGTGGCCGGCGTGTACACGCTGTGCGCGGTGCTGATGGTGGGCGGTGCGGTGCTGGCCACGCGCGGCCCGCGCACCAACTGGAACGACGCGGCGTTTGGCGCGCTGGTGGCGGCGTTTCCCAACACCGGCTTCATGGGCGTGCCGCTGCTGGTCGCCCTGCTGGGTGCCACTGCGGCGGGGCCTGCCATCGTCACCATCATGATCGACATGGTGCTGACCACCTCGCTGTGCATTGCGCTTTCGCAGCTCGACGGTGCCGGCACGCACGGAATGGCGGTGGCCTTGCGCCGCGCCCTGCGCGGCATGCTGACCAACCCCATGCCCTGGTCGATCGCGCTGGGCGCAGTCGCCTCGGCGGCGGCGTGGAAGCTGCCCGGCCCGGTGGACAAGACCATTGCCATGCTGGCCGACGCCGCCTCGCCGGTGGCGCTGTTCACCATTGGCGCGGTGCTGGCGCGCTCGCAGATGAACCAGCACGAGCGCGTGCTGGTGCGCGACTACGTGCCGCTGGCGCTGGCCAAGCTGTTTGTGCATCCGCTGCTGGTGTGGCTGGCCGGGCGCGGCGCGATGGCGCTGGGTGTGCCGCTGGACCCTTTCGCCTTCACCGTGCTGGTGCTGCTGGCGGCGCTGCCCAGCGCCAGCAATGTCTCGCTGCTGGCTGAGCGCTTTGGCGCGCACAACGGGCGCATCGCCCGCATCATTCTGGTGTCCACGGCGCTGGCGTTCCTGAGCTTTTCGGGGGCGGTGGCGCTGCTCACTTGAGTGCTATTGAATCAATAGCTGTAGCCGCATACCAGATAAGCGCTAGAGCCATTTTTACTGATATTTTTTACGTTCTGTATTGCCACCATGACCCAGTCCAACGTTCTCCCCGCGCTGCCCGACCGCCTCAGCATCGATCCGCGCAGCCCCCACCATGTTGCCGAGGTGTTCCAGCACGACATTGGCATCCGCTTGAACGGCAAGGAGCGCTTCGACGTCGATGAATACTGCGTGAGCGAAGGCTGGGTGAAGGTGCCCGCGGGCCGGACGCTGGACCGCAAGGGGCGGCCGCTGCTGATCACGCTCAAGGGCACGGTGGAGGCGTTTTACAAGTAGTTGGCCGCTCGCCTCAGATGGCCAGTGGGTCCACGTCCACCAGCCAGCGCACCAATCCCTTGTGGGCGGGATCGGCGCGGGTGGAGCGCAGCACGCTCTGCCAGGCCGCCAAAAAATGCTGCAAGGCTGGGCGGCTGGTGCTTTCGATCAGCATCTGCGCGCGCTCGACGCCGGCCACGCGCTGCACCACCAGGGGCACAGGCGGGTAGAGGCTGACATGCTCCAGGCCCGGCAACGCAGCGCTGCGCGCTGCCTCGGCCGCCGCGGTAAGAAAGGCTTGGGCCACCGGCTGAGTGCGCGCGTCGGCCCGCACCAAGGCCTGGAAGGCAAAAGGCGGCATGCTGGCCTGCTGGCGCTCGGTGAGCTGCTGCGCGGCAAAGGCGGGGTAGTCGTGGCGGCGCAGGGCTTCGTACACCGGGTGCGTGGGATGGTAGGTCTGCACCCACATTTCGCACGGCGTGCCGTGCTCGGCCATCCAGGCGGCGTCGCGCCCGGCGCGGCCGGCGGCCTGCATCAACAAGGCAAACAGGCGCTCTGGGGCGCGAAAGTCGCTGGAAAACAGCGCCCCGTCGGGCTGCACGGCGGCCACCAGGCTGACGCGGCGAAAGTCGTGGCCCTTGGCGATCATTTGTGTGCCCACCAGCACATCCACCTCGCCCGCATGCACCTGCGCCAGCTGGCTCTGCAGGGCACCGGCGGCGCGCGTGCTGTCGGCGTCGATGCGGGCAATGCGCACCGGGCTGCCATCGGCGCGCTGTACGCCGGCGAGCAGGGCGGCCAATTGCTCTTCGAGCTGCTCGGTACCGCGCCCGATGGGCACGATGTCGGGGTTGCCGCAGGCCGGGCAGGCGCGGGGCACGCGCTGCGCGTAGCCGCAGTGGTGGCAGCGCAGGCTCCGGTCGATCTTGTGAAACACCTGGTGCGCGCTGCAGTGCGGGCAGTCGCTCTTCCAGTCGCAGTCGCTGCAGGTGAGCACCGGTGCGTAGCCGCGCCGGTTGAGCAGCACCATGCATTGCTCGCCGCGCTGCACGCGCTCGGTGATGGCGGCCAGCAGCGGGGCCGAGAACACGGTGCGGTGCGGCTGCTGATTCATGTCGACTCGGCGCACGCGTGGGAGCTGGGCCGCGCCAATGCGGCTGGGCATGGCCAGGCGCAGGTAGCGCCCGCCCTCGGGGTCTTCCAGGCTGGGCGGGCGGCTGGCGTGCCAGCTCTCGAGCGAGGGCGTGGCCGACCCCAGCACCACCTTGGCACCGCAGGCGTGGCCGCGCCAGAGGGCGAGGTCCCGCGCCGAGTAGCGCGCGCCCTCCTGCTGCTTGTAGCTTGGGTCGTGTTCCTCGTCGACCACGATCAATTGGAGGCCAGGCATGGACGCAAACACCGCCATGCGCGTCCCGAGCACAATGCGCGCCTGCCCGCTGTGCGCGGCCAGCCAGCTCTTGAGCCGCTGCGGGTTGGTCATGCCGCTGTGCAGCGAGACCACCTGGGCTGCGCCAAAACGGCTGACAAAGCGCTCTTCGAGCTGGGGCGTGAGGTTGATCTCGGGCACCATCACCAGCGCCTGCGCCGCCGGGTCGTCCTGCAGCAACTCCTGCACGCAGCGCAGGTACACCTCGGTCTTGCCGCTGCCGGTGCTTCCAAACAGCAGGAACGGACCATTTTTTGAGGAAATTTGGGCTCTAGCGCTTTCCTGTTCTGTGCTGAGAGCTATTAATTCAATAGCATTTGCTTCCTTGGCTTGGGCGGCAGGCCGGCGCAGACGGCGCGCCAGTTGCTCGGGCCGCAGCTGGCGCAGCTGGGCGGGCAGGGCGGCCAGCGCCACTTCGCCCCGACTGCGCTGGTAGTAGCGCGCAGTAAAACCTACCAGCGCGCGCCAGTCGGCACCGAGTGGCGCCACGCCGCCCAGCACGCCTGCAATGGCGCGCAGCTGGGTCGGAGCGGGTGTTGGCGCTTGCGCGGCGGTGTTGGCGTCCCAGACCACGCCCAGAACCTCGCGCTGGCCCAGCGGCACGCGCACCAGTGTTCCCGGCGGCAGCAGCGTGGCCGAGCGATAGCTCAGCAGTTCGCCCAGGGCGCTGTGGGCCGGCGTGTGCACCGCCACCTGCACCGTGCAGGGCGGATCGTCGCTTGCGCGTTCTGCTTCATCCTCTTTTTCTGCTTTCGGCTGCAAGTGGCTGATCTTTCAGGGATTTTTAAACAGTCCAGAATTTCTGTGGATAACTTTGTGGACAGATCACCGCGGCTGCCCCCAAAGCCCCATGCATGCGGCCTTTGCTTGGAGTGCACAGCTTTTCAGCAGCGCCAGCCCTCCTATATGAATCATGCACTTAGGCGCCGAGGGGTAGGAGCCGTCCGACGCTGCAAGCCGCTGGTGCGGGGCTAGCACACTTGCGGCCGCTGTGTGCACAAGTGCCAAAATTTTTTCGCGATGTCAAGCCCTGCGCAGGGCCCGCGACTGCCGGTGCACCGCCTCCACCAGCGCGGCCACATGCTCGAGCGGCGTGAACTGGCTGATGCCGTGGCCCAGGTTGAAGATGTGCGTCGGTCCGCAGCAAGAGCGGTCGGTGTGCGGCGTGCCAAAGCTCTCAAGCACCTTGCGCACCTGGATTTCAATCTGCGCCGGTGGCGCGAACAGCACGTTGGGGTCGATGTTGCCCTGCAGCGCCTTGCCCGGCCCGCCGGCCATGCCGCAGACGAGAGCGCGCGCCTTGGCCAGGTTGGCGGTCCAGTCCAGACCCAGCACTTCGCAGTCGAGCGCGTTCATTTCTTGAAGCCACAGGGCGCCGCCCTTGGTAAAGACGATGCGCGGCACGTCCTGGCCGTCTGGGCCTTGGCGCTTGAGCTGCGCCAGCACGCGGCGCGTGTATTCCAGGCTGAACTCTTGAAAGGCGCCATCGGCCAGCACGCCGCCCCAGCTGTCAAACACCATGACCGCCTGGGCGCCTGCGTCGATCTGGGCGTTCAGGTACTGGGCCACGGCGTCGGCGTTGACGGCCAGGATGCGGTGCATCAGATCCGGCCGGCTGTACATCAGGCTCTTGACGAGGCGGTAGTCGTCGCTGCCCTTGCCTTCGACCACGTAGCAGGCCAGCGTCCAGGGGCTGCCGGAGAAGCCGATCAGCGGCACGCGGCCATTCAAGGCCTTGCGGATGCTCGTGACGGCGTCAAACACGTAGCGCAGCTTGTCCATGTCGGGCACGGCCAGTTCGGCCACGTCAGCCTCATTGCGCACCACCTTGGCGAAGCGCGGCCCCTCGCCCTCGGCAAAGGTCAAGCCCAGGCCCATGGCGTCGGGCACGGTGAGGATGTCGGAAAACAGAATGGCGGCGTCGAGTGGAAAGCGATCAAGCGGCTGCAGGGTCACTTCGGTGGCGTAGTCCACGTTGGTCGCCAGGCCCATGAAGCTACCGGCTTTGGCGCGCGTCGCCTTGTACTCCGGCAGGTAGCGCCCGGCTTGGCGCATCAGCCACAAAGGGGTGTAGTCGGTGGCCTGGCGGCGGCAGGCGCGAAGAAAGGTGTCGTTGGAAAGGGGTGCGAAGCTCATGGGGGGATTGTCGCAGGCGGCCGCGCATCCTTCTCGCACCCTTCAAATGCCGGCCAGCGCCGTCTGCAGCTCGCCCTTGCTCAGGATTTCGCTCATTACCACGGGCGGCTTGCCCTTCGCATACAGCACATAGACCGGCACGCCGCTGCGACCCAGGGCGGTGAGGGCGGCGGTGATGGCCGGGTCGCGCCGCGTCCAGTCGGCGCGCAGCAAGGCCACCTTGCGGGTGGCAAAGTCGGCCAGCACCTCGGCGTCGGCCAGGGTGGTTCGCTTGTTGTATTGGCAGGTGACGCACCAGGCGGCGGTGAAGTCGACAAACACCGGCTGGCCGCTCTGCGTCAGCTCGGCCACGCGCTGGGATGACCAGGGCTGCCACGCGGCGGCTTGCGGCGCCGTCTGCGCAAGGCTCTCCAGGGGTTTGACGACATGCGGCCCCAGGGCGCTGCCCAGCCACGCGCCCAGCACCAGCAGCGCGGAGGCCAGCACGATTCGTGTGCGGCCACGCAGGCTCATGGCCCACACCAGGCTGCTGCCCGCCACCAACAGCGCCAGCAGTGCGCCCGCGCCGTCGATGCCGCTTTGCTGGCCCAGCACCCAGACCAGCCAGACCACGGTGGCGAACATTGGGAAAGCCATGGCGTGGCGGAAGGTCTCCATCCACGGACCCGGGCGCGGCAGCGCGTGCGCCAGCGCCGGGACAAACCCAGCCAGCAGATACGGCAGGGCCATGCCCAGCCCCAGCGCGCCAAAAACGGCCAGCGCCTGCGCCGTGGGCATGGCGACGGCAAAGCCGAGCGATGCCCCCATGAATGGCGCGGTGCAGGGCGAGGCGATGGCGACGGCCACCACGCCCGAGAGCAGCGCGTCGGCGACCGGGTGGCGCGCTTGCAGCGTGGCCAGGCGTCCGGGGATGAACTGGCCAAATTCGAATACGCCCGCGAGGTTCAGGCCGATCAGCGTGAACAGCCCGGCCAGCAGCGCCACCACCAGGGGCGACTGGAGCTGAAAGCCCCAGCCGAGCTGCTCGCCCGCAGCGCGCAGCGCCAGCAGCAAGCCGCCAAGTGCGAGAAACGACAGCACCACGCCCGCGGTGTACGCCAGTGCCGCCAGGCGCTGGGCGCGCGGCCGCCCGCCGTGCTGGGCCAGCGCCAGCAGCTTGATGGCGAGCACCGGGAACACGCAGGGCATCAGGTTGAGCAGCAGGCCGCCCAGCAGGCCCCCGAACAGTGCCGCAGCCAGGCCGGCCAGTGAGGGCGCGGGCACCACCGTGGTGGTCTGCGCCGCCACGCGGTTGGCTTCGAGCGCTGCCGCCAGGGCCGGCGAGACTTCGGCGCGCGCTGCACCGGCGCTCCAGGGTTTTTGCACGCTGGCGACGCTGCGCCAGCCGGCGGCGCCATCCACCCGCGCGCCGTCCGCGCGCGCCAGCACCACGGGCACGCTCCCAGGAGCCGCTTCGTGCTCGGGCGAGAGCGGGGTGTCGGCCGTCCACACGGCGCCGTCCCAGGCCTGGCTCCAGTCCTTGCCCGCCTCGGCCGCGGGGACCAGCACGCCGGGAGTTTCCGCAAACAGGTCCAGCGCCTGGCCGTGCAGTGCGGCGGGCAGGCCGGCCACGCGCCAGTGCAGTCGCTCGCCCTCGGCGCGCACGCTGGCGTCGCCCGCGATCGCCTGTGGCTGCGCCGCCTGGGCGCTGGCGAAGCGCGCTGCGTCCACGGCCGTGGAGCTGCGCAGTGGGATGCTGAGCTCGAAGTTGCCCTCTTCGGGAATGCACTCCACGCGGCACACCAGCCAGCTTGCGTGCAGGCGCACGGTGAGCGCGTCGCTCGCGCCGGCAAGCAGCGGCGCCTTGAAGGTCTGCGACACCTGCAGCGGCACCGCCAGCAGCACCTCGCCCTCGTAGCCGTAGTTCGCGAGCGGACCGATGCGAATGCGGCGCGGCACGGGCCAGGCGATCTCGCCTACATCCACGCCGGATGGCAACTGCCAGCTCAGTTCAGTGGGCAGGCCCGAGTCGCCGGGATTTTTCCAATAGGTGTGCCAGCCCGGTTGGTGCGCGATGGCCAGGCCCAGCCACGCACGCGCGCCGGGCGCCAGGCCCTCGGGCGCGTGAGCCACGAGTTCGGCGCGCACGCGCGGCGTGGTGACTACCGCACTGGCGGAAGCGCCAGAATTTAGGCCTATTTGGGCTCTGGCGCTTGATGGGTAAGCGTTTATAGCTATAAAAAATATAGCTAACAGGCAACGAAAGGCAAAAAGAGTGCGCATGAGTGCAGAGTGTGAGCGCCCGGGCCGCACTTGGTTCCGGGGCTTGGGGATCAGCGCGCCGGGCGCAGTCGCCCTGCGCGCGGCAAAGAAGCTATTGTGCTGCCAGGCTCAATTGGGCTTGCGGCGTCCAGTTTCCGTCTGGCGTTGCCGCCTTGGGCGCTGCCAGGAACAAGCGTGCCTCGGGCAATTTCTGCGCTGCCAGATAGGTCTTGACGGCCTGCCCGCGCTGCGCTGCCAGTTCCAGCGCCAGGCCTTCGGTCGCGGCGGGCAGGTGCGCCAGCAGCAGCGCTTCCATCTCGGCCACCGGCAAATCCTTGGCCATGCCGACGAGATTGCGTGGTTTGGGCATGTCGGCGCGGCCATACGCGGCCTTCAACAGGGCCGGATATTCGCCCGCCTGTACGGGCGAGTTGTCTTGCGGCGAAACACGGCGCTTTTCGGCCTGTACCAGCTGCGCGAGGCGCTCGCGTTGCAGCGCCTCGCGTTCGCTGGCCAGGCTGGCGGTGCCGGTGACCGTCATGCGCAGGGCCGGCCGATCTGTCAGGGCCTTGGCTACTTTGTCCAGCCCCTGCTTGGCCTGCGGCGTCAGCGCGGCGCTGCCGGGGGCAAAAGCCACGCTGCTGAGTTCGTCGCCGCCGCCAAGCGCGCTCGCCAGCAGGCTGAACGGCGCCGTGAGTGCCTTGCCAATGAGGTTCACGATGATCTTGAAGATCACCGGGCCGAGCTTGAACTGCGGGTCGTTGAGCGAGCCGCTGATGGGCAGGTCCAGGTCGATGACGCCATGGCTGTCCGACAGCAGCGCCACGGCCAGCTTGACGGGCAGGCTGTTGGGGGCGCCCGCCACGGGCTCGCCGAAGGTCAACTGATTGAGCACCAGCTTGTTGCTGGCGGTCAGTTGGCCGCTGGGCAGCACCTTGTAGGCCACGTCCATGCTCAGCTTGCCGCGCTCAATGCCGTGGCCGGCGTATTTCACGGCGTAGGGCGAGAGCGGCGGTAGCTCCAGGTCGCGCACCTTGGCCTGGATGTCGAGCGCCAGCGGTTTGGCCAGCGGGTTGAGCTTGCCGGTGACTTCCAGCGAGGCCGAGCCCTCGGCCCGCCCGCGCAGCTCCAGATCGGCCAGCACGGGCTCGCTGCCGGCGCTCTGCGATGAAAACGCACTGAGTTTGCCGGTCAGCTCGCTGAGGTCGGCCGAATAGTTGGGCTTGATGAAATAGTCCGAGAACAGCACCTTGCCGTTGACCAGGCTCATCGGGCCGAACTGCAGCACCGGGGCCAGCGGGTCGGGCGCGGCGGCCTGGGCCGTGACGGGTGCTGCGGGCGCAGCGGGAGTGGCCTGCGCCTGCGCCTGAGCAGGATTCGTCGGTGCAGCCGCCTCCGCAGCGGGTGGTATTGCCGCCTGGCCTGGTGTTTTCACCAGTTGGTCGAGGTTGATGCGGCCGGTCTCGTCGATGGACAGGCGCGCGTAAAAATCGGCCAGGCTGGTTTCCTTGACCTCCACGCGCGGCGCGGTGTCGGGGGCCAGCGCCACATGCAGCCCGCGCAGGCCCAGGCTCTTCCAGGCCAGCAGTTCTTCGCCCACCTGCGAGGCTGTCTTGGCCGTAGCGGCGCCGGTGCTGTTGGCCCGCAACTGGTCGATGGCGGCGTCGCCGTTCAGGCCCAAAGTATTCCCGCGCCCGGTTTGCGCAAAGGCCAAGGCGCCGCGAAAACCGGCTTCGCCCTGCAGCAGCTCGATGGCCAGCCGGTCGGCCAGGTAGCCGTCGAGCGCTTGCAATGGCAGGCGGCTGGCGTCCAGCTGGCCTTGGGTGGCAAAGGGCTGGGGCGTCAGCGTGCCCTTGTAGCTGAGCTTGCCGGCCTCCCCTT
>JAGNYI010000063.1 GCA_017985015.1 Giesbergeria sp. | reverse complement strand
GGTGTGCCAAACACCTGGGCGTTGCCGCCGGCTTCCTCGATGCCCTCGATCGCCGCATCCGCCAGCTTTTGCAGGCCCGAATTGCAGGGCGTGATGGTGCTGTGGCCGTTGGCCACGCCGACCATGGGTTTGGAGAAATCGGACTCCTGGTAGCCCATGGCGTAGTACATGGAGCGGTTGGGCGCACGCGATTTTCCTTGGGTGATGTGGGCGCTGCGTTCGTTCACGGGACGGATGGGGATGACCTTGCTGTCGCTCATGGGTTGCCTTTTTTGTGGAATGGGTGCATCGCCCTGCACAAACAAGCGCTGGGCAAGCTTGGCTTGGGGCTGGGGGATAATTAAACGCGACCTAAGAGTAACCATTTCCCCAACTCAACGATGCCCGCTTACCGCTCCAAGACTTCCACCGCCGGCCGCAACATGGCCGGTGCCCGCGCCCTGTGGCGTGCCACCGGCATGAAAGACGATGATTTCAGCAAGCCCATCGTCGCTGTAGTCAACTCCTTCACCCAGTTCGTTCCCGGCCATGTGCATCTGAAAGACCTGGGCCAGTTGGTGGCGCGCGAGATTGAGGCGGCTGGCGGCGTGGCGAAGGAGTTCAACACCATTGCCGTAGACGACGGCATTGCCATGGGCCACGACGGCATGCTGTATTCGCTGCCCAGCCGCGACATCATTGCCGACTCGGTGGAGTACATGGTCAACGCCCACTGCGCCGACGCCATGGTGTGCATCTCCAACTGCGACAAGATCACCCCCGGCATGCTGATGGCCGCCATGCGGCTCAACATCCCCGTGGTGTTTGTCTCCGGCGGCCCGATGGAAGCGGGCAAGGTGCAGTCGGCCACACCTAGCGTCCATTCGATCACGGTAAGAAAGCTTGACCTGATCGATGCGATGGTGATGGCGGCGGATGACAAGGTGTCTGACGCCGAGGTCGCCGAGGTGGAGCGCTCTGCCTGCCCGACCTGCGGCTCGTGCTCGGGCATGTTCACCGCCAATTCCATGAACTGCCTGACCGAAGCGCTGGGCCTTGCGCTGCCCGGCAATGGCACCTTGGTGGCGACGCACGCCGACCGCGAAGTGCTGTTCAAGCGCGCGGGCCGTTTGGTGGTCGAGCTGTGCCAGCGCTACTACCAACAGGACGACGCCAGCGTGCTGCCGCGTTCCATGGGTTTCAAGGCGTTCGAGAACGCCATGGCGCTGGACATTGCCATGGGCGGCTCGACCAACACCATCCTGCACATCCTGGCCATCGCGCAGGAGGCTGAAATCGAGTTCACCATGGCGGACATCGACCGGCTCTCGCGCTCGGTGCCGCAGCTGTGCAAGGTGGCGCCCAACACCGACAAGTACCACGTCGAGGACGTGCACCGCGCGGGTGGCATCATGGCCATCCTTGGCGAGCTGGACCGAGCCGGCAAGCTGCATACCGACACGCCCACGGTGCACGCAAAAACCATGAAGGACGCGCTGGACGAATGGGACATTGCCCGCCATCCATCGGAGGCCGTCAAGACCTTCTATCTGGCTGGCCCGGGCGGTATTCCCACCCAGGTAGCGTTCAGCCAGAGCGCCCGCTGGCCCAGCCTCGACGTGGACCGCAATGACGGCTGCATCCGTGCCTACGACCATGCCTTCTCGAAAGAAGGGGGCCTCGCTGTGCTGACCGGCAACATCGCCCTGAACGGCTGTGTGGTCAAGACGGCCGGCGTGGACGATGCGCTGCTGGTGTTTGAAGGTCCGGCGCACGTGGTCGAGTCGCAGGACGAGGCCGTGGCCAACATCCTGGACGACAAAGTGAAGGCCGGTGACGTGGTCATTGTGCGCTACGAAGGCCCCAAGGGCGGCCCCGGCATGCAGGAGATGCTCTACCCCACAAGCTACATCAAGTCCAAGGGCCTGGGCAAGGCCTGCGCACTGCTGACCGACGGACGCTTTTCTGGCGGGACCTCGGGTCTTTCTATTGGCCACTGCTCGCCCGAAGCGGCGGCCGGCGGCGCGATTGGTCTGGTACGCACGGGCGACCGCATCCGCATCGACATTCCGAACCGCCGCATCAACGTACTGGTGTCCGATGAGGAGCTGGCCAAGCGCCGTGCCGAGCAAAACGCCAAGGGCTGGAAGCCGGCCCAGCCGCGCCCGCGCAAAGTCTCAAGCGCGCTCAAGGCCTATGCCAAGCTGGTGATGTCGGCCGACAAGGGTGCAGTGCGCGACGTGTCGCTGCTCGAAGATTGACACTCCATGTGCAATGCTACTAAATATATAGCTGAATACGCTTACCCAATAAGCGCTAGAGGCTTATTTTGATATTTTTTTCGTGGCGCCATGCCACTTGCCATGCTCATTTATCCACACATTGATCCCGTCGCCTTGCAATTGGGCCCGATCGCCATTCATTGGTACGGCCTGACGTACCTGGCTGCCTTCGGCCTGTTCATGTGGCTGGGCACGCTGCGGCTGCGCCACGAGCCGTTCGCGTCCATGACCGGCCCGCGCGCCTGGACCCGCAAGGACGTGGAGGACATCCTGTTCCTCGGCGTCGTCGGTGTGGTGCTGGGCGGGCGGCTGGGTTACTGCCTGTTCTACAAGCCGGGCTATTACGCCAGCCACCCGCTGGAAATTTTCGCCATCTGGCAGGGCGGCATGAGCTTTCATGGCGGCTTGCTGGGTGTGATCGCCTCGATGGTCTGGTTCGCCCATTCGCGCAAGCGTCCTTGGCTCGAAGTTGCCGACTTTGTCGCGCCCTGCGTGCCTACTGGCTTGGCAGCGGGGCGGATTGGCAACTTCATCAACGGCGAACTCTGGGGGCGCTTTTCCAGCCCCGATCTGCCCTGGGGCATGGTGTTTCCGCAAAGCGGCTCGATGCTGCCGCGCCACCCGTCGCAGATCTACCAGTTTCTGCTCGAAGGCATGCTGCTGTTCGTGCTGCTGTGGCTGTTTGCGCGGCAGGAGCGGGCACGCGGCCGGGTGGCGGCGGCGTTTCTCATCGGCTATGGCGTGCTGCGTTTCACGGCCGAATATTTCCGCGAGCCCGACGATTACCTGGGCCTGCTGTCGCTGGGCATGAGCATGGGGCAGTGGCTGTGCGTGCCCATGGTGCTGGCGGGCCTCGGACTCTGGTGGTACAGCGGCCAGCAGGGCGCAGCCAGGGCTCAGGCCGGCGGCTCTTCGCGGTAAAGGGCCTCAATCTCTGCGGCGTACTGGCGCTGCACCACGTTGCGGCGGATTTTTTGCGTGGGCGTGAGGCAGCCGTTGTCGATGGAAAAGTCGTCCTGGATGACGCTGAACTTGCGGATGTGGGCCACGCGCGCCTGCCGTGCGTTGACGGCATCCACGCCGCGCTGCAGTTCTGCATGCACCTGGGGGCTGGTGCGCCATTGCTCCAGCGTGCCTGGCAGGTTGTGCTGCTGCGCAAAGCTCTGCAGCACATCGGTTTTCAGGGTCAGCAGCGCGCTCAGGTAGTGACGTGAGTCGCCGACCACCACGGCATGCTCCACCAGGTGCAGGTTCATCAGATCGGCCTCGATGTTGCCCGGCGAGATGTTCTTGCCGCCCGAGGTGATGAGCAGGTCTTTCTTGCGGCCGGTCACGTAGATGAAACCGTCTTCGTCAATGCGGCCCAGGTCGCCGCTGTGCAGCCAGCCGTCCTGCAAGGTCTCGGCCGTGGCTTCGGGGCGGCTGCGGTAGCCCACAAACACATTTGGGCCCTTGACCAGGATTTCGCCGTCCTCGGCAATGCGCACCTGCACGCCGGGCAGGGGCTTGCCTGCAGCCCCGATGCGGATGAAGCCCGGCAGGCTGATGGCGGTGGGGCCGCTGTCCTCCGACTGGCCATAGACCTCACCGATGAGCAGGTCCAGGCTGGTGAAGAACTGCAGGTTTTCCACGGCGATGGGCGCTGCGCCGGAGAGCAGGATGCGCGCCTGGTCAAAACCCAGCGCCCTTTGCACCTTGTGATGCACCAGCTTGCCCGCCAGGCGCTTTTGCAGACCGAGCCAGGCGCCGGGCTCCTGGCCTTGCAGGGCCTTGGAATGCCAGTCGCGCCCAGTCCGCAGCGCCCAGCGCGCCAGAATGGCTTTGGTGCCGGTGGCGGCGTTCAGTTTGGTGGCAATGGCCGCCTGCATCTTTTCCCAGACACGGGGGACGCCAAAGAAGATGGTGGGGTGCACTTCCTGCAAATGCTCGCCCAGGGTTTCGAGCGAGCTGGCGAAGTAGAGCTGATAGCCCGCCAGTACATGGTTGCAAATGGCGCCCATCTGCTCGGCCACGTGGGCCAGTGGCAGGTAGGAAATCAAGCGGTCCTGCGGCGTCACCGCGAACGCGGCCGAGAGCCCGGCCGAGGTCCAGCTCAGGTTGGCGTGGGTCAATTCCACGGCCTTGGGGTGACCCGTAGTGCCAGAGGTGTAGATCAGCGTGGCAATGCCGCTTTCCTTGATGGCATCCAGGCGACGCTGCACCTCGGCGTCGTGCTCCATGCTGGCGCCGAGCGCCATGAAGGCCTCCCAATCCATGGGCGGGTTGATGCCATTGGAGGCCTGCGCAGGCGCTTCAGTGCTGGCACGCCGCATCATCACCGTGGCGCGCAGCCGGGACAGCGCCTGTGGCTCACATGCCGCCTTTTCCCATTGTTGTGCGTTTTCTACCAGCAGCACCGTGCAGCCGCTGTGTTCGACGATGTAGGCAATTTCGTTGGCTGCGCTGCTCCAGTAGATACCGGCGGCCACGCCGCCCACCATCATGGCGGCGAGATCCATGGTGGTCCATTCAGGCCGGTTGAAGCCCAGGATGCACACGGCATCGCCCGGCTGCACACCAAGCGCCACCAGGGCGCGTGCGGCCTGGCGCACCTGGGCGGCATAGTCGCTCCAATTCGTGGCCTGCCAGCCTGCGGCGTCGCGCACATAGTATGCGGGATGCGTGGGCTGGCGTGCAGCGGTGCGCAGAAGGCGCGCAGGCACGCTGGCGAACCGGCTGTCGCTGGCTGCCAGGGGGACGTTTCGGGCGTGGGTGATGGGCATGTGTGGGTTTCCGTGTTCTTGTGGCTATCCGGCACGGCGCTGCCGTGCATGGCCAGGCCCTTCTCATGGAGCCTTGGCCAGGGTCTGCAGCGTCAGGCTTTCAGCCCCAGCATCTGCCGCGCCTCAGCGGGCGATGCGATGCCGCGCCCGGCGTTCTGCGCGCATTGCGCAAGGGCTTCGATGAGCGGGCCGTTGCCGCTGGCACGGCTACCGTCGGGCAGGTAGAAGGTGTCTTCCAGCCCAGTGCGCAGCATGCCGCCCAGGTCGGCCGTCTTCTGGTGCACGGGCCAGATTTCCTGGCGGCCGATCAGCGTGGCCTGCCAGACGGCGCCCGGTGCCATCCACTGGGGCAGCAGCTCCAGCAATTGCGCATCGCAAGGCATGCCCGAGGCCACGCCCATCACCAGGTTGTATTCGGGGCGGCCCATCTCGGGCCCCAGCATGCCGTTTCTGATGTACATGGTGACCGAGCGCACGATGCCCACGTCGAAGCACTCGAACTCGGGGTGCGTGCCGCACTCCTGCATCACGTCAAGGAACTGCTGCACCTTGGCCACGGGGTTGTCGAACACCATGGGCGGCCAGGCCCAGCTGCCGTCTTCCTTGAGCTTGAGGTAGTTCAGGCTGCCGGCGTTGCAGGCAGCGATTTCGGGGCGAACGCGGCGGATGCAGTCCAGTGGCCCGCTGATGTCCTTGCCGATGACGCCCGTGGTCAGGTTGATGACGACGCCGGGGCAGGCCTGGCGGATGGCGTCCACCACTTCCTGCGCCACATCCGGGTCCCAACTGGGCATGTGGCCCATGCCTTCTTGCTGAGCGCGGATGTGCACGTGCATGACGGACGCGCCGGCATCGAACGCCTGGCGGGCCTGTGCGGCCATCTGCTCAGGCGTGACAGGTACGGGGTGCTGTTTGGGATTGGTCAGTACGCCGGTGAGGGCGCAGGTGAGGATGGCTTTGTTGTTGTTCATGGCGTGGTCTCTTCGTTCGTGAGTTCAAGTTCTGCCAGCACGCTGCCTGCAGCCACGCTGCCTCGCAGCTCGGTATGCAGAGCGGTGACGGTGCCATCCGCGCGGGCGCTAAGCCACATTTCCATCTTCATGGCTTCGACGCAGACGAGCGGCTGGCCCGCCTTGACCGGGTCGCCCACAGCCACAGAAATGGCGCAGACGGTGCCTGCCACGGGCGAGCGCAATTTGCGCGGGTCGAGGGCCTGCTCGGCCTGCGGGAAAGGCGATTTTTCTGCAAAGACAAACACCGCAGCCCCCAAAGCCAGCGTTACCTGGCCGCCTTGCAGCAAGCACAGGGCCTGCCGCTGGACGCCACTCTGGCGGTAGAGCAGGCGGTGGTCTTCCAAGGCAATGTGCTCAAAGTCGAATGCCTCGCCGCTCGCCAGCTCCACGCTTACCTGCCTGCCGTGGGGGCGGATGCGTACGTTCTGGCTTTCGGTCGTGCCCTGCAGGCTCAGCGTGGTGCTCCAGGCGGCCACGCTGTCCGGGCGGAACGCACCGGAAGTTTGTGCCACCAGCGCAGCGGCGGCCAAGGCCCAGGTATTGGCATCGGCCAGCGGTGCTTGCAGCAGGGCAACGCCGTCCTGCATCCACTGGTCGATGGTGGCGGTGTGCATGCGCGCTGCACGAAAGTCGGGGTGGTCCAGCAGGTCGCGCAGGAACCGTGCGTTGTTGCGCACGCCGAGCAGCGGGCTGTCTTCCAGCGCAGCCATCAGGCGGCGGATGGCGTCATTGCGGTCGCGGCCGTGTGCAATCAGCTTGGCCACCATGGGGTCGTACCAGGGGGTGATGGAGCCGCCTTCCTCGATGCCAGCGTCGATGCGGACTTCGCCAAAAGCGCATTGCCCTCTGGCGCGGCCTGCCAACGCCCGTTCCGGGCGCCAGAACTGCACCGGGCCGGTCTGTGGTGCAAAGCTGTTGTACGGGTCTTCGGCGTAGACCCTCACTTCAATGGCGTGGCCGTCGAGGCGAATGTCTTGCTGCTGCAGCGGCAGGGGTTCGCCCGCTGCCACGCGCAGTTGCCACTCCACCAGATCGAGGCCGGTCACGCATTCGGTCACCGGGTGCTCCACCTGCAGGCGGGTGTTCATTTCCAGGAAGTAGTGGCGGTTTTCGCTGTCCACGATGAACTCCACCGTGCCCGCGCCCCGGTAGCCCACAGCCAGTGCGGCGGCCACGGCATCGTGCCCCATCTGCGCGCGCATCTGTGGCGAGACGATGGGGGAGGGCGCTTCTTCAATCACTTTCTGGCGCCGGCGCTGCGCCGTGCAGTCGCGCTCGCCCAGGTGCACGGCGTTCCCGTGGGCGTCGGCAAACACCTGGATTTCAATGTGGCGGCCACTTTCGATCAGGCGTTCGAGCATCAGCGTGCCGTCGCCAAAGGCGCTGGTGGCTTCGCGCCGGGCGCCTTCAATACCGGCTTGCAGTTCACCGTCCAGGCGTACCAGGCGCATGCCGCGCCCGCCGCCGCCTGCCACAGCTTTGACCAACAAGGGGTAGCCGAGCTTCCGGGCCTCTGCGATCAGCGTGGCATCGCTCTGGTCCTGGCCCAGATAGCCCGGAGCGCAGGGCACACCGGCTTCCCCCATGCGCTGCTTGGCCAGGGCTTTGTCGCCCATGGCTTCAATGGCCGAGGGCGGCGGGCCGACGAACAGCACCCCTGCGTCCGCACATGCCTGCGCAAAGGCGGCGTTCTCGCTCAGAAAGCCGTAGCCCGGGTGCAGGGCATCGGCACCCGTGGCGCGGCAGGCGTCGAGCAAGGCGCTTGATTGGAGGTAGGACTCTGCTGCCGGCGCCGGGCCGATGTGCACGGCCTCGTCGGCCAGCGCCACATGGGGAGCCTGGGCATCGGCGTCGGAATATACGGCGACGGTGCGGTAGCCGAGTGCGCGGGCCGTCTTTATCACCCGGCAGGCGATCTCCCCCCGGTTGGCAATCAGGATTTTTGAAAAGTTCATGCCGGAACCCAGTTTGGTTTGCGCTTTTGCAGGAACGCGCTGGTGCCTTCCTGGCCCTCGGGGCTCTGCACGGCGCGCGAGAAGACGCAGGCAGCCTCGTCCACCAAATCGGCGGGAGCGCTCCAGCGCGCCTTGGCCATCAGCGCCTTGGTGGCGGCCAGCGCCCTGGGTGCGCAGGCCAGAATGTCGGCCAGCACGGCTTGCACAGCGCTGTCCACTTCGCTGCTCCGCACCTGCTGGTGCACCAGGCCGATGGCCAGGGCTTGCGCCGCATCGAGCCGCCCGCCGGTCACGGCCAGGCGTTTGGCCTGCGAGTAGCCCAGGCGCTCGACCAGGAAAGGTGCAATCTGTGCGGGCACCACGCCCAGCGAAGTTTCGGGCAGACGAAAGCGGGTGGTTTCGGTGGCGATGGCTACATCGGCCACGCAGGCCAGGCCAAAGCCACCGCCCATCACCGTGCCCTCCAGCACTGCCACCACCGCCAGCGGGGTGTTGGCAAACGCGGCGCACAGGTGGCCAAATTCGGCGTTCACATGGGCAATGGGATCGGCAGCGTCGCCCTCGTCCTGCAGGGCGCGCATGCGGGCAGCTGCCATGTCCTTGAGGTCGCCCCCCGCGCAGAAATGCCCACCGGCACCGCGCAGCACCACCACGCGGATGGCATCCGGCGTACCGATCGTGCTTTCGGCCTGTGCCAGGGCGCGCCGCAACTCACCCACCATGGCAAGCGACATGGCGTTGCGCACCTCGGGGCGATTCAAGGTAATTTCGAGTACAGCGCCCGTATTTAAAGCGTTAATAGCTATAAAATGCATAGCATTTCTCGAGGTTTTCGGTGGATGCACTGGGCAATGTGTTGCCTACAGCGCTTGATAGGGCGCGGCCCAGACCAGGGCTCCCGCGCAAGGGCCGCCCCGCCGCGCTGGGGGCGTCCCCCTGCCCGCATCGCGCAGCGATGCGAGAGCGGGGGGAAGCGGCGCAGCCGCTCAGGGGGGTGTTCATTTCTGTTTTCCGGGGAGCGTGCCTTCGAGCTTGCAGATGATGCCCAGCATGATCTCGTCGGCGCCGCCGCCGATGGAAATGAGGCGGCTGTCACGGTAGGCCTGCGAGATGGGGTTGTCGGCGGTAAAACCCATGCCGCCCCAGTACTGCAGGCAGCTGTCGGTGACTTCGCGCGAGAGGCGCCCGGCCTTGAGCTTGGCCATGGAGGCGAGTTTGGTGACGTCCTTGCCCGCAACGTAGGACTCCACCGCACGGTAGGTCAGAGCGCGCAGGCACTCCACCTCGGTGCGCAACTCGGCCAGACGGAAATGCACCACCTGGTTGTTCAGGATGGGCTGACCGAAGGTGTGGCGCTGGCGGGTGTATTCGATGGTCAGGTTGATGAGGTTGTCGAGTGAGCGCAGGCTGCTGGCGGCGCCGTACAGGCGCTCTTCCTGGAACTGCAGCATCTGGAACATGAAGCCCGCGCCCTCCTGGCCGATGAGGTTGCGCTGGGGTACGCGCACGTTGTCAAAGAAGAGCTGCGCCGTGTCGCTCGAATGCATCCCGATCTTCTCGATCTTCTGGCGCGTGATACCGGGTGCATCCATCGGTACCATGATGAGCGACTTGTTCTTGTGCACCGGTCCGTCCGAGGTGTTGGCCAGCAGGCAGCACCAGTCGGCCTGCATGCCGTTGGTGATCCACATCTTGGAGCCGTTGATGACGTAGTCGCCGCCGTCCTTCTTGGCCGTGGTCTTGAGCGCGGCCACATCCGAGCCGCCCGTGACTTCGCTCACGCCGATGCAGCCCACCATGTCACCAGCAATGGATGGAGCCAGAAACTCCTTGCGCAGCTCATCGGTGCCAAAGCGCGCCAGTGCCGGGGTGCACATATCCGTCTGCACGCCAATGGCCATCGGCACGCCGCCCACGTTGCAGTCGCCCAGCGCCTCGGCCATGACCATCGAGTAGCTGAAGTCCAGCCCCATGCCACCAAATTCGGTGGGGTACTTGATGCCCAGCAGGCCCAGGTCGCCCATCTTCTTGAAGAGCTCGCGCGCGGGGAAGATGCCTGCCTTTTCCCATTCGGCCGTGAAGGGGTTGATCTCGTTGGCGACAAACTTGCGCACTGTGTCGGAAATCTGCTCGTGCTCGGGGGTGAATTGCATGGTGTTCTCTCCAGGAAATAGATGGTTGTGGCGGGGTGGGCTTAGAAACGCGCCACGCCAAAGGTGTTGGGGTGCAGCACGCGCGCTCTGGCGTCGCGTGCCATGGCCAGGCACTGCGCCAGCACGTTGCGGGTGTCGCGCGGGTCGATGATTCCGTCGTCCCACAGGCGGGCGGTGCCAAACAGCACGTCCGACTCGGCGTCCAGGCGCCGCCGCAGTTGATCGCTCATGGCCTGGATGCCCGCTTCAGCCTGCTCGTTCATCGGCACGCCGGCACGCTCCAACTTGCCGCGGCTGAGCATCTCCATGACCATGGCGGCCTGCGCGCCGCCCATGACGGCTGTGCGCGCGGTCGGCCAGGTGAAGATGAAGTCCGGATCAAACCCGCGCCCGCACATGCCGTAGTTGCCGGCACCAAACGAGCCGCCCACCACGATGGTGAACTTGGGCACCCGGGCATTGGCCACGGCCTGGATCATCTTGCTGCCGTGCTTGATGGCGCCCGCGCGCTCGGCCGCCGTGCCCACCATGTAGCCCGTGGTGTTCTGCAGGAAGACCAGCGGCGTACCGCTCTGGTCGCACAGCTGGATGAACTGCGCAGCCTTGACCGAGCCCGTGGGCTGGATGGGGCCGTTGTTCGCGATGATGCCCACGCGGTGGCCGTCGATGCGGGCATGACCGCACAGGGTGTCGCGGTCGAAGCTGGCTTTGAATTCCAGAAAGTGGGAGCCATCGACGATGCGGGCGATGATTTCGCGGGCATCGTAGGGTTCCCGCTCGTCTGCCGGAACAATGCCCAGCAGCTCGGCGGCGTCGTACAGCGGTGCGCGTGCTGTGGCATCCGGGCCGCCTGCTTCGTCCCAGGGCAGGTGGTCCATCAGATCGCGCGCCAGGGCGATGGCGTGGCCATCGTTTTCAGCCAGGTATTCGCCCAGGCCGGTCACGCTGGCGTGCATCTCGCTGCCACCGAGTTCCTCGTCGGTCGCATCCTCGCCAATGGCAGCTTTGACCAGCGGTGGGCCCGCCAGGTAGATGCTGGAGCGGTCTTTCACCAGCACCACGTAATCCGACAGGCCGGGCAGGTAGGCTCCCCCCGCCGTCGATGACCCATGCACCACGGCGATTTGTGGGATACCGGCGGCCGACAGGCGCGCCTGGTTGGCAAAGCTGCGCCCGCCATCGACAAAAATATCGGCCTGGTACATCAGGTTGGCGCCGCCCGACTCCACCAGCGCGATCAGCGGCAGCTTGTTCTGCAGCGCAATCGCCTGGGCTCGCAGACCCTTCTTCAGGCCCATGGGCGCCACGGTGCCACCCTTGACGGCGCTGTCGCTGGCGGAAATCAGCACGCGCTTGCCCGCCACCTGGCCGATGCCCACGATGGAGCCGCCGCCCAGCACGGCCTTCTTGCCGTCGTCGTCGTGCAGCCCCAAGCCCGCCAGGGCGCTCAGTTCGAGAAAGCTGCTGCCCCGGTCGAGCAGGCGCGCCACGCGCTCGCGCGGCAGGAGCTGGCCCTTCTTCTCGAACTTCTCGCGTTTGGACGCCGACTCGGCCACCACCTTGCCCTGCAGGCCTTGCACCTGCGCCAGGCGCTCGGCCATGCGCTCGGCATTGCGGCGAAAGGCGTCGCTGCGTGTGTCGATGAGGGAGCGAAGGGCTGTCATGGCTGGAGTGCCTCCGGAGTCTGGGCACGGTGAAAGCCCTCGAACGCCTCCGAGCTTTCATGCTCCATGGTGGGGAAGACCGGGCTACCGAGCGAGGCTGCGCCATCGATCTGCAGCGTCACCCCGGTGATGAAAGCCGCGCCGGGGCTGAGCAAAAACACAATGGCTGCGCTGATTTCTGCCTCGGTGGCCAGGCGGCGCAGCGGCACATGTTCACGCAGCCTGGGGATCATTGCCTTGACCGCACCGCCATAGCTGTCCATGCCCGACGAAGCCACCCACCCGGGCGCCACGGCGTTCACGCGCACACCCGCCTGGGCCCACTCGAAAGCCGCGCTCATGGTCAGGTTGCTCATGCCCGAGCGCGCTGCGCCCGAATGGCCCATGCCGGGCATGCCATTGCGAAAGTCGGCCGTCATGTTGACGACTGAGCCGCCATGCTCCTGCATGCTCTGCAAAAACACCTCGCGCATCATCAAGAAACCGCCCGTGAGGTTGCTGCTGACCACGGCCTCGAAGCCGCGCTTGCTGATGGCCTGCAGCGGCGCTGGAAATTGTCCGCCGGCGTTGTTGACCAGGCCATGGATGGGCCCCATGGACGCCACCATGGTGGCCACGGCAGCCTTCACGGCGTCTTCGTCGCGGATGTCGAAGGCAATGGTCTCGCACTGGCCGCCGTCCTCGCGAATTTCCTGGGCCACGCGGTTCAGTTTTTCGGCGGTGCGCCCGCTGATGACAACGCGCGCGCCCAGCGAGGCCAGTTCGTGCGCGGTGCAGCGACCAATGCCGCTGCCGCCGCCTGTGACCCAGACGGTACGGCTGGAAAACAAGCCGGGCCGGAAGACGCTTTGGTAGTGGCCAGGGGGCGGGGTGAGACCCTGAGGGGATGACGGGGACGGGTTCATGGCGGTGTAAGGGCGTACTAGGGATGCCAAATTAAAGGCCAGCATGACGTTAACGTCAACTAACTTTCTAATAGGTATTTTCCCTTTGGTATTGGGAATGAATTTTTCTTATGATGCGAGCCACTGCTTCACCAACCTGCAAGGAAAACCATGAACATCCAGGAATGCACCGACGCCATCCGCACCAAAGTGGGCGACAACAGCGGCCTCGACGCCGTGCTCAAATTCGACTGCGGCGCCGATGGCAAAGTCCTTATTGACGGCGCTTCCAGCCCCAATACGGTCAGCAACGAAGACGGCGAGGCCGACTGCACGGTGGAGATCACGCTGGACAACCTGAACAATCTGCTCACCGGAAAACTCGACCCGGTCACCGGCTTCATGGGCGGCAAGTTCAAGGTCAGCGGCGACATGAGCATCGCCATGAAGCTGCAGCGGGTCATCTGACCATGGCTGATGGCCACACCCAGAGCGCGGGCGATCGCCAGGCTGCGGCCACGGAAGCGGCGCGCCAGGTGCTGGCCGATCATTTCTCGGACGACAAAC
Source organism: Giesbergeria sp. (assembly GCA_017985015.1). Lineage (GTDB taxonomy): Bacteria > Pseudomonadota > Gammaproteobacteria > Burkholderiales > Burkholderiaceae_C > Simplicispira. The sequence goes on along the minus strand of JAGNYI010000063.1, from coordinate 424 downwards.
ACTCCGAGCTTTTCGGCGTTACTGAGCTGTGCAGGGCCTTCGATGTGACGCCGCGCACCCTGCGCTTTTACGAAGACAAGGGCTTGCTCTGCCCGCGCCGCGTCAACGGCACGCGTGTTTACAGCCGGCGCGACCGCGCGCGCCTGGTGCTGATCCTGCGGGCCAAGGCCATCGGCTCGTCGCTGGCAGAAATCAAGCAGTACCTGGACATGTACGGCCAGGCGGGCGAAGGCCGCCAGCAGCAATTGCGCTATGTGCTGGAGCGCACCGACGGCGCGATTGCCGAGCTGGAGCAGAAGCTGACCCACATCGAGAGCAGTCTGGCCGAACTGCGCATCATCAACAGCAACGTGCGCAAAAACCTGGGCCTGCCGCCGGAGCTGGTCTGACAATAAGAACGTGTTCACGTTCTTAGCCGTCTCCC
>JAGNYI010000062.1 GCA_017985015.1 Giesbergeria sp. | reverse complement strand
TCCAAGGTCCAGGGACCGTTGTCAAGCCGAACGCGCGCACTGCGCTCGCCCTCGACCTTGTGCTCGATCCACATGAAAATTTCGGTGTACACCGTCTGCGGGCAGGCAAAACCGCACCACAAGCGCCCGGCTACAGCAGTAAAAAGAAACAGCGACAGCGCCGAGATGATCAACAGCCCCGTCAGATAGATGAAGTCCTGCGGGTACAGCACCAAGCCAAAGATGTAGAACCGGCGCGCACCCAGGTCAAACAAGACCATCTGCCGCTGACCCCATTCCAGCCACGGCAGGCCGTAAAACACGGCTTGCGTCAAAAACACCATGGCCCAGCGCCAGCGCGCAAAGAACCCACTGATGGAGCGCGGGTAGACCTTCTTTTGCGCCTCGTAGAGGGAAGCAACGCTGTGGGAGGCGGAAGGCTCCGATGCCACAGGGGCAATCGGAATGACCTTGCGCGGCTTCTCGCCGGGGCTATTCATGGACAACTATTTCTTGGAGAAAATCAGCAGATCAGTATGGAAGACACGCAAGGAATGCATTCGGCTGGTTCGTGCGTTCAACGTGCCACTTCTGGCTTGTTGGATTTGCCCCATACGTAGGCGGTCAACACAGCCAATTGCGGTTCGGTCAATTTGCCTGCCTGGGCGGGCATTTCGTTCGTCTTGCCATCGTTGACCATCGCCACAATCGCCGCCTCGCCCCAACCGTGCAACCAGATGTCGTCCGTCAGATTGGGTGCACCCAGGGCTTGATTGCCCTTGCCATCCATGCCATGGCAGGCGGCGCAGGCAGCAAATTTGGGTTTTCCCAGCGATGCGCGCACCGAATCGTGCGGGCTGCCCGACAGGCTCAATACGTAGTGCGCAACGTTGCGCACTTCTTCCGGGGTTCCCACCGCAGCGACCATGGGGGGCATCATGCCGACGCGTCCGTTATGGATGGTCTCGCTGATTTTTTCCGGCGAACCGCCGTGCAGCCAGTCGCCGTCCGTCAAGTTGGGAAACCCTTTGCTTCCATGGGCGTCCGAGCCGTGGCATTGCGCGCAATTGTTCATAAACAACCGTTCGCCAATGGCCATGGCCGGGGCGTCGCCTGCCAGTTGCGCTGTGCTCATCGAGGCAAAGCGGGCATACACAGGCGCAATCTCGGCCTCGCCCCTTTTCATCTCGTCCTGGTACTCGTTGACCTGGGTCCAGCCGAGCGTGCCGGCGAAGTTGCCCAGACCCGGATAGAAAACGAGGTAGCCCAGGCTAAAGACGATGGTCAGGACAAACATCCACATCCACCAGCGCGGCATGGGATTGTTCATTTCGGTCAGGTCTTCGTCCCAGACATGGCCCGTGGTGTTGTCGCTGCTGGAAACGACTTTCTTGCGTGCCGTAAGCCACAGCAGCAACAAGCATCCGAGAATGCCGGCCAGAGACATTCCGGCAACATAGATCGACCAGAAATTGTGGGTGAAATCACTCATGGGAAATTCTCGTTCTGGTGGAGTTCAGTCTTGTTCGAAAGGAAGTCGCGCAGCTTCCTCAAAGCGCTCTTGGTTGCGCCGTGAGAAAGCCCAGATTCCAATACCCAGGAAGCAGGCAAACGACAGCAACGTCACGACGATGCGCATGGTGGTGATGTCCATGGCGTACTCCCTATTTGAGCGCGCGGCCCAGAACCTGAAGGTAGGCGACAACGGCGTCCATCTCGGACTTGCCCTTGACCTCATCGGGCGCGGCAGCAATCTGTGCATCGGTGTAGGGCACGCCGACGATACGCAACGCCTTCATGTGCGGCGCGACTTCGCTGGGGTCAAGCATGTTCTTGTTCAGCCACGAATAGGCCGGCATGTTCGACTCCGGCACCACGTCACGCGGATTGTTCAGGTGAATACGATGCCACTCGTCGCTGTACTTGCCGCCCACACGGTGCAGATCGGGCCCGGTGCGCTTGCTGCCCCACTGGAAGGGATGGTCATAGACGAATTCGCCAGCAACGGAGTAGTGGCCATAGCGCAGCGTCTCAGCGCGGAACGGGCGAATCATCTGCGAGTGGCAGTTGTAGCAACCTTCCCGCTGGTAAATATCGCGTCCCATGAGTTGCAGGGACGTGTAGGGCTCCACGCCCTTGAGCGGCTCGGTGGTCGATTTTTGGAAAAACAGAGGGACGATTTCGACCAATCCCCCGACCGCAATCACCAGAACGATCAGAACGATCATCAGGAAATTGTTGGTCTCGATCTTCTCGTGCGAAAAACCCTGCGACGCGTTGTTGTTTTGTGACATGGAATTTCCTAAAGACTCAGGCGTGTGCAGGCTTCACCGTGGGGATGGCCACCGTGGTTGAACGCCCAGAGCTTGCCGTCACCCAAACGTTCCAGGCCATCACCAGCATGCCCACCAGATACAGAACACCACCCATGACGCGAATGACGTAGAAGGGATAGGTGGCCTTCACGCTTTCCACGAAGGTGTACGTCAGGGTGCCGTCGGTATTGACCGCGCGCCACATCAGGCCTTGCATCACTCCGGCGATCCACATGGCCGCGATGTAGAGAACGATGCCGATCGTTGCCAGCCAGAAATGGAGCTCGATGGCCTTGATGGAATGCATTTTTTCGCGGCCAAAAAGGCGCGGGATCAGGTAATACAGCGAGCCCATCGTGATCAGGCCCACCCAGCCCAGAGCACCGGAGTGCACGTGGCCCACGGTCCAATCGGTGTAGTGCGAGAGCGCGTTGACGGTCTTGATGGCCATCATCGGTCCCTCGAACGTGGACATACCGTAGAACGACAGGGAGACGATCAGGAAGCGCAGGATCGGGTCGTCACGCAATTTGTGCCACGCACCCGACAGCGTCATGATGCCGTTGATCATGCCGCCCCAGCTGGGCGCCAGAAGAATCAGAGAGAACACCATGCCCACCGATTGCGTCCAGTCGGGCAGCGCCGTGTAGTGCAGGTGGTGTGGGCCGGCCCACATGTAGGTGAAGATCAGCGCCCAGAAGTGGACGATCGACAGGCGGTAACTGTAGACAGGGCGGTTGGCCTGCTTGGGGATGAAGTAATACATCATCCCGAGAAAACCAGCGGTAAGGAAAAAACCCACCGCGTTGTGACCGTACCACCACTGCACCATGGCGTCCTGCACGCCGGCGTAGGCGGAATAGCTCTTCATGAAACCGGCAGGAACTTCTGCACTGTTGACCAGGTGCAGCACGGCCACGGCCAGAATGAAGGAGCCGTAGAACCAGTTGGCGACATAGATGTGGCGCACCTTGCGGATGCCGATGGTGCCGAAGAACACAATGGCATACGCCACCCAGACCAGCGTGATCAGGATGTCGATAGGCCACTCGAGCTCCGCGTATTCCTTACTGGTGTTGTAGCCCAGAGGCAGGCTGATTACTGCAGAGAGAATCACCAACTGCCAGCCCCAGAACGTAAATGCGGCCAACGAACCACCAAACAAGCGCACCTGGCAGGTGCGTTGCACAACGTAGTAGCTTGTACCGATCAGCGCGCTGCCGCCGAAAGCAAAGATCACCGCGTTGGTGTGCAAGGGACGCAGGCGGCCATAGCTGAGCCACGGAATGCCGAAGTTGAGCTCGGGCCAAGCCAGCTGGGAGGCGATAAATACGCCGATCAGCATGCCAATCACGCCCCACACCACGGCCATGATGGAAAACTGCCGGACAACGGTGTCGTTGTAGTGCGCGGCATCTGGTTTTGTTGAAGGAGTCATCAATTACCTCTGGAAGTCTACAAATATTAACCCGGCTGCTTGTAGTGTTTTTGACCAAAGTCAATTGTCTCGAAGAATGCGCTCGGCTTCCTGTTCTATGTTCTCAAATTGCCCCCGGTAGACGGCCCACCAGAGGCCAAGCAAGACCAGCAACACCAAGCCAACAGAGAGCGGAATGAGCAAATAAAGAATGTCCATGGGGTGGCCCTTTCAAATCAGGCGTGGGCCGGCGCATGGGTGCGTGGACCCCGTCGGGTGTCGGCGTCATCCGCAAGCGTGCCCAAGGTCGGCAGCTTGCGTGCCAGACGTGCTGCATTCAGCACCACCAGCAGCGAGCTTGCAGCCATACCCAGCCCTGCAAGCCATGCGGGCATGAAACCGGCGATGGCCAGCGGTACACACAGGGCGTTGTAGAGCGCCGCCCACCAAAGGTTCTGCCGCACCACGCGCAGGGTCTTGCGCGCCAGCAGAATGCTTTGAGCGATCAGGGCGAGTTGCCCGCCCAACACGACAAAATCCGAGCGCATTCGGGCCAATGGAACCGCGCTGCCAACGGCAAACGACGCATGGGCTCCCGCAAGCACCGGGCCATCGTTGAGCCCATCGCCCACCATGGCCACGCGGTGGCCGCGCGACTGGAGCGCCTGCAGGCTGGCCAGCTTGTCGGCCGGCGTGCAGTCCCCTCGCCACGCTGCAATCTGGGCACGCTGGGCCACGCGGGCCACCGAGGCAGCGCGATCTCCCGAAAGCACCTGCACCGCGATGCCAGCGCGCTCGAGGGCGCGCAAGGCGGCTGGCAGCTCACTGCGCAGCGTTTCTTCAAATTCAAATCGCGCGATCGCGTGCCGCTCTGGCCCGGCTTGGTCGGCCCAGGCCATACAGACCTGAGCACCGTCGCCGTCCTGCGCCGGCAAACCGGCATGCGCCGCCGAACCCAGCAGCACCGTGCGCGCAGGTCCGGCGCCGTGCAGCTTGCGCACGCGCGCAGTCAAACCGCTCCCTGGCGCTTCCCGCAGGTCGGTGATTTCCCATGACCGCGCATCCAACGCTGCCTGCGAAGTCCCCGATATCGCTGCCGCTACCAGGGCGCGCGAGAGCGGATGCAGCGAATGGCGCGCCAGCTCCGCAGCCAATTCCAGGGCCTCGGCGGCCGACATCTCAGCAGCTACCTCGGTGCGGCGCAGCGCCATGCCATCGTGCGTGAGCGTCCCGGTCTTGTCGAACACCACGGTGTCGATCGTGGCCAGCGACTCCAGGGCCTGCAGATTGCGCACCAGAACGCCTTCACGCGCCAAGGCCCCCGCTGCTGAGAGCATGGCCACCGGCGTGGCCAAGGACAGCGCACAGGGGCAGGTGACGATCAGCACCGCCACCGCCACCATCAGGGCGTGCTGCGGGTCCTTGGGCCACCACCACACCAGTGCGGCAAGCGCAGCCAGCAGCACAAAGACCAGAAAAGGGCGTGCCACACGGTCCGCCAGCTGGGCCAACCGGGGCTTTTGCAGCGAGGCACTCTCCATCAGCGCAACGATTTCGGCAAACCGGGTGTCGGCGCCTACGCGCTCCACGCGCATCTCCACCGCCGATTCGAGATTGATGCTGCCGGCGCAGACCTCCCCACCCACGGTGCGCCAGCGCGGCGCGGATTCCCCGGTCAGCAGGGCCTCGTCCACCCGCGTGCTGCCAGCAAGCAACGGGCCGTCAGCTGGAAACACTTCGCCCGGCAACACCCGCAGCACATCACCCAGCGCAATGCGGCGCACGCTCACCCGGGCAAAGCCGCCATCGTCGCCGCGCCGCTCCACGCTGTCGGGCAAGCGGTTCATCAGGGCTTCCAGTGCCCCCGCAGTGCGGTCACGCAGGCGCAATTCCAGCCAGCGCCCGGTCAGCAGGAAGAAAACAAACATGGTCAGCGAGTCGAAATACACCTCGCGGCCAAAGAGGCCATCGGGATCAAAGGTGCCAAGACTGCTGACGATGAAGGTGATCGCCATGCCCAGCGCCACCGGAAGATCCATGCTGATGCGGCGATGGCGGATGTCCATCAAGGCACTGGCAAAGAAGGGACCGCAGGCAAACAGAACCACCGGAAGGCAAATGACCCAGGAGGCCCAGCGCAGCAAACCCTCCATCTCCGCGCTCAGATCCCCAGGGTGCGCAATGTAGGCGGGCCACGCGTACATCATGACCTGCATCATGCAAAAACCCGCCACCAACCAGCGCCACAGGGCACGCCGCTTTTCTTGCACGCGCTGCTGGCGCGCCTGGGCATCGGCTGCCGGGAGCGCGCGGTAGCCCGCGCGGCGCACCGCAGCAAACCAGAGGGACGGGGGCGCAGCCGCTGCATTCCAGACCACCCGGGCACGCTGGCTGGCGGCACTGACGTCTGCCTGCACAACGCCAGGGACGCTGCGCAGTGCATCTTCAATCGTCAAGGCACAGGCTGCGCAGTGCATGCCTTCAATGACCACGTGCGACTCCCAGCGCTCACCCGATGCCTGGTCGTCCACCCTTCTGCCAAAGACCGGCCACTCCGCCGGATCGTCCAGCAGCCCGTCGCCGCTTGGGCCGGACAGTGCGGACGCTTTCGAAGGCGGTGCTGCAAGCCGGCTAGGCGAAAGCGCTGGAACATTTGTTGACATGGCGCAAGCTTAACCCACGCCGCTTGCAGGGAATTGACATTGCTCAATTTGGCCAGGGGCATACGCCTCTACGCTGCCATCCGTGTCTCTCCACCGAACAGCAAAGGCTCACCATGTACAAGCGCATCCTCGTTGCCACCGACGGCTCTGACCTTTCCGAGAAAGCCGTGCAGAGCGCAATTTCGCTCGCGGCTCTGACGGGCGCAACCGTAGTGGCGCTCAAAGTGGTTCCGCGCTACCCGCGCAGCTACATGGAAGGCGCGCTGCCCGTGGATGCCAAGGACATCAAGCAGATTGAGGCGCAATGGACCGCCTCTGCACAGGGCTTGGTCGATGGCGTCAAACTCGAAGGCAGCGCGCAGGGCGTGACCGTCAAGGCTCTGGTAGCCAAGTCCGACCTGGTGGCCGAAGCGGTGATCGCCGCTGCCAAGAAGCACAAATGCGACCTCATCGTGATGGCTTCGCACGGCCGCAAGGGCCTCAAGCGCCTGCTCCTGGGCAGCGAGACCCAGCACGTGCTGACGCATTCGCACATTCCGGTGCTGGTGCTGCGCTGAATGCGGTAGCGCAGCCTATTTTTTAAGAAAAATAGGCCGCTAGCGCTTATCCCATCAGCGTTAGCAGCTATCTATTTAATAGCTTTTCTGAACTGCACGGCAGGCCGTTCAGCCCTGACGTGCCAATGCACGCATGGCTCGCTGCGCCGGGCGCGCCAGGCACCGCTCCAGCCACTCGGTACTGACCGGGTGCTGCGCCAGCAGCGCACGCGCCGGTAGCGTCCAGGCCAGAACGCTGGCAACGCACAAATCGGCCACGGTGAAGCGAGAGCCCGCCAGCCAGGCATTGCCCCGCCCCTGCTGTGCCAGCAGCTCGGCTTCCAGGACCGCAAGCGGCTGCCTGAGCCGCTTTTCTGCAGCGTCGGCCAGATGGCCCTTGCGCTGTGCCTCGGGCATTGCGCGCCGGTGCATCAGCACGGTGAGAGCATCTTTCTCCAGCTCGGTCACGGTCCAGAAGCTCCAGCGCAGCGCCTGCGCGTCTTCTTGCGGCGTTGCGGGGCTGATGTCCACGCCGTCGGCCCGCCCGTGGTGGCGCGCCAGGTACAAGGTGCAAGCCATGCTCTCCCAGAGAATCACACGGCCTTCAGGCCGCTCATCGATCAGCACGGGGATGTGGCCGTTGGGGTTGAGCGCAAGAAAGTCCGGCGCGTGCGTGGCGCCTTCCTGGTAGCGCAGCGCCACATGGGCAAAGTCGAGCCCAAGCTCGGTAGCCGCCCAGAGCGGGCGCACGGCGCGGGAAGCAGCAATGCCGTAAATGGTGAGCGACACGGTTGGGGCTTTCAAACAATCATGCGTCAGCAAGGTGAATGCACAAGGCGTCCAGCCCGGCCACGGTCAGGTGGGGTTCCCAGGGTGCATGGTCCCAGGGCTTGGCAGATCGGTTGAGCCACGCCATCTGCATGCCGGCAGCCAGTGCGCCCACGCCGTCGTGGTGCGCATCGTCGCCAATATGCAGTACCTGGCTGGTTGGCACACCCACCCGGTCTGCGGCGCGCTGGAAGATGCGGGCATCGGGTTTGGCGCAGCCCACGTCGCGCGCGCTGACGCTGGCGGCAAAGAAGTGCTGCAAGCCAATGCGCGAGACATCGGCGTTGCCGTTCGAGAGGGCCACCAGCGGATACCTGCGGCTCAGGAATTCAAGCGCAGGCAAGGCGTCTTCAAACAAGTCCACGCGCTGGCGCTCGGCCAGAAACACTTCAAACGCGGCGCTGGCCAAGTGCGCATCGTCGCCAGCCTGCAGCAGCGCCAGGCGGATGGCCTCCTGGCGCAGCGCGCTCATGTCGTGCAAGCTGCCGGGCAGAGACCGCGCTGCCTGGGCGCGCAAGGCCAGCCGCGCCTCCGGCTGGGCACACAGCGCATGCGTGGCCGGCGCGTGCAGGCGCAGCCAATCCTGCAAAGCAGTTTCGGCGCGCGCAATGGTGGGCCACACCGGCCAGAGCGTGTCGTCAAGGTCCAGACTGACAACGCGGATTCGGGAAAGATCGAGAGGCACGGGCGAAGGGCAAAAAAGGACGCGGTTCAGCAAGGGTTCGCGCACCAGAATACCGCAGCCTTGCGCGGCCCTGAATGGTGGCTGGCGTGCCGTACACCTTGACACAGCGCAAGGGCTGCAGCAAGAGCCCGGGGCAGCACCCGAAAGCGGCGCCTGTCCAAGCACAATACCGTCCCGTGACTGTGCACCGTTCTCTCTCGCGCCCCTCCCGCGGCGCCTGCCTGCTCGCCCTGCTGGCTGTGTTGGCACAGCTGTGGATGGTGCAACTCAGCCACCGGCATCTGGCGCAGCAGGCCAGCGCCTGGCTGCAATGGGGCGAGGTCTGCAGCACGCAAAACCTGGGCGCTGCGGATTCCAGTGGCTCCACCGACCCCATGGCTGGCATGTCGGCTGCGGGCTGTCCAGTGTGTGCTCTGGCGGGCGCTGGCTCCGTGCCCAGCGCCGCGTTTCAGCAATCCGAGCCTGCGCCCAAGCTGGCGGGTGCTGCGCCCGGCTGGCACCACGCGGCGTCGCCCGCTGAGCGTGAGCGCGGCGTCAGGCCGCCAGCACAGGCGCCGCCTCAGGCCGCCTGAACCCTCACAGACCTCCTACGGGCGCCCGCGCGGCAGCCCGTCCGCGCGCATTGCATCGCGCCCACTTCTGGGCGCATCTGCGCCTGCCTCTCCCTTTGTTTGTTGGAACCTTTGCCATGACCCGACCCACTTTTCGGCGCAACTCGACGTCGATCCCTGCGCACCGCCTCGCACCGTTGTGCGCCCTGCTGGCTGCCCTGCCCTTCTCGGCCCTGGCGCAGGAATCGGCCCTGCCGGCAGTAACGGTGAACGCACCCGCCCCCGCTGCACGGCCCCTGCAATCCACGCCCGAAGCGCTGGCCGAGCGCCGCGCTGCGGGCGGCGACACCGCCGCACTGCTGCAGGGCATTCCCGGCTTGAGCCTGCAAGGCGCCGGTGGCATCTCCAGCCTGCCCAGCCTGCATGGCATGACGGACGACCGCCTGCGCATCCAGCTCGACGGCATGGATCTGGTGTCCTCTTGCGGCAACCACATGAACCCGCCGCTGTCGTATGTCGATCCCTCACGGGTGTCCGCGGTGCGCGTGTTCACCGGCACCACGCCAGTCAGCGTGGGCGGCGACAGCATTGGCGCCAGCATCCAGGTGGAAACGGCGCCCCCGGTCTTTGCCTCACCCGGCCAGGGCCACATCACGAGCGGTGAAGTCGGTGCCTGGGCGCGCAGCAACGGCAACGCTGTGGGCGCCCACGCCAGCGCCACCTATGCCACCGAGCAACTGAGCCTGCGCTACGACGGTTCAACCGCACAGGCCGACAACTACCACGCGGCACGCGCGTTCAAGGCCGCCGGCCCGGCCGGTGCCGACAAGCCCGGCCGCATCCTGGCCGGCGACGAGGTCGGGTCGAGCAGCTACCAGGCACGCAACCAATCGCTCTCGCTGGCCTTTCGCGGTGACGACAGCCTGCTGGGCCTCGAAGTCGGTATGCAGGACGTGCCCTACCAGAACTTCCCCAACCAGCGCATGGACATGACGCGCAACGACAGCACCCACGTGAACCTGCGCTACCAGCACAGCTTTGCCTGGGGCGAGCTGCAGGCGCGTGCCTGGCACGAGCAGACCCGGCATTCCATGGATTTCGGCCCAGACAAACAGTACCTGTACGGGGGAGGCGCGGCCACCGGCATGCCCATGGACACGCGCGGCAGCACCAGCGGCGCAAAGCTATCGGGCGACATTGCCCTGTCAGCGCAGGACACCCTGCGCGTGGGCGCCGAAGCCCTGCGCTACCGGCTCGACGACTGGTGGATGCCCTCTGGCGGCGGCATGGCGCCCAACATCTTCCGCAACATCGCGGATGGCCAGCGTGATCGTTTGGACGTCTATGGCGAATGGGAAGCGCGCTGGAGCCCCGCCTGGGTCAGCCAGATCGGCCTGCGCAGCAGCCATGTGCGCAGCAACAGTGGCGAGGTACAGGGCTACAACGCCAGCTACGGCGCCGACGCGGCCGCGTTCAATGCCACAGACCGCAGCCGCAGCGACCAGAACCTCGACTTCAGTGCCCTCGCCCGCTACACCCCCAATGAGACCAGCAGCTACGAGTTCGGGTTCTCCCGCAAGACCCGCTCACCCAACCTGTACGAGCGCTTCGCCTGGTCCACGGGCGGCATGGCGATGCGCATGGTGAATCTGGCCGGCGACGGCAATGGCTATGTCGGCAACCCCAATTTGCTGCCCGAAACCGCCCACACGCTCAGTGCCACGGCCGACTGGCACGACGCATCAGGCCAGCGCTGGGGCGTGCGCCTGACACCCTGGATCAGCCAGGTGCACAACTACATCGATGCCAAACGCTGCAGCGGGGGCAGCGGCATGATGAGCGTCTGCAACGCCGCCAACCTCACAGCGCAGCAGAAGTTCGTGTACCTGCGGTTTGCCAACGCCGACGCTCGGCTCTGGGGCTTTGACGTCTCGGGCTTCATGGACCTGGGGAGAAACGACTGGCTCGGTGCCCTGCGTCTCGACGGCGCAATCAGCCAGACCCGCGGGCGCAACCGGGACACCGGCGACGGCCTCTACAACACGATGCCGCTCAATGCGCGCCTGGCCCTGACACAGCAAAGTGGGGCCTGGAGCAGCACCGCCGAAGTGCTGCTGGTGGCGGCCAAGACGCGCGTCTCTGCCGAACGCAACGAACTGGCCACCGCTGGCTATGGCCTGCTGAACCTGCGCACCAGCTACCAATGGCAGAACTGGCGGCTCGACCTGGGCGTAGACAACCTGTTCGATCGCTTCTACGCGCATCCCCAGAGCGGCGCTTACGTGGGCCAGGGGGCCACCATGAGCGGCACGGCCGTGCCGTGGGGCGTGCGCGTGCCAGGCATGGGGCGCTCGTTCCATGCGGGTCTGACGATGAAATTCTGACCCTTGGTTTGCGCCTAAAGCTATCAAATCGATAGCTTCTAGCGCTTACCAGATAAGCGCTAGAGCCTATTTTTACTGATATTTTCTGCGCTGCGCTCCAGCCCACGAATCGGCGTCAGTGCGTACGACATTGACGCAGCCCGTGGGCTTGGTCGCGCAGAAGGGCTATTCTGGAACGGTCCGCGCCCCATGGCGCATCTGTTTCCAGGAGAAAACCATGAGCCAAAACTTGAGCCCCGCCCAGCAAGAAGAACTTCGCAGCCTGCTGCTGTCCCGCCGCACCGAACTGCTGGAGCAGATGGAGCAGAACCGCGAAAACCTCATCCCGCCCACCCAGGACGAAGGCGCCGTACTGCAACGCAACGTGGCGCGCGAAGTCGATCAGGCCCTGACAGACATCGATGCAGCCGACATGGCACGCATCGACCACGCGCTCAAACGGATGGACGAAGGCAGCTACGGCGAATGCGGCGAATGCGGTTGCACAATCCCTTTCGAGCGCCTGAAAGTCGAGCCGCAAACCCAGCACTGTGTGGCCTGCAAGTCGCGCTGGGAGAACCAGCACGCAGCGCGCTGACCGCCGCTTCGTTGCGGCACGATCGCCGTTTCAAGGAGGTGCATCCATGACGGTCGCTCCAAGCTTTGTCGCACTGCTGCTTGCTGCCGCGGCCCTGCCCATGGCCCAGGCGGCCGAGCCGCCAGCTGCACCCGATGACGCCGCGTTCGCGCCAACGCAAGACGGTACGGCCGTGCTCGACGCGCGCGCCCACACGCTTTGGGCGCGCTGTGTCGAGGGCATGCACTGGAATGGCAAGACCTGCGCCGGCACGCCCCTGCTGCTCACCCGCGCCGAAGCCAGCGCCCGCGCCAAGGCGCGCGGCGCTGCTGAGGGCGTGCTGTGGCGGCTGCCCCGCACGCTGGAACTGCGCCGCCTGGTCGACAAACAGGCGAACCCGCCTGGCGTGGACGCCAAACTCTTTCCCGCCGCTCCGGGCGGCCTGTACTGGTCTGGAACGGCCACCGTGCGCCAGCTTTCCGTCAACCCGTACAACTACAACAATGTCGCCAGCGGCCGAACCTCGGGCAACCGATTGGCCGCCCTGGAGGGCTGGGCTGTGGATATGGACAACGCAGACGCGCGCGGCGATGTGCCGCGCTCCAGCAAGCTGCCGGTGCGACTGGTGCGCGGCGCCGACTGACACTCAGCGTGGCCGACGCGGCGCCGCCGCTTGCCCGACAATCGCGTATGCCTTTTTTTGCCCCCGAACCCGCATGCGCCCATGGCGCGCCGACGCGCACCGCCGTCCTCCTGTGCAACCTGGGCACGCCTGACGCACCCACACCCGCAGCGCTGCGGCGCTATCTGGGCCAGTTCCTGGCCGACCACCGCGTGGTGGAGATCCCCAAGCCGCTGTGGTGGCTGATCCTGCACGGCATCATTTTGCGTACGCGGCCCGCCAAGTCGGCGGCCAAATACCGAAGCGTCTGGACGCCAGAAGGCTCACCGCTGGCCGTGTGGACCGAGAAGCAGGCCAAGCTCCTGCGGGGCTGGCTGGGCGAAGCTGGCGCCCCGGTGCTGGTGCGCCACGCCATGCGCTACGGCAATCCTTCGATTGCCAGCCAGCTCGATGCCTTGAAGGCCGAAGGCGCCACGCGCATTCTGATCCTGCCGCTGTACCCGCAGTATTCCGCCACCACCACGGCCAGCGTGTTCGATGCCGTTTACACCTGGGCGGCTCGTACCCGGGCTGTGCCCGAACTGCGCTTTGTGAACCATTACCACGACCACCCCGGCTACATCGACGCTCTGGCCAAGAAGGTGCTCGCGCACTGGCAGCAGCACGGCCAGGGCGAGCAACTCGTGATGAGTTTTCATGGTGTACCCGAGCGCACCCTGCATCTGGGCGACCCCTACCACTGCGAAGCGCGCAAGACGGCGCGCCTGCTGGGCGAGCGCCTGGGCCTGAACGACGCGCAGATGCGCGTCACATTCCAGTCACGCTTTGGCAAGGCCAAGTGGCTGCAGCCCTACACCGAACCGACACTGATCGACCTGGCGCGCGCCGGCGTGCGCCGTGTGGACGTCATCTGCCCAGGTTTTACCAGCGACTGCCTCGAAACCCTGGAAGAAATCAACCAGGAAGCGCGCGAAGCCTTTTTGCACGCTGGCGGCGAGCAGTTTCACTACATTGAATGCCTGAATGACAGCCCGGCCTGGATCACTGCGCTCAGTGACATCGCCCAGCAGCACCTGGCGGGTTGGCCGCTGCAGCCGGCCAATCCGGGCCTGCGCGGTGCCTCCCGCGAACGCGCGCTGGCCTGCGGGGCGCGA
>JAGNYI010000061.1 GCA_017985015.1 Giesbergeria sp. | reverse complement strand
CCTCGGGGCTCAGCGCCTTGGCCAGCACGCGCGTCATCAGGTCGCGCTCCGTCAGGATGCCCAGGATGGTGCCCAGGGTGTCGAGGATGAGCACGCTGCCGCAGTTGGCGCGCGTCATCACGCAGGCAGCCTCCCAGACGCTGGCTTGGGCCCCCAGGCTGACCACGTGGCGCTGGGAGATCGACTGGAAAACGGTGCGTTCGGCCATGGCAGGCTCCTTTTGCAGGGGACAACGGGTCAGCGCAGCGATGCGTTGAGTTTTTCCAGCGCCTTCGAGCCGGGGCACAGCTGGGCCGGCCCCATGCTGTTGAGCGGTGCGTCGCTGGTGTTAAGCGAGAGGTGCAGGTCGGTGGCCTGCGGGTCGAGGTAGAGCAGGCCGGTCACCACTTCGCCGCGCGCCTGGTGGGCGTTCATGTAGCTGAGCGCGGCGTAACGGTCGGACGGGTCGTAGTCGGTGTGCAGCTTGCGCAGGCGCAGCAGGGCGCCGTCGTGCTGCTGCACGTCGATCACTTCGCCGGGCGCGTACTGCGCCGTGATTTCGCTGTGCCGGGGCATGAAGTCGATGCGGCTCACGGCCTCGTTGTGCTGGCGCACATAGTCGTAGCTCTTGGTGCTGCCGCCGTGGTTGTTGAAGGTCACGCAGGGGCTGATGACGTCGATGAACGCCGCTCCACCATGGCCGATGGCGCCCTTGATGAGCGGCACGAGTTGCTCCTTGTCGCCCGAAAAGCTGCGCGCCACATAGGTGGCGCCCAGTTGCAGCGCCAGGCCCACCAGGTCCACCGGGCTGTCGTTGTTGACCACACCCTTCTTGCTGCGCGAACCCCGGTCTGCCGTGGCTGAGAACTGGCCTTTGGTCAGGCCGTAGACGCCGTTGTTTTCGACGATATAGGCCATGCGTACGCCCCGGCGCATGGCATTGGCGAACTGCCCAAGGCCGATGGAGGCCGAATCGCCATCGCCTGAGACGCCCAGGTACAGCAGGTCGCGGTTGGCCAGGTTGGCGCCGGTCAGCACCGAGGGCATGCGCCCGTGCACGGTGTTGAAGCCGTGCGAGGCGCCCAGAAAATAATCTGGCGTCTTGGAGCTGCAGCCGATGCCCGAGAGCTTGGCCACGCGGTGGGGTTCGATGTCCAGCTCCCAGCAAGCCTGGATGATGGCCGCCGAGATGGAGTCGTGCCCGCAGCCCGCGCACAGGGTGGAGATGCGGCCTTCGTAGTCGCGCCGGGTGTAGCCCACCTTGTTGTGCGTGAGTGTGGGGTGGTGCAACCTGGGCTTGGCGAGGTAGGTCATGCGGCCTCCTTGACTGGCGCTGTAGCACCTTGGAGATAGGACTCAATTGCCTGGGTGATAAAGCGCGCCGTAATCGGCGTGCCGTCGTAGTGCAGCACCTTGACAAGGCGCGCCGGGTCTACGCCCAGCTCGTTGACCAGCAGGGCGTGCATCTGGGCGTCGCGGTTCTGCTCGACCACAAACACCTGTTCGTGCGCGGCGATGAAGCGGTCCACCGATTCTGGGAAGGGGAAGGCGCGCAGGCGCAGGGCGTCCATGTGGATGTTTGCGGCCGTGAGTCTGTCCAGCGCTTCCTGCATGGCCGGGCTGGTGGAGCCGAAATACAGCACGCCCAGCGGTGTCGCCTGCGCTGCGCTGCGCAGCACGGGCTGGGGCACCAGGTCGGCGGCGGTGCGGAATTTGGCGCAAAGCCGTTCCATGTTGTAGATATAGTCCGGCCCGCGTTCCGAGTAGCGGGCATAGGGGTCGCGCGTGGTGCCGCGCGTAAAGAAGCTGCCTTTGGTGGGGTGCGTGCCGGGGTAGGTGCGCCAGGGAATGCCGTCGCCATCCACGTCCTTGTAGCGGCCAAAATCTTTGCCGGCCTCCAGCTCTTCGGCGGTCATCACCTTGCCCCGGTCGTAGGTACGGGTGTCGTCCCAGGCAAAGGGCTTGCACAGGCGCTGGTTCATGCCGATGTCCAGGTCCGTCATGAGAAAAATGGGGGTTTGCAGCCGGTCGGCCAGGTCCAGCGCTGCGGCAGCGTGTTCAAAGCATTCGTGCGGGTCTTCGGGAAACAGCAGCACATGCTTGGTGTCGCCGTGCGAGGCGTAGGCGCAACTCAGCAGGTCCGACTGCTGGGTGCGCGTGGGCATGCCGGTGGACGGCCCGCCGCGCTGCACGTTGATGATGGTGACCGGAATCTCGGCAAAGTAGGCCAGGCCGATGAACTCCGTCATCAGCGAGATGCCCGGGCCCGAAGTGGCGGTGAAAGCGCGGGCGCCGTTCCAGCCGGCACCCACCACCATGCCGATGGAGGCCAGTTCGTCTTCGGTCTGCACGATGGCGAAGTTGCTGCGGCCGGTGTCCGGGTCCACGCGGAACTTGTCGCAGTATTTCTGGAAGGCTTCGGGCACCGACGACGACGGCGTGATCGGGTACCAGGCCGCCACGGTGGCGCCGCCGTACACACAGCCCAGGGCGGCTGCGCTGTTGCCGTCGGTAAAAATCAGGTCGCCCACCTGGTCGGCCCGGCGCACGCGGATGCCCAGGGGCGCTTGCAGGTGTGCTTTGACGTAGTCGCGCCCCAGGTGCAGGGCGCGCACGTTGGATTCGAGCAGGATTTCCTTGCCGCGGTACTGTTCGGCAAAGAGCTTCTCAAACACCTCGGCTTCCACGTCAAGCAGCACCGAGAGGGCGCCCACGTAGATGATGTTCTTGAACAATTGGCGCTGGCGCGGCTCGGTGTAGGCCTTGTTGCTGATTTCGGTCAGCGGCACGCCGATGACGCTGATGTCCGTGCGGAACTTGGAGGCAGGAATAGGCCGGGTGCTGTCATAAAACAGATAGCCGCCGGGCGAAATCTCGGCCACGTCGGCGTCCCAGGTCTGCGGGTTCATGGCCACCATCATGTCCACGCCGCCGCGCCGCCCTGAATAACCCTGCTCGCACACGCGGGCCTCGTACCAGGTGGGCATGCCCTGGATGTTGCTGGGGAAGATATTGCGTGGGCTCACCGGCACGCCCATGCGCAGAATGGCCTTGGCGAACAGCTCGTTGGCGGACGCCGAGCCCGAGCCATTGACGTTGGCGAACTTGATGACAAAGTCGTTGACGGCTTCAATGGGCTTCATGCGGCCTCCAGCGTGTGTCGGGTGATCTGGGCGTCGCGGCAGCCGGGGCCGGCCTGGGTGGTATCCAGGCGGAACTTCTGCATGTCCCAGGCGCCCGTGGGGCAGCGCTCGGCGCACAGGCCGCAGTGCAGGCAGACGTCTTCATCCTTGACCATGACGCGCTCAGTTTTGAGCGGCGCAGAGACCATCAGCGCTTGCGTCAGATTCTCTGCGGGTGCCTGCAGCCGGCTGCGCAGATCGTCCTCTTCGCCATGGAAGGTGAAGGTGATGCAGTCCATGGGGCAGATATCCACACAGGCATCGCATTCGATGCAGGTGGAGCGGTTGAATACCGTCTGCACGTCGCAGTTCAGGCAGCGGCTGGCTTCCTTGAAGGCGGTGGCGGCGTCGAACCCCAGCTCCACTTCCACCCGGATGCTGGCCAGCGCCACTTCGGCCTTGGCCCATGGCACCTTGAACCGCAGGTCGTTCGACACATCGTTGTCGTAGCTCCACTCGTGGATGCCCATCTTGGTGGACATCAGGTTGGTGCGTGGTGCCGGGCGCTGGCGCACGTTTTCGCCGTGCAGGAAGCGGTCGATCGACACGGCCGCCTCGTGCCCCTGCGCCACGGCGGTAATGATGTTTTTGGGGCCGTAGGCCGCATCGCCACCGAAGAACAACTGGGGCAGCGTGGATTGAAAGGTGCCCTGTGTGAGCTGCGGCAAGCCCCAGCGGTCGAAGGCAATGCCCAGGTCGTCCTCAATCCAAGGAAACGCGTTTTCCTGGCCCACGGCGATCAGCACCACATCGCAGGGCACGCGCACATCGGGCTCGCCCGTGGGCACCAGGCTGCGGCGGCCTTGTGCGTCGTACTGGGCCTGCACCACCTCGAAGGTCATGGCGGTAAGCTGGCCGTTGTCGTGCTCAAAGGCCTTGGGCACATGGAAGTTCAAAATCGGAATGCCTTCGTGCAGGGTGTCTTCCTTTTCCCAGGGCGAGGCTTTCATTTCGTCGAAGCCGCTGCGCACGATGACTTTGACGTCGGTGCCGCCCAGGCGCCGCGCCGAGCGGCAGCAGTCCATGGCGGTGTTGCCGCCGCCCAGCACGATGACGCGCGGCGCTACGCTGGTCATGTGCCCAAAGGACACCGAAGCCAGCCAGTCGATGCCGATATGGATGTTGCCCTCGATGTCGCGCCGGCCTGGAATCTCCAGATCGCGCCCGCGTGGTGCGCCGCTGCCCACAAACACCGCGTCGTAGCCTTGCTGCAGCAGCGCGCGCAGCGAGTCCACGCGTTCCTGGTTGCGAAACTGCACGCCCATGTCGAGGATGTAGCCGGTTTCTTCGTCGATCACCGATTCGGGCAGCCGAAAACGCGGAATCTGGCTGCGGATGAAGCCCCCCGCCTTGGCCTCGGCGTCGAACACCGTCACCTCGTAGCCCAGCGGCGCCAGGTCGCGCGCTACGGTCAGCGATGCGGGGCCGGCCCCCACGCAGGCCACGCGCTTGCCGTTGCGGGGTGCGATGGTGGGCATGCGCGCCTTGATTCCGGCGGTTTTGTTGTCGGCCGCCACGCGCTTCAAGCGGCAGATCGCCACCGGCTCGGGGTGGGCTCCATTGCTTTCCTCCACCCGGCCGCGCCGACAGGCGGGCTCGCACGGCCGGTCGCAGGTGCGGCCAAGAATGCCGGGAAACACGTTGGACACCCAGTTGACCATGTAGGCGTCGTCATAGCGCCCCTGGCCGATCAGGCGGATGTATTCGGGCACCGGCGTGTGGGCAGGGCAGGCCCATTGGCAATCGACGACCTTGTGGAAGTAGTCCGGCTGGGCGGTGTGGGTAGGCTGCAAGGCAAACTCCAGTCCTCTGCCTGCGGCCACGGTGGCGCAGGACGCCACAGTCTAGGTTCGCCGCATTGGCGCTGGCTCTCGGGTGAATCCCTTGGCTGCGCTCTTTGTACCGAGAACTTGATCCGGATCAGGAGACCGACCTGGCCTCAGCCCACGGTGTTCGTGCTTCAATGCGCGCAAGCATCCACTTGCGCGTCGCCGACGAGGAAGTTTGGCTGCCAAACGCAGGAGTCCCACCCCATGAACTCAATCAAAATCGTCGCCATCGGCCTGATCATCGCCGGCATCCTCGGGCTCGCTTACGGCGGCTTCAGCTATACGAAGGACAGCACGGTGGTCAAGATTGGCACGCTGGAGATCTCCGCCAAGGAGAAAAAGACCGTCAATGTGCCCATGTGGGCGGGCATCGGGGCCATCGTGGTGGGCGGGCTCTTGCTGGTCATGGGCAGCAAGAAGGGTTGAGTTTGGCTGCGTCGCCAAAACCCAAGGCGGCCCCTCCAGCCAAAGTCGCCGCCAAACCAGCGACCCGCCGCGCCGCGCCGGCCAAGCCGTTTCTGCGCTTCTTCCATTCTGCGGAACTGCGCAAAAAGACGCTCTCGGTACTGGCCTTGATCGAGAACGCGCCCGACGCCACCGCCCACCGCGGCGCTCTGGCGGATGTGGTGATGGAGTTGATGAAGAGCGGATTTGACGGTTATTTTCTGGTGCCGCTCAAGAAGGCCAAGGCGGGATTCCTGGTGGAGCAGTCGGCCACCGTGGGGCTCATGGGTGCGCAGCAGGTGATCGGCTCCGTTGCCCGCAACATCATCGGCCGCATGGACGCGCCGCAACTGCTCTCGGTGTGCGGCTCGATTCGCGGATTGATGGAGTGATCAGGGCAACGGTGGGCTAGCGCGCGTGCAGCGCAGGCAATGGGCACGGCGGTGGGCCATTGGCCAGTCAGAGCGCCGCAAAAAACAAGCAAAATCAGCCTCCAGCGCAGGCTGCATAAGCGCGAGACGCTATCAAATTCGATAACAAAACCCCTTGTCCCCTCCATGTCCCGCTTCGCCCCGCAAATCAAAATCCCCGCCACCCACATGCGCGGCGGCACCAGCAAAGGCGTGTTCTTCAAGCTCCAAGATCTACCCGAGGCCGCACAGCAACCTGGCCCGGCACGCGACGCCCTGCTGCTGCGCGTGCTCGGCAGCCCTGACCCGTATGGCAAACAGATCGACGGCCTGGGCAATGCATCATCGAGCACCAGCAAGGCCGTGATCCTCAGCAAGAGCACCCGCTCTGGCCACGATGTGGATTACCTGTTTGGCCAGGTTGCCATTGACAAACCCTTTGTGGACTGGAGCGGCAACTGCGGCAACCTCTCGGCCGCCGTGGGCCCCTGCGCCATCCACATGGGCTTGATTGACGCGGCACGCATTACGCGCAGCGGCACGGCCACCATCCGCATCTGGCAAGCCAATATCGGCAAAACCATCGTCGCTCACGTGCCGATGACCGAGGGCCTGGTGCAGGAGACGGGCGACTTTGAACTCGACGGCGTGGCCTTTGCCGCCGCCGAAGTGGCGCTGGAGTTCATCGACCCGGCCGATGAGGGAGAAGGCGAGCAAGGTAGTGCGATGTTCCCCACGGGCAACGTGGTAGACGAACTCGACGTGCCCGGCGTGGGCCACTTTGCCGCCACGCTGATCAACGCCGGCATCCCCACCATCTTCCTGAATGCCAACGACCTGGGCTACACCGGCACCGAGCTGCAGGGCGCCATCAACACCGACCCGCAGGCGCTGGCCCGGTTCGAGGCCCTCCGCGCCCACGGCGCGCTGCGCATGGGCTTGATCCAAAACCTGAGCGAAGCCGCCAAACGCCAGCACACACCCAAAATCGCCTTTGTGGCGCCACCGGCCAGCTACACCGCATCCAGCGGCAAACACATCAAGGCCGGTGACATCGACCTGCTGGTGCGCGCCCTTTCCATGGGCCAACTGCACCACGCCATGATGGGCACCGCCGCCGTCGCCATTGGCGTGGCTGCCGCCATTCCTGGCACGCTGGTCAACCTGGCGGCTGGCAGCGAGCGCGGCAAAGACGGGGTACCACGCCAGTCCGTGCGTTTCGGCCACCCCTCCGGCACGCTGCGCGTGGGCGCCGAAGCCGCACAGGCGGGCGGCCAGTGGCAAGTCACCAAGGCGCTGATGAGCCGCAGCGCGCGGGTTTTGATGGAGGGGTGGGTAAGGGTGCCAGGGGACGTGGCGGAGATTTAACGAAAAGTCCACCCACCTGCTCAAACATTCATATTTGATAGCTGCCAGCGCATATCCAGTAAGCGTTAGGGAGCCTCTGCACGAATCGCGTGGCAAGTGGGCCGACACCACTGCCGAGCACATTCGCGCGCTGCCACAGCGCCCTGAAAAGCCGCAACGCATGAACATGGTGATTGGCGGCAAAACACCCATCGTTGGTGTCGAAGAACTTGCGCAGATGGGCTACGGCATCGTGCTCTACGCCAACGCCGCGCTGCAGGGCGCCGTGATGGGCATGCAAAAAGCACTCACCGTGCTGCGCGATGAGCGCTCGGTGCGGGAGGATTCCGGCTTGGTGGCACCGTTTGCCGAGCGCCAGCGGCTGGTGGACAAGCCGGCGCTGGATGCGCTGGAGCAGCGCTACGCGGTTTGAGCCTGGGGCGCCGGGCTGAACCGACTTCAGCCGCGGGCCCGCTCGTAGCGCACAAAGCTGAGCGGCGTGCCGTCTTGCGCCTGCAGGCGCTCGCGGCTTTGCTCGACCCATTGCGGGCCGAGCTCGGGCGCGTAGGCGTCGCCCGCGTAGTCGCGCTCGATCTCGGTGACTTCCACCACATCGGCCAGCGGCAGTGCCTGCGCGTAGATCTGCGCGCCGCCAATCACCCAGACGGTGTCCGAGGACTTACATAGTTGTAGCGCCTCACCCAAGCTGGATGTGCGCTGGACGCCATTTTCATGCCAATTTTCCTGGCGTGTGACGACGATGTTGGCGCGGCCGGGCAGTGGGCGAAAGCGTGCGGGCAGCGAATCCCAGGTTTTGCGCCCCATGACCACCGGGCAGCCGCTGGTCAGGCGCTTGAAGTGCGCCAGGTCTTCGGGCAGGTGCCAGGGCATGTGCCCGTCCTTGCCGATGACGCCGTTGGCTGCGCGGGCGAAGATGAGGTTGACTTTCATCGGCCCAACCGCCTACACCGCCACTGGCGCCTTGATGGCGGGGTGGTGTTCATAGTTCAGCACTTCAAAATCTTCAAACGCGTAGTCAAACAGCGTGGCGGGCCGGCGTTTGATGTGTAGCTGCGGCAGCGCATAGGGCGTGCGTTCCAGTTGGGTGCGCACTTGCTCTTCGTGGTTGCTGTAGATGTGGCAGTCGCCACCGGTCCAGACGAAGTCGCCCACATCCAGGTCGCACTGCTGCGCCACCATGTGCGTGAGCAGGGCGTAGCTGGCGATGTTGAATGGCACGCCCAAAAACAGGTCGGCGCTGCGCTGGTAGAGCTGGCACGAAAGCCGGGCGCGCTCACCTGCCTGCTGCGCTGGGGCCACGTAGAACTGGAACAGCGCGTGGCAGGGCATGAGCGCCATCTGGTCGAGCTCGGCCACGTTCCAGGCACTCACCAGAATACGGCGCGAATCGGGGTTGCTGCGCAGTTGTTCGATCACCTGCGCGATCTGGTCGATGTGGCCGCCTTTCGGCGTGGGCCAGCTGCGCCACTGCACGCCGTACACCGGGCCGAGGTCGCCGTTTTTCGCCGCCCATTCGTCCCAGATGGTGACGCCGCGCTCCTGCAGCCAGCGCGCATTGCCGTCGCCGCGCAGGAACCACAGCAGTTCGAGCGCAATGCTCCTGAAATGCACCTTCTTGGTGGTGATGAGCGGAAAACCTTGCTGCAGATCGAAGCGCATCTGGTGGCCGAAGACGCTTTTCGTGCCGGTGCCGGTGCGGTCGCCCTTGTGTAGGCCATGGGCCAGCACGTGGCGCAAGAAGTCTTCGTATTGCGAGCGGATGGGGCTGGCTTGGGCGGCGGTCATTTCAGTAAGAGCCCAAAAGGGTGTCGAGTGCGTTGACGATCACATCGGCCTGCGCTCGTAGATTCACCACCGGATTGCGCAATTCCGCAGCCGGAAAGGCTGCGATGGCCGCAGCATCAAGCACCACCTGTGAGCCATCGATTTCCAGCAATGGATTCAGGTCGCGCATGGGAAGGCCGAAAAGGCTGGCCGCGCGGATCGGAAGGACAACGCGTGTCTCCATACCCTCGATGTAGTCGTTCTGCACGTCCAGAAGATAGGGCGTTTTTTTGCGCAGCGCAGCGTCGGGGTGACGGTAGACATCGAAGCGTGCCACCTCAAAAACTCCGATATTTGGCAAGCGGAAGGCCTTCGCTGGCGATGCGCGCGTTGTAAGCGGCAACGGCTTCCTTGTTCTCTTCATTCCACCGTTCCCAATAGAGCCGCTTGACCTCGGCCGCCAGCAGTCCGTCGACCGTTTGGGACACATTCAGGCCCAGTTCGCGCGCTGTCTCCAGTACCTTGCTGTTGAGCGAAAGGTTGGTGGCCTTCTTGGGGGCGTTGTCGAAACGAAGCATGGAAACTCCAAACAGCACAAAGTATGCGCATATTTTACGCGCACGAATCGCCTGCCGTTCAACGGTGCAGCACGCGCCCCGGGTTCATCAGGTTGTGCGGGTCCAGTGCCTGCTTGATGCTGCGCATCATGCCCAGGGCCACGGGCGACTGGTATTGGAGAAGCGTGTCCACCTTGAGCGCGCCCACGCCGTGCTCGGCCGAGAACGAGCCGCCGAACTGCGCCACGGCGGCGTAGACCAGGTCGTTGACGTCGCCCTCGCGCTCGCGCAGAAAGGCGGCGGCGTCGCCACCCTCGGGCGCTTGCACGTTGTAGTGCAGGTTGCCATCGCCCAGGTGGCCGAAGTTGACCAGGCGCACGCCGGGAATCTCGCGCGCCAGGCGCGCGTCGGTGTCGGCGACAAAGGCAGGGATGCGCGAGATCGGCACCGAGATGTCGTGCTTGATGTTCAGTCCTTCCTGCGCCTGCGCCAGCGGAATGCTCTCGCGGATGTGCCAGAGCTGCTGCGCCTGGGCGATGTTTTCTGCCACCACCGCGTCGCTCACAAAACCGGCTTCGAACGCGGCTTCCAGCAAGGCCTCGAAGCGCGCGCGGGCGTGTTCCTCGGATTCGCTGTCGGAATTTTCCAGCAGCACGCCGTACTGCGTCGCTTCCTGCTCCAGAAACGGCACGCGCAACTGCGGCATGTGCTTGCCCACCAGCGAGAGGGCAAAACGGCCCATCACTTCAAAGCCCGTCAGGTCGGCGCCCAGGCTGCGCTGCGCCAGCGAGAGCAGGGCCACGGCCTGCTCCATCGAGGGCACCGCTGCCCAGGCCGTCAACCGTGCGGCGGGGCGGGGGAAGAGCTTGAGCGTCGCGGCGGTGATGACGCCCAGCGTGCCTTCGCTGCCGATCATCAGGTTGCGCAGGTCGTAGCCGGTGTTGTCCTTGCGCAGGCCCTTGAGTCCATTCCAGACCTCGCCCTGCGGCGTGACGACTTCCAGCCCCAGGCACAGCTCGCGCGTGTTGCCATAGCGCAGCACCTGCGTGCCGCCGGCGTTGGTGCCCAGGTTGCCGCCAATGGTGCAACTGCCCTCGGCGGCGAGCGAGAGCGGGAACAGCAGCCCGGCCGCTTCGGCAGCGGCCTGGACGTTTTGCAGCACGCAGCCGGCATCCACCGTCATGGTGAGGTTGGCCAGGTCGGTGTCCCGCACGGCGTTCATGCGGGTAAGGCTGAGCACCACTTCGCGGCCCGAGGTGTCGGGCGTGGAGCCCACTGACAGGCTGGTGTTGCCGCCCTGCGGCACCATGGGCACGCCAAAGGCGGCGCAGGCGCGCACCACGGCGGCGACCTCGTCGGTGTTCGCGGGGCGCACCACGGCCAGGGCCTTGCCGTGCAGGCGGCCGCGCCAGTCGCGCTCATAGGCGGTGAGGTCGCCTTCGGTCAAGACATGCGCCGGCCCGACCAGGCTGCGCAGGGTGGCTAGAAAATCGGACATGGAAATAGGGAAATGGAGGCCCGGATGCTCGGGGGTTACAGGGTGGCGGGCGCGGCGGCGGCCAGCGGCGCGGGTTTGCGCAGACGCAGGCGGATGTGCGCCGTACAGGCGGTGAACAGCACGATGCACAGCGCCACTTCGGCCCACGCCAGCCAGTTGCTCGGCGGCCGGTCGCTCCAGCCGCGCACGATGCCTTCGGTGAAATACAGCCAGACCATCAGGCTGACCCAGCGGTAGGTGTACATGCGGTTCTTCAGAAAACCGGCGAGCGGCAGGCACAGCGGCAGTGCCTTGAGCGCCAGCCACGAGCCACCGGGCCGCAGCGGCGCCAGCCACAGTTCCCAGGCCAGGCTCAGCGCAATCAGCGCCAGCAGGCTGGCCACGGCCACGCTGCGGGCGCGCCGCACGGCGGCGGGGGCAGTATTGGGCTGGTAGGGCGGGGGGGCGGACGAGAGGTTGGATCGGTCGGGGACGGGCATCGCGATGGCATCATACCGGCCATGGAATTCCCTCATGGTCGGCCCGAGCACACAGCGCAGGCGCTGCTGCACGATCTTTCGCGCTTCCCCTGGAAGGTCACGGCGCAGACGCTGCGCGAGCGCTTTCGGGAAGACCGGCTGGGGCTTACCGCCAGCAGCCTGACTTTCACCACCATTTTGGCGCTGGTGCCCTTCTTTACCGTGGCGCTGGCGGTGTTCAGTGCGTTCCCGATGTTCAGCCGCGTGCAACAGGTGCTGCAGGACTGGCTGCTGCAGAGTTTGATACCCAGCTCGATCTCGCTTCCGGTGCTGGACTACCTGAACCAGTTCGCCGCCAAGGCCAGCCAGCTCGGCCTGGTGGGTTTCAGCGTGCTGATCGTCACCGCGCTGGCGCTGATGCTCACCGTGGACCGCACCTTCAACAACATCTGGCGCGTGCGCCGCCTGCGGCCACTGGGCCAGCGGGTGCTGATCTATTGGGCAGCGCTGACCTTTGTGCCGCTGCTGCTGGGCCTCAGCCTGGCGCTCACCTCGTATGCGATCTCGGCCTCGCGCGGACTGGTGGAGACGCTGCCCAGCAGCGTTGAACTGCTCATCAATTCGCTGCAGTTCGCCGTGCTGGCGGGCGGCATGGCCAGCCTCTACCACTCGATACCCAACACGCCGGTGCGCTGGCGCCATGCCTGGGTCGGCGGCATTTTCGTATCGGTGGGCATCGAGCTGGCCAAGAAAGGCCTGGCGCTGTACCTGGTGCGCATGCCCACGTATTCGGCGGTGTACGGCACCTTTGCCACGCTGCCCATCCTGCTGATCTGGATCTACATCGCCTGGGTCATCGTGCTGCTGGGCGCCGTGGTGTCTGCCTACCTGCCCAGCCTGATGGCCGGGGTGGCGCGCCGCTCGGGGCACCAGGGCTGGACTTTCGAGCTGGCCATCGAGCTGCTGCAGCACCTGCACCGCGCGCGCATCGGTCACGGGCGCGGCCTGCGGGCCACGGCGCTGGCGCGGCGGATGCGGGTGGACGCCTTGCAACTGGCGCCAGCGCTCGAAGCCCTGCTGGCACTGGACTGGGTTGCGCGCATCGAAGAGAACACCGAGCGCCGCCGCGACGAACCGCGCCTGGTGTTGCTGGCAGACCCGGCCAGCACGCCGCTGGCGCCGCTGGTGCAGCGCCTGCTGCTCGAGCGCGGCCCGCATGTGGAACCAATGTGGCAGGGCGCGCAATTCGATCGCCTGCGGCTGGCCGATGTGCTGGACGCGTCTGGTGCTGAGCCAGCGGCCGGGGCAGACGCAAAAATGGGATAAATGTTGGCTGACGATGTGCCTGCCGTGCCCCGTGGCAAAGGGCGGGAGCCGGGTATGCGCCCGGCGGCGCAGTAACTTTTTTCATGCCGAAAAAAGTCACCAAAAAAGGCTCACCCTGCTGTCTGCGACCCCTTCGCTGCGCTACGGGGCAACCTGCGCCGGGGCACTTGCGGGGTGCGCCGTGGAACTCACTTCGCAGCTACGCTCGAACAACCACGGCGAGCGAGGGCCTGCTGACACTGTGCAAGGGGATCGCGTTGCCCCGCAAAGGGGCTGTATGCAAGGCGCACGTGCGCAGCAAGGCTGGTGCCTTGCAAGCGCGGGCAACGTCGCAGACGGCCCCTTTGCGAGGCAACCCGAAGGGAAGCTCACCAGAGCCCGCCCCTCGGCGTTGCGTTCCTTGAGCGTGCGGACGCACGCGCTGCGTCGCGCGCCTTGATGGACGGGCTCTGGTGAGCTTCGCGACCCCTTGCACAGTGTCAGCAGGCCCTGCCAACGAAGCATGCGCGCACCAGCGCGCATGCCACCCCGCAAGCACCCCGCCGCAGGCGCATCCACAAGGGCTGGGAACCCTACGGGCCTTTGCTGCGCTCGGCCTGGGGAAATGCAACTTCGGTCCACAGCGACGCGTATGTCTTTTATTGGGCCGAGCGCAGCAATGGCCCGTATGAATGTCTGAGCCCTTGTGGCCGTGCCGAGAAGCGCAGCGTCGGGCGGATCAGGGCTCGCGTCTGTTTGAGCACCGCAGGTGCGAGTTGAGCGAGACCCCGCCCGGCGCGAGCATCGCAGGTTGCCCGAAGCGCAGCGAAGGGACACGGACAGTAGGGCGGGCGTTCTTTGGTGACTTTCTTTCGCGAAAGAAGGTTACTGCGCCGCCGGGCGCATACCCGGCTTCCGCCCTTTGCCATAAGGCACGTTCCACCCACACCGCGCTC
>JAGNYI010000060.1 GCA_017985015.1 Giesbergeria sp. | reverse complement strand
CGCGGCAACATCGACGTGAACATCACCCTGGCCTGAGCGGGAAGGCCTGGGACCACGTTCCAGGCACTTCCAGAACAATAGCTTCCAGCGCTTACTGTATAAGCCTTGGAAGCTATTTTTTCTTGAAATCTGGCTGTGCCGCGCGGGGCCCGGCTGCAAGCCGGCGTTCAGCGACACGCGCGATGATAGGGGCCGGAGATATGCCATGAAGATCGCCCTGCTGTCCGACATCCACGCCAACCGGCAGGCCTTCGCCACCTGCCTGCAGCACGCGCGCGCCCATGGGGCCGAGCAGTTCGCCCTGCTGGGCGACCTGGTGGGCTACGGCGGCGAGCCGGCCGCCGTGGTGGAGCAGGCCATGGCGCTGGCCGCCCAAGGCGCGCAACTGGTGCTGGGCAACCACGACGCCATGGCGCTGGCGCCGCCGCCGGCGCCGCGCGACCGCAGCGAGCTTGGCGCGCAGTGGACGCACGACCAGCTCAGCCCCGCGCAGCGCGCCTTCCTCGGCGCCCTGCCGCTGACGGCGCGCCTGGGCGCGAGCGCCTTGCTGGCGCACGCCAGCGCCGACACACCTGCCCAATGGCGCTACGTGGAGGACTCCGGCGCCGCCGAGCGCAGCATGGACGCGGCGCGCCAGCTCGACCCGGCCATCCGCTACGTGTTCAGCGGCCACGTGCACGAGCAGGTGCTGTATTTCCTCACGCCCACCGGCAAGCTGATGCGCTTCGCCCCCGAGCCGGGCGTGCCGATTCCGGTGCCGCAGCACCGCCAGTGGCTGGCCATCGCGGGCTCCGTGGGCCAGCCGCGGGACGGCGACGCGCGCGCCATGTACGCCGTGTTCGACGATGCGGCGGCCACCATCACCTTCCATCGCGTCCCCTACGACCATCTGGCCACGGCCGCCGCCATCCGCGCTGCCGGGCTGCCGGCGTTCTACGCCGAGCGGCTGGAAAAAGGCCTGTGAGCGCGCGATGAAGCTGCTGGCGCCCGGCACCGAGATCGACGGCTTCCGCGTCGGCGAATGCATCCACGCCGGGGGCATGGCGCACATCTACGCCGTCGAGTACGCGCAGGCGGGGCGCTCGCCCGGCTTCGCCATGGCGATGAAGATCCCGCGCATGACGGCCGGCGACGGCGCAGAAAACATCGTCGGCTTCGAGGTCGAGCAGCAGATCCTGTCGGTGCTGAGCGGCCCGCACGTGCCGCGCTTCGTCGCCGCTGGCGACCTGATGCGCCTGCCTTACCTGGTAATGGAGTACGTGCCCGGCGAGACGCTGCAGGACTGGCTGGACAAAACGCCCTTGCCCGAGCGCAGCGCCGAGCAGATCGCCGCCCTGGGCGCGGCCACTGCGCATGCGGCGCACAGCCTGCATCAGCAAAACGTCTGCCACCTCGACCTCAAGCCCGCCAACGTGCTGGTCCGTGCCGATGGCAGCGCCGTGCTGCTGGATTTCGGCCTGTCGTGTCACGCGCACTACCCGGACCTCCTGGCCGAGGAGATGCGCAAGGCCGTCGGTTCGCCCGCCTGGATCGCGCCCGAGCAAGTGGTGGGCGTGCGCGGCGACCCGCGCAGCGACATCTTCGCCATCGGCGTAATGCTCTATGAGATGGCCACCGGCGAGCTGCCCTTCGGCGCGCCCACCACGGCCGGCGGGCTGCGCCAGCGCCTGTGGATGACGCCGGTGCCGCCGCGCAAGCACCGCGCCGACGTACCGCCGTGGCTGCAGGAAATCATCCTGCGCTGCCTGGAGCCGGGGGCCGCAGAGCGCTACCCCTCGGCCGCCCACCTGGCCTTCGACCTCGGCAACCCCGGCCAGGTGCTGCTCACCGAGCGCGGCGCGCGCACCGAAGGCACGCCGATCGGCACGCACCTGCGCCGCTGGGTACGCGCGGCGGGCATGCACTACGAGCCCAGCCCGCTGCCGGCGCATCAGATCGAGGACACGCCCATCGTCATGGTGGCGGTGCCGCACGACGACGTGACGGACGCCACGCTGTATTCGCTGCGCCAGGCGGTGGCGCGCTCGCTCGGCATCCGGCCCGGCGCGCGCCTGGCCTGCGTGACGGTGGTCTCGCCCTCGGCCAGCAGCGCCAGCGACAGCGAGCGCAGCGAAACCACGCTGCAGCGCCAGCACATGGCGCGCCTGCGCCAATGGGCCCAGGGCATCGACCTCGCCGGCCACCCGGTGAGCTACCACGTGCTCGAAGCCGGCGACGTGGCCCAGGCTCTGGTGCGCTACGCCGCCGGCAACCACGTGAGCATGATGATCCTGGGCGCCGCCACGCACGGCCTGCAGACGCAGCGCTTCATCGCCACAGTGCCCATGCGCGTGGCGCGCGACGCACCCTGCACCGTCATCCTGGTCAAGCAGGCATTGCCGTTCGCGCAGCTCGATCGCGGCTGAAGCCGTGCAGCGAGCACCATCGGGGCCGCCGGGCGACAATCGGCACATGACCCCAGCGCAGCCCGACGACCCCTCCCACCCGACCGGGCAGCACCCCTACGCCCTGCTCACGCCCGACCAGGTGCTGGACGCCCTGGCCAGCGTCGGCCTGTATGGCGATGGGCGGCTGATGGCGCTGTCGTCGTACGAGAACCGGGTTTACCAGGCCACGCTGGAAGACGGCGAGCGCGTCGTCGCCAAGTTCTACCGGCCACAGCGCTGGAGCCGGGCGCAAATCCTCGAAGAACACGCTTTTTCCGCCGAGCTGGTAGAGGCCGAGGTGCCGGCCGTGGCGCCGCTGGTGCTGGGTGGCCAGACCGTGCACCAGCATGGCGATTTCCTGTTCTCGGTGAGCCCCTGGCGCGGGGGTCGCACGCCCGAGCTGGACGATTGGGAGGTGCTGGAATGGATTGGCCGCTTCCTCGCGCGCCTGCACACCGTGGGCGCGGCCAGGCCGTTCGCCTGCCGACCGGCGTTGGACGTGCAGAGCTTTGGCGAAGAACCGCGCGACTGGCTGATGGCGCATGCCGCCGTGCCGCTGGACATGCAATCGCGCTGGGTGGACGTGTGCCAGCGCGCTCTTGAAACAATAGCTGCCAGCGCTAGTCCATCAAGCGCTGGAGGCCAATTTAGCCTGAAAACTTCCACCCAGATTCGCCTGCACGGCGACTGCCACCCCGGCAACATTCTCTGGACCCCGCTGGACGAATGGGGCCGCGGCGGCCCGCACTTTGTCGATCTGGACGACGCCCGCAGCGGCCCGGCGGTGCAGGATTTGTGGATGCTGCTCTCGGGCGACCGGCGCCAGCGCACCGGCCAGCTCAGCGCGCTCATCGAGGGCTACGAGCAGTTCCGCAGTTTCGACCGGCGCGAGCTGGCGCTGATCGAGCCGCTGCGCACGCTGCGCCTGATCCATTACAGCGCCTGGCTGGCCCGGCGCTGGGAAGACCCGATTTTCCCGGTCAACTTCCCCTGGTTTGGCTCCAGCGACTACTGGAGCGGGCAGGTGGATATGCTCGAAGAGCAGATCGAGGCGATGCAGGAGGAGCCGCTGTCGGTGTAGCACTCGCTATTGGCGGAGAAATGAACTACCCCGTCAGACTTCATCCACCTGCAACTCCCGCCACAGCGGCGCCAGCAGCCCGCGCTCGTTGAGCGGCAGGCGCATGGCAAGCAGCAGGCATTCGCGCTGGAGTTCGCGCATGCGCTGGTTCAGTTCGCGATCCGCCATGTCAAGCTCGAAATGCATTTCCCCAGACAGGTCGCAGGCGCTGGCACCCCAGGAACCCAGCGAGTTCCACGCCGTCTGCAGCCGGGCGAGTCGGGCGGTCGCCAACTCCACAATGGCCATGCTGGGCGCGGCGCTCTTGTGGCGCACCAGCTCACCGCGCAGCGCAGCCACGTCGTCCATCCGCTCCTTGATGCGCTCCATGGGATGAAGAATACGGACGGTGCGCGGCAAGCCTTCCGGTTGTGGCAGGTCCTCGTTTGCCTCCTGGGCCATATTGCAGACGAAACTGGCGTAGCGCAGATCGAACTCGCCGGGAATCAGGCGCAGTGCAAAACTGGTTCGCTTCATTGGCGCCGAGCGGGCGCGCGAGATGCCCAGGGTGACCTCGACCACCGACAGCATCTTCCCCAGCTCCGACATCTGCTTGCCAAGCAGACGCGCCGGATAGCCCGAGCCATCGAGCCGTTCGTGGTGTTCGCCCACGGCCTGGCACAGCGCTGGGCTGTAGTTGGTGGTTGACGCAAGCAGCATTTGCGCCATGCGCGGATGGACGGCCAGGTGCTTGTAGCCCAAAAGGTCCAGCGGATCCGAAGAATCCAGATACGCCGGCTGGATGTAGACCTCGCCGATGTCGTGCAGCAAGCCGGCGAGCATGGCCGTGCGGACTTCGCCTGCCGGCCATTTTTTTGACAAGGCCATGGCCCCCATCAAGGCCGCTGCGCCGACGGCATGGGCAATGTAGCTGGTGCGCGTGGCCATTGCCGTGGTGCACAGCAACTGCACCACGGAATGCCAGGTCAGGCCTTGCATGTGCTCTTGCACCGGGCCCGCCCAGGGCGCAAGGCCCTGCGCCAGGGCCGATGGGCTGGATAAAAAGCTGGCCATGCTTTCCTGAAGGAAGGGCAGTGTGGCGCCGTCCTGGGCGGTCAGGCAGGCTTCCAGGGGCCGCTCAAGCCGTCGCTCCAGCAACTTCTGTTGCAAGCTGGCCGAAACCGGCTGCCCTTTGGCCCACAGCTTGAAGCCCCGCGCGTCCACGATGTCCTCGCAAGCCACAATCAGGTGCTTCTCAGAGGCACGCATGATGGCGTTCAACGCAACGGGGTTGGCTTCGATTCCGCTTGGCTCCGTTTCCGTGGCCTGCATGCATTTCCTTTGCGACGATGTAAGCGCCGGGGCGCGCCCTCACCAAAGAACCTGGGCCGCCGTTCAAGCGACGGACTTCCACAGCATAAGGCAGTCGACAACCCCGAAGAATTCCGCCAGTGAGGCGGGATATCAAATCGCCAGGCGCGCCATGCAAAACCAGGCAACGGGCAATGCAGCGAATCCATGCCACACGCGGCGTACTCTTGTATGCTGCAAGCTCTCCCGTAGAACAACCGGACCCCATGAAAGACAAGCTGCGTACGCTCTTTTCCATCCGCACCAAGCGCCAGACACCGCCCGTGGGGCCGTTGCCGCCGGTCGGGGCGTCCATCATGTGCGGCAGTCTGAAGATGCAGGTCACCCATCCAATGCCGCGCGAGCTGTGGGACTGGATGGTGCTGTCCGGCTGGCGCAACGTCCCTGTCGCCAAAGACCGGCGCCAGAGCGTGGACCTGCCCGCGCGCACCCTCAAAGATCTGATCGATGCAGCACCCACCGAACGCGACGCGCTGCACGCCCGGATTCTGCGCTCGGCAAAACGGCCGGTCTGAGACGCCCCCTGCGTCTGCGGGGCGGCCAGATTACTTCAATTTCAATAGCTGTAAACGCTTACCAGATAAGCGCTAACGGCTATTTTTATCATACTTTCAGACCAGCAACGCGTTCACGCGGCGCACATAGGCCGCCGGATCGTCCGGCAAGCCGCCTTCGGCCAGCAGGGCCTGATCGAACAGGATGTTGGCCAGGTCATTGAAGTGCACGCTGCCTTCCAGCTTCTTCACCAGCGGGTGCTCAGGATTCACTTCCAGCACGGGCTTGGATTCGGGCGCCTGCTGGCCGGCCTGCTTGAGCATGCGGGCGAGTTGGGTGCTCATGCCGTCGTCCTGCACCACCAGGCAGGCGGGTGAATCGACCAGGCGCGAGGTGACACGCACGTCTTCGGCCTTGTCCTTGAGCGCTTCTTTCAGCTTGGCCAGCAGCGGCTTGAAGGCCTCGGCGGCGGCTTCCGTCGCCTTCTTCTCGGCCTCATCCTGCAGCGTGCCCAGGTCCACTGCGCCCTTGGCCACGCTTTGCAGTGGGGTGCCGTCGAAGTCCTGCAGGTAGTTCAGTGCCCACTCGTCCACGCGATCGGTCATCAAGAGCACTTCAATGCCCTTCTTCTTGAAGACTTCGAGCTGCGGGCTGTTTTTGGCGGCGGCGAGCGTGTCGGCGGTGATGTAGTAGATGGCCTCCTGGCCTTCCTTCATGCGCGCCTTGTAGTCGGCGAACGACACGCTCGCCGTGTCGCTGGTGGTGCTGGCAAAGCGCAGCAGCTTGGCCAGGCGCTCGCGGTTGCCGAAGTCCTCGCCCAGGCCCTCCTTGAGCACCGCGCCGAATTCGGCGTAGAACTGGCTGTACTTGCCTTCCTTGGCCTTGTCGTCGGCGTCAACCACGTCGGTGACGGCGTCA
Organism: Giesbergeria sp.; assembly: GCA_017985015.1. Classification (GTDB taxonomy): domain Bacteria; phylum Pseudomonadota; class Gammaproteobacteria; order Burkholderiales; family Burkholderiaceae_C; genus Simplicispira. Next base: position 7,568 of record JAGNYI010000060.1, on the reverse strand, counting down.
ACCCCTTCCGCCGGTGCGTCATGCTTGTCGTGCTTGGCCAGGTCTTCCAGCATGGAAAGCACGCGCTTGGTCGAACCCTCACGGATGGCGCGCACATCGCGGCTCTCCTGCAGCAGCTCGCGGCTGACGTTGAGCGGCAGGTCGCTGGAATCGATCACGCCCTTCACAAAGCGCAGGTAGCTGGGCATCAGCGCCTCGGCGTCGTCCATGATGAAGACGCGCTTGACGTAGAGCTTGATGCCGGCCTTCTTGTCGCGGTTCCACAGGTCGAACGGCGCCTTGGCGGGGATGTACAAGAGCTGCGTGTACTCGGTGTTGCCCTCGACACGGTTGTGCGCCCAGGTCAGCGGGTTCTCATGGTCGTGGCTGATCGCCTTGTAGAACTCCTGGTACTGCTCTTCGGTGATGTCCTTCTTGGGGCGGGTCCACAGGGCGCTGGCCTTGTTGACCGCCTCCCACTCGCCGGTCTTGACCATGCCGCCGGGCTGGCGGCCACCGTTTTCGTCGCCGGGGGTGAGCAGCTCGCCGTCTTTCCACTCTTCCTTTTCCATCAGGATGGGCAGGCTGATGTGGTCGGAGTATTTTGCGATGACGCTCTTGAGCTTCCAGGCGTTGAGGTAGTCCTCGGCGTCGTCCCGCAGGTGCAGGATGACGCTGGTGCCGCGTGCGGGCCGGTCAATTTGCTCGACCTCGAAATCGCCGCTGCCGCCGCTGACCCAGCGCACGCCATCGCTTGCCGGCAAACCGGCGCGGCGCGATTCCACGGTGATCTTGTCGGCGACGATGAAGCCCGAGTAAAAGCCCACGCCAAACTGGCCGATGAGCTGGGCGTCTGCTTTTTGGTCGCCCGTGAGCTTGCCCATGAAGTCTTTGGTACCGCTCTTGGCAATGGTGCCCAGGTGGTCAATGGCTTCTTGCGCGCTCATGCCGATGCCGTTGTCGGTAATGGTGAGCGTCTTGGCATCCTTGTCGAACGCAACGCGCACTTCCAGGTTGGGCGCGTCTTCGTACAGCGCAGGCGTATCCAGCGCCTCAAAACGCAGCTTGTCGCAGGCGTCAGAGGCGTTGGAGATCAGCTCGCGCACGAAGATTTCGGGGTTCGAATACAGCGAGTGCGTGACCAGGTGCAGCAGCTGGGCCACTTCGGCCTGGAAGGACAGGGTTTGTTTGCTCATACGGATAGGTTGACGAAACGACGATGAAAAAGAAGACGAAAGCACCGCCCCAGGAAGGAAGCGGCGCTTGCAAGCCCTCATTTAGGGGCGGGCGGGGCGGGTTTCAAGCGGCGGCTGCAAACAGGGCGCAACCGGAAAGAAAATCAAATTCGATAGCTGGAAACGCTTACTGCGTAAGCGCTAGAGCCACATTTGATTGATATTTTTAACCGTCAATGTTGATGCGCCGAACCAGCATTTGCAGCATGCCGTCGGCCTTGTCGTTGGCCACCTGGCAGGTGCCTGCCGCCGCATGCCCGCCGCCGCCGAACTCGAGCATCAGGTTGCCCACATGCGTCTTGCTGCTGCGGTCCAGAATCGACTTGCCCGTGGCCAGCACGGTGTTCTGCTTTTGCAGGCCCCACATCACATGGATGGAGATGTTGGCCGTGGGGAACAGCGCGTAGATCATGAATCGGTTGGTCGCCCAGATGGTTTCCTCGGGCCGCAGGTCCAGCACCACCAGGTTGCCGATCTGCGTGGCGCACTGCAGGATCTGCTCCTTGGCCTTGGCCGCATGGTCGCGGTACAGCGCTACGCGCTCCTGCACGTCGGGCAGATCCAGAATCTGCTCGATCGTGTGGTCGCGGCAGTACTTGATGAGGTCCATCATCAGCGCGTAGTTGCTGATGCGAAACTCCCGAAACCGCCCCAGGCCGGTGCGCGAATCCATCAGGTAGTTCAGCAGCACCCAGCCCTGCGGGTCGAGGATGTCGTCCCGCGAATACTGGGCCGAGTCGGCCTGGTCCACGGCCGCCATCATTTCGTCGGTGATGCGCGGAAAAGCCGCCTTGCCGCCGTAGTGGTTGTAGACCACACGTGCCGCCGACGGCGCATGCGCTTCGATGATGTGGTTGACGTCGCGGCGGCCTGCGTTGCGCACCGTCTCGGATTCGTGGTGGTCGAACACCAGGTGCGCGCCCGGCACATACGGCAGGTTGGTGGTGATGTCGCGCTCGGTGATGGCGATCTTGCCGTCCTGCATGTCCTTGGGGTGCACGAAGGTGATGTCGTCGATCAGGTCCAGCTCGTTGAGCAGCACGGCGCAGACCAGGCCATCAAAGTCGCTGCGCGTCACCAGGCGGTATTTTTTGTTTTCCACGTTGTCTCCTTGGGAATGCAATGGTAGCGCTGCGCTTGCGTGTCAGCGCGTCAGCGCGTCAGCCACTGCACCAGTTGTTGCGCCACGCGCGGGTTGTCGAGCAATTGCAGGTGTCCGACGCCGTACACCACCAGTTGGTGGCTCTTGGCAAAAACCAGCGCATGCTCGGGCTGCCCGTGCTGGCCCAGCGCACTGGCCAATGGCACCAGGCCATCACCCAGCAGGCGCTCGGCCAGCGGGCTGCGCTGGCGCGCCAGGGTGGCCGCCACGGTGAAGCAGGCAACGCCGGCAGGCAAAGGCAGCGGCTGGCGCCTGTCCGGGCTTTTGCGAAAGCGGTCGTGCCCCTGCCAGTCGGCGTCCTGCACATGGCCGTAGCGCAGGTCGGTGATGCCGGCGCTGCGCAGTTGCCCCAAGCGGGCAAAGGGCCGGCTCCAGGGCGTGCTGCCGAGGATCACGTCCACCCAGTTACCGGCGCGCTCCAGCGGCGCGCCATGGTGCGGCGTTCCCAGAAAAACCAGCTTGTCCAGCCGCTTGGGCCATTGCTGGCCGGCGGCGGTGGCGTGTTGGCAGGCGCTGCGCATGACCAGGCCGCCCATGCTGTGCACCAGCACGGTGAACTCCTGCACCGGCACGGGCCAATCGGCCAGCAGGGCTTCGATACGGTCCGCCAGTTCGCGTCCGTTGGTGGAGGTGTGCAGGCCCGTGTTGTAGCGCACGTAAACCGGTGTGTAGCCCAGCTCTTTTGCCAGCAGCGCGCCATGGTCGTGGCCTGCGCGCTGCCACTGCAGGTCGTTCATGCACAGGCCATGCAGCAGCAGCAACACCTTGCCAGTGGCCTGGCCCGAGGCGCCCAGCGCCGCCAGGTCGATGGGGCGGCCCTGCTGGCGCAGTTCCATGGGCAGTGCCAGCGGATTGCCGTCGGCGGCGAGGCGGTCCCCCATCACGCCATTGAGCGCCGCCAGCACGGCTTCGCGCTCGGGCGGGGGCGCGGCGCTGGTTTCGCTGCTGCGATCCAGAAAGGGCTCAAGCCGCAGCAGGGCGGCCTGCAGGCCCACATCCACCAGCCGCGTGACGCCGCGAATGCCCTGGTACACCAGCCCGGTGAGTCCGCGTGTGCGCCCGGCGGCCTTGCCGCCCGGCAAGGCCATGCTGCCCAGCACCGAGCGGTGCACGCCCTCGGCAATGTCGGTCACGCCAGCCGTGGCCAGCGTGGCCAGGCGGGCCACACCGCGCGCATCGGTGGCGCGCAGTTGCCGCACGGCTGCGGCGGTTGCAGCGGCGGCACGCGCGGTCTTGCCCTTGGGGTCCTTGGGCGTTGAGGAAGTCGCTGTCATGTGGGTTCCAGAAATGGACGACGGGCTGACCGCACTCGCTTAGAAATGCTCGTTCGCTGAGAGAAAGCGCCACTGCCCCACCGGCAGCGCGCCCAGCGTGATGCGGCCGATGCGGATGCGCTTGAGGCCCACCACCTTCAGACCCACCTGCTCGCACATGCGGCGAATCTGGCGCTTCTTGCCTTCGACCAGCACGAAACGCAGCTGCTCGGGGTTTTGCCAATCCACCTTGGCGGGCTTGAGCGGCTGGCCGTCCAGGCTCAGGCCATGGCGCAGGCGCTCCAGCAGCGCCTGGGGAAATACCGCCTGCACGTTGGTGCGCACCGGATCACGCTCATCAATTTCTTGCAATGGCTGCGCACGCTCGCCCGAACGCAGTGCGTCCGCCCCTTCATAGACCACGCGCACCAGGTATTCCTTGTCGACGCTCGAATCCTCACCGATGAGCTGGCGCGCCACGCGACCGTCCTGCGTCAGCACCAGCAGCCCCACCGAATCAATATCCAGCCGCCCGGCGGGCGCCAGGCCGCGCAGTTGCGGCGGCGAAAAACGCAGGCCACTCTGGTCTTCGCGCCATTGGCTGCGCGGGTTGATGAGTGCCGCCGCCGGCTCGTGGCCGTCTTCGGCCTGCCCGGATACATAGCCCATGGGCTTGTGCAGCAGGATGGTGACCTGCTTGTCCTGCTGGCGCTGCGCTGCGCGCTCGACCGTAATCTTGTCCTGCGGGCTGACGCGCATGCCCATCTCGGCTACAGCGCCGTTGACGTAGACCCAGCCGTGTGCAATCCAGTCGTCGGCTTCGCGGCGCGAGCACACGCCCAGCTCGGCCAGGCGCTTGTTGAGCCGGGTGCCTTCTCGAGGCGCGGAAGCGGCGACCGCAACGGGGGCCGGCTTGGCAGGCACACGAGCGATGCGCTCTGCGGGCGGCGGGCGAACAACGGGCGGTGGGCGGCCCACAGGGCGGGCTGCAGGGCGTGGCGCCGCCAGCACCGGGCGGCGCAGGAGCGGGCGGCCCGCAGCGGCCGGTGCTTGCGGCGCGGCCGGTTCAAGGGGTGTGGACGGAGAGCGGGGAGGACGGGGTTCGGCCATGTGGGGGCAGACAAAGGAAATGAGCGCAACAGACGAAAGCGCCACGGACAGCGGGCAGCGGCAGCGGGGGCTCCGCCTTAGGGAGCGGCCCCAAACGCCGTTCCGGGGCCGGCATGCCAGCCAAGAAACTCCTCCGCCGGCATGGGACGGCTGATATGGTAGCCCTGCGCCTCGTCGCATGCCATGGCACGCAAGCGATTGAGCAGTATGGCGTCTTCCACGCCCTCGGCCACCACCGTCAAACCCAGATTGTGCGCGAGGTCGATGGTGGAGCGAACGATCTGCACGTCGCCGCCGCCGCTTTGCATGCCAAGCACGAAGGACTTGTCGATCTTGAGCTCGTTGACCGGCAGGCGTTTGAGGTAGGCGAGCGACGAATAACCGGTTCCAAAGTCGTCGATGGACAGCTTGAAACCCTGCTGTGCCAGGCGGTTGAGCATGGCTTCGGCGCGCTGCGGGTCGTCCATGATGGCGCTCTCGGTGATCTCCAGGCAAATGCTTTCGGCGCGCACCGCGTAGCGTTCAAGGATCGCGCCCAGCCGCAGGCTCAGGTCCGGGTCGAGCAAGTCGCGCGTGGACAGATTGACGGAAACGCGCAGCGCAATGTCGCGTGCGCCGCTTTGTGCCAGCAACACCGCCACCTGTTCAAACACCCAGAGGGTGAGCTGGCGCACAAACCCCGTCTGCTCGGCAAAGGGGATGAATTCCATGGGAGGCACCAGGCCGCGCTGCGGGTGCTGCCAGCGCAGCAGGGCTTCGGCCGCTGCGCCAACGCCCGCTTGCAGGGCCACCTTGGGCTGCAGGTACAGACGCAGTTCCCCATGTTCCACGGCACGGCGCAGATCCCCCAGAAGCGAGAGCGTCTGCGCGCTGGACGAATCGAGCGCCGGGTCGTACAGCAAGGCCACGCTGAGCCGCTTCTTGGCGCCATACATGGCGATCTCTGCGCGGTTGAGCAGCATGTCTGCATCCTGCGCATGCTCCGGCCACAGGGCAATGCCCATGCTGGCGCTCAGGTCCACGGTCTGATCATCGAACTGGATGGAGGTCTCGAACGCGCGCGCTATGCGCTCGGCCACGCGCAGCGCGGCCTGCGCGTCCGCCACATGCAGCAGCAGGGCAAATTCGTTGCCGCCGTGCCGCGCCACCATGTCGCCCGGCGTCCCGGCCATAGGTTGCAGCCGCCCGGCCACAGCCTGAAGCAGGCGATCCCCAAAGGCGTAGCCCAGCACGTCGTTGACATGCTTGAAACGGTCCAGATCAAGCATCAGCACCGCCAGACTGTGGCCGGGCAACGGGTCGGCGCGCAGCGCGTCGAGCACCGCAGCGCGAAAGCGCTCTCGGTTGGGCAGGCCGGTCAGACGGTCTCGGTAGGCCAGGTTGCGGATTTCGGCCTGCTGGCGGCCGATATCGATGCGCATGTGGTCAAACGAACGCGCCAGGTCGCCCACTTCGTCGCTGCGCGCGGTGTGTTCCATGGGTACGCTGTAGTCGCCGCGCGAGAGCCGGCGCGTCGCGGCCAGCAGCGATCGCAGCGGCGTCGTGACGCGCCGCGCCATGGCGCTGCTGCCCAGGGCAAACAGCAGCACGCCCGCAACAGTAATCACCGCCAACAGCCACTGCAACTGGCGATAGGGCGCCACCACCGCGTCCACCGAGCGCAGCAGCAGCGCCTCAGAGGGCACGCCCACCTGGGAGAGCGGGCTGGCGCGCACCAGCAGGGTGTCGCCGCCTTCCAGCTTCAGTTCGTTCACTTGCGCGCCGCCGGTACGCAGCTGCGCCAGGGCCTGCGGTGCCAGCGTGCTGACAGGCACGGAAAATCCGCCCTTGCCATCGCCCACCCGCACCGCCACGTCGGCCGAGAGCAATTGGCGCATTTCGTCGGCCAGCGGCTGGCCCACCGGAAAACCCATTAGGACCCAGCCGATCACCAGCGGCGCGCGCAGCGGCACCATCACGAATTGGTGCGGCAGGCCATTGATGACCGCAATCTGGCTCCCCGCAGGCTCTGCCGCCAGCGCCGGCACCACCTGCACCAGCGCTGCAGGCAGCTGCGCCATTCCGGCTTCGCCGCTCACGACTCGCAGCGCCAGTTGGGTGTCGAGCAGGGCCGTCACCGCGGCGCCAATGCGTGCGCCGTGGTTGGCAAGGGCGGACTCAATGGTCGCCATATCGTCTGAAGTGACCGCCGAGCGAAAGCCGTAGTCAGCAGCCAACAACGCCGAGCCCTGGCGCAGGCGCTCGGCCTTTTGCTCCAGCAAGCGCCGCCAGACGCGTACGTCGGTGTCGAGCTCGCGCGTAATTTGCGCGCGAGCATTGCGCTCGATGCTGGCGCGCACCACCACAAAGCCCGCCAGTTGCACGGCCAGCAGCAGCAAAAGAGAAATACCAATCAGCCGGGCAACCAGGCTGTGGCGCAAACTGCGCAGCTTCAAGGCGTGAGTCCGGTCAAACGCACTGCGGCGCGTGTCTCGCCGGCATCAGCATCCACTGCCAGCGGCTGCGTCAGGGCCGGCGCGCCCACCGGCAGGCCGGGGTGCCAGGTGCGCAGTTGGTAGCTGCCCGCCGGAACCTGCGCCAGCAGTGCACCACCCGGCGGCTGGCCGGCGGCACTGCTGTAGGCGAAGTAAGGCGTGTCGAGCACCAAAATCCAGCCCACCATCTGGTCGTGGATGTTGCAGCCCAGCAAAACAACGCCGGGCCGATCAAAGAGAACCGGGTTCGACGGAGTGCCTTTGTAGAGCTTGATTTCGAACTTTTTCGCTGGTGAGAAGGAATAGACGTGGTGGCGCACGGCATCGTGGTTGGGGAAGTGCACCTCGGTCCCGG
>JAGNYI010000059.1 GCA_017985015.1 Giesbergeria sp. | reverse complement strand
CGACTTCGCGCGCCCAACGGCCTGATTCCACCAGCAGCGGGATGTCCAGCACCACCAGTTGCGCGCCTGCCAGCTCAGCGGCAGCGGCGCGTTCGGCGATGCCGCGCAATACGATCGGATGAACGATGGCTTCCAGCCGCGCGCGGGCTGTGAGATCGGAAAACACCAGGTTGCGCATGCGAACGCGGTCCAGCGCACCCTGCGCATCCAGAAACTCCGGTCCGAAATGGTTCGCGATGGCTGAAGTCGCCTCGCCATGACTGGCCGTGCTGGCGCGCGATAGAGCATCTGCGTCAATGAGCACGCCACCGCCTGCAGCGAGAAATGCGCCGACGGTGCTTTTGCCGCTGCCGATTCCGCCCGTGAGTCCCAGGCGGCGCGCGAGCGCTGCGTGACTGCTCACAACCCGAAGAGTCCCAGAATCGCGTTTTGCACGGTCTGAGGGCCCAAAATCAACGCCGCGAGTCCGGCTCCCACCAGAAACGGTCCAAAGGGTACATAGCCACCTTCGCGCAAGCGGCTCGCCACTTTCATGGCAATACCGATGCAGGCGCCCACCACGGAGGCCATCAAGATCAATGGGACCAGTGCAGGCCAGCCGAACCAGGCGCCCAGGGCGCCGAAGAGCTTGAAATCCCCATAGCCCATGCCTTCCTTGCCGGTGGCCAGCTTGAAAGCCCAATAGACCAGCCAGAGGGACAGGTAGCCTGCGGCAGCACCTACCACCGACTGAAGGAGTGGCACCTCGATTGCACCAGCTGCTGACGCCAAAATTCCGGCCCACAACAACGGCAGCGTGAGGGTGTCAGGCAACAGGGTGGTGTCCCAATCGATAAAGGCCATGGCCACGAGCATGGCGCAGAAAAATGCCCAAATTGCCCCCGTCGCGGTCAACCCGAAGCGCTGTGCGCAATAGACGAACAATGCCCCCGTCAACAGCTCGACCAGTGGGTAGCGCATGCTGATGCGCTTCCCGCAAGAAGCGCACTTGCCGCGCAAGCCCAGATAGCTGAAAACCGGGATGTTCTCAAACCAGCGCAGTTGGTGTCCGCAAGCCTGGCAACGCGAGCGCGGCACCAGCAGATTGAAAGGCTCAGGAGCGGCTACCGCAGAGCCGGCAGCGCCCTGCGCAGCACGGGATGCAGCATAGTCAGCGATTTCTCGCTCCCATTGCCGCTCCAGAATGCGGGGCACCCGATAGATGACTACGTTAAGAAAGCTGCCAATAAGCAAACCGAAGACGCCCGCAACCGTGGCGTTTAACCAGACCTCAGACGGCATCAAACAACCTGTCCCAGCTTGAAGATGGGCAGGTACATCGACACCACGATGCCGCCGATCAGGGTGCCCAGGAACACGATGATGATGGGCTCCATCAGGCTGGAAAGCCCTGCAACCATGTCATCGACCTCGGCCTCATAGAAGTCGGCGGCCTTGCCTAGCATGTGATCGATGGAGCCCGATTCTTCGCCAATGGCGCACATCTGCAGCACCATGGAAGGGAAGACATTGGTGTTGGTCATTGCCGCCGTGAGACTGGTGCCGGTAGATACTTCCTGTTGAATCTTGTCGGTAGCCATCGCGTACACCGCATTGCCGGAGGCGCCGCCCACCGAGTCCAAGGCCTCCACCAGCGGCACGCCCGCAGCAAACATGGTGGAAAGCGTACGCGTCCAACGCGCAATAGCGGATTTTTCAATCAGGACGCCAAAGATCGGAATCTTCAGCATGATGCGATCCATGAATATCTGCATTTTTTCGTTGCGTCGCCAAGCCTGCATAAAGAAGTAAAAACCACCCCCAAGCACGCCAAAAATCAGCCACCACCATTTGACAAAAATCTCGCTGATCGCCATCACGAAAAGTGTGGGAGCCGGAAGATCTGCGCCAAACGAAGTAAAAACTTCTTTGAATGCAGGGATCACGAATATCATGATCACTGTGACCACTACAAAAGCGACGATGACCACAGAAATTGGGTACATCAGTGCCGAGCGAATCTTGGATTTGATGGCCTCGGTTTTCTCCATGTACTGCGCGAGGCGGTCGAGCAATGCCTCGAGAATACCGGCCGCTTCGCCCGCCTCCACCAGATTGCAATAGAGGCTGTCGAAGTACATGGGAAATTTGCGGAACGCGCCGTTCAGCGACGTGCCAGTCTCCACGTCGCTCCGGATATCGTTCAACAGTTTGCCCACGCTCACATTGGCGTTTCCACGCCCCACAATGTCAAAGGCCTGCAAAAGCGGTACACCCGCCTTCATCATGGTGGCCATTTGGCGCGTGAACAGTGCGATGTCTTTGGGCTTGATCTTGCGGCCAGAGCGCATTTTGCGCTTCTTGATTTTCACCGGCAGGACACCTTGGCGCCTCAACGTCGCCTGAACCTGGTTCTCGCCCAGAGCGCGAATCTCGCCACGGACGATTTTTCCGTTGCGGTCCTTGCCTTCCCACTCGTAGACGTAGTCTTTCGTACCCCGTGCGGATGCTGCAGTCGCCATTGCGTTCCCTGGTGATTGATTGTTAGAGGTTCGTAACCGCAAGGACTTCCTCAAGGGAAGTCACGCCGAGCTTGGCTTTATGGAGGCCAGATTGACGCAATGAGCGCACCCCTTCTAGCTTGGCTTGCGCAGCGATTTCAAGCGCGCTGCCATCACGCAGGATAATGCGCTGAATTTCTTCGGTCACAGGCATCACCTGGTAAATACCGAGTCGCCCCTTGTAGCCGTTATTGCAGGCCGAGCAGCCAACCGGCTTGTAAGGAACCCAGGAGCCGTCAACCTCTTCTTCTGCATACCCGGCGTCGATCAGGGCTTCATGCGGAATGTCGGCCGGCTCCTTGCACATGGGGCACAGTTTGCGCGCCAGGCGCTGGGCCGTGATTAGTATGACGCTGGACGCGATATTGAACGGCGCAATCCCCATGTTGCGCATGCGCGTAAGTGTTGTGGGCGCGTCATTGGTGTGCAATGTGGACAACACCAAGTGGCCGGTTTGTGCCGCCTTGATCGATATGTCGGCAGTTTCCAGATCGCGAATTTCACCCACCATTATGATATCGGGGTCCTGGCGCAAAAAGGATTTGAGGGCGACGGCGAACGTGAGCCCTGCCTTCTCATTCACGTTGACCTGATTCACACCTGGAAGATTTATTTCCGACGGATCTTCGGCCGTCGCGATGTTGACGCCGGGCTTGTTCAGCAAATTGAGGCAGGTATAAAGCGACACGGTTTTACCCGATCCGGTCGGCCCTGTAACCAAAATCATCCCATAAGGGCGCTCAATGGCTTTGAGCAGGCGTTCTTTTTCTTCCGGCTCGTAGCCAAGGGCCTCAATTCCCATTTTTGCGCTGCTGGGGTCCAGAATGCGGATGACGATCTTTTCTCCGAAAAGCGTGGGCAAGGTGCTGACCCGAAAATCGATCACCCGGTCCGGACCCACTTTGAGTTTCATGCGCCCATCCTGCGGAACGCGCTTCTCCGAAATATCAAGCCGGGAAATCACCTTGATGCGGGAGGCAAGCTTGTCCTTGATGGCGATCGGAGGCGAGGCAATTTCGCGCAGTTCGCCGTCCACCCGAAACCGCACGCGGTAATGGTGCTCGTAGGGCTCAAAATGCAGATCAGAGGCCCGCATATTGAATGCATCGAGCAGCATTTTGTGTAGAAATTTGACGATGGGCGCGTCTTCTACGTCCCCACCCGAAGTGTCTGAGGAGTCAGAAGCCTCCTCAATCGCGACATCTTCAAACTCAAAATCGCCTGCGCCCGCGTAAGCGTCCACTGCCTCGTTGGCTGATTTGGTGTTGGAGTCGATGAGCCGGGCGAGCTTGTCGTATTCGGCAATGACCCAATCCACGCCCATCTGCGTAGTGAATTTGATTTTCTCTGCGGCTTCCTGGTCCGTGGGGTCCGCAGTCGCAACGATGAGGCGATTGTTGCGTTTGCTCAGGACCAGGACGCGGTAAGCCTGACAGATTTTTGCATCCAGCAGATCACGCGGCAGGCGAAGCGGATCAATGGCGTTGAGATCAAGCAGCGGGGCGCCAAAGATGGAGGAGACCGTGTGCGCCAGTTCGCTGGGCGAAACGGCGCCAGTGCCTGTGACTTCGGCGATGAAGCCCGTACGCGAGGCCTGCGACTTTCGAAAAATATCTTCGGCCGCCTTCTGAGTCAGTTTCCCCGCAGAAATCAATGCCCTGCCCAGCCCTGGCAAGGCTATTGACGAAGCGTCTTTTTGGGCAATATCAACAGCAGCCATGAAGAGCGGGAGTCCGGTAGAAAATCGACAATCATCCTATCATCGCTGATCGGTCTGGCTGTGTAAATTGCTGGCATCCCGCATGGCTGCATGCATTGGCGCAAGAAGCACAAAAAACGCCCGGTCGCTTCCTGTGCGAGGGCGTGGAAATGGGTAAAAAATTTTGGTCGGGGTGAGAGGATTCGAACCTCCGGCCTCTACGTCCCGAACGTAGCGCTCTACCAGGCTAAGCTACACCCCGAAGTGGTTTCTGGCGTGGGCGCTGACTCAAGTTCGGCGCCCGAGAAGCTGAGCCGCCAATTGTACCAAACAGGACTGGTATTCACTGCTTGTCAGGGAGCTGATGGATGCGATAGCGCGCTCTGCTTCAGCCGCCGCGCAAGCACGTGCAACTTCCAGTGCACCGGTGTCACGGACGATGCGCACGATCTCTTCGAGTTGTTCGGTCCTGCCATGCTCGATGGCGCTCTTGATGACTTCGCTCTCAGCTGCGCTGGCGCGTTGCATTGCTGCAATCAGAGGGAGTGTGGCCTTTCCCTCTCGCAAGTCGTCGCCCAGGTTCTTTCCCATTTCAACGGCTGCGCCGTCGTAATCCAATACGTCGTCAATGATCTGGAATGCCGTGCCCAGAGCTTGACCATAATTGGCGCACGCCTGTTCGACGGTGGCATCGCTCTTTGCCAAGATGGCAGCGAGCCGGGCGCTGGCCTCGAACAATTTCGCAGTTTTGGAGCGGATCACATGCAGGTAACTCGTTTCGTCGAGCGAGGCATCGTGCATGTTCATCAATTGCAGAACCTCCCCCTCGGCGATGACGTTGGTGGCGTCGGCCAGGATCTGCATGATGCGCATCTCTCCCACGTCCACCATCATCTGGAACGCGCGCGAGTAGAGAAAATCGCCGACGAGCACGCTGGCGGGGTTACCAAAGGTTTCATTTGCTGTGGCGTTGCCGCGACGCAAAGTAGATTCATCCACCACGTCGTCGTGCAGCAGGGTCGCGGTGTGGATGAACTCCACCACTGCTGCCAGCGTAAACCGCTCCGGCCCTCGAAACCCCAGTGCGCCGCACATCAAGAGCAAAATAGCGGGCCGAAGTCTCTTGCCCCCCGCAGCAATGATGTATTGCGAGACTTGTCCAACCAAGGGCACGGCAGAGTCGAGGCGCTGCGCAATCACCGCATCGACGCTGCGCATGTCCTGCGCAATCAAAGTGAGTGGAGGGGGCGTTGCAGGCGCCGATGCGGGGCGGCCCGGGGCCATCAGGGTGGGGGTTGCAGACACGGCTCGATTATAGAAAAGGTGGATCGGCGTAGCGCCTAGTTAGCGCTGAGCCTGCGCTTGCAGGCCCGAGTTGGGGCATTGCGCGGGCAAGCGCAGCGTGGCCGGAAGCAAGTGGTCATGATATAGTCTTAGGTTCTGCGGAAATCCTTCTGCGGAAAATTCGTGGGGGGCGGCTTGCTGCCTTCGCTATCAGACTCAAGAGGTCAACATGTACGCGGTCATAAAAACCGGGGGCAAGCAGTATCGCGTTGCTTCCGGCGAAAAAATTAAAGTAGAACAGATTGCTGCGGACGTAGGCCAGGAAATCGTGATCGACCAGGTTCTGGCCGTCGGAAACGGCGCTGAACTCAAGGTGGGCACGCCCCTGGTGTCCGGCGCCACCGTGACAGCCACTGTGCTGGCACACGGCAAGCACGACAAAGTGCACATCTTCAAGATGCGCCGTCGCAAGCACTATCAGAAGCGCCAGGGCCACCGCCAGCAGTTCACTGAACTGCAAATCGGCGCAATTGCTGGGTAATCCGGCCGGCTAACCAGGAAGAGATGTCATGGCACAGAAAAAAGGCGGCGGCTCTACGCGAAACGGGCGCGATTCCAAGCCCAAAATGCTCGGTGTGAAGGCTTTCGGCGGCGAACTGATCAGCGCAGGCGCCATCATCGTGCGTCAGCGCGGCACCAAGTTCCACCCCGGCTCTAATGTCGGCGTGGGCAAGGACCACACCTTGTTCGCCCTGGTGGACGGCCATGTGTCGTTTGCCGTCAAGGGTGCGTTGTCCAAGCACACGGTCAACGTGACTGCTGCAGCCTGAAGCGCACGCTTTCTTTGCAGTCCAAGCCCCGCTGAGTCGGGGCTTTGTTTTTTGCGGCGTGCAAAGTGTTCGCAGCCGCTTTTGTACACTGGATTCCCCATGAAATTCGTCGACGAAGCCTACATTGACATTGCCGCGGGCGACGGTGGCAATGGCTGCGTGTCGTTCCGGCACGAGAAGTACAAGGAATTCGGTGGGCCCAATGGAGGTGACGGTGGGCGTGGCGGCCATGTGTTTGCCGTGGCGGACCCCAACCTCAATACCTTGGTAGATTTTCGCTATGCGCGTCGGCATGAGGCCAAGCGCGGCGAACACGGCATGGGCTCCGACATGTTTGGCTCGGCGGGCAGCGACATCACGCTCAAGATGCCCGTGGGCACCATTCTCAGCGATGCCGAAACCGGTGAGGTCTTGTTCGAGTTGCTGGTGCCCGGTGAGGTCATCACCATTGCCAAGGGGGGCGACGGCGGCTTTGGCAACATGCGCTTCAAAAGCGCCATCAACCGTGCGCCGCGCCAGAAAACGCCGGGTTGGCCAGGCGAGAAGAGAAACCTCAAGCTGGAATTGAAAGTGCTTGCCGATGTCGGCCTGCTCGGCATGCCCAATGCCGGCAAGTCCACTTTCATTGCCGCAGTATCGAATGCGCGGCCCAAGATTGCCGATTACCCGTTCACCACGCTGCACCCCAATCTGGGCGTGGTGCGTGTCGGGCCTGAGCAGAGTTTTGTAGTGGCCGACATCCCCGGCCTGATCGAAGGGGCCTCGGAAGGCGCGGGGCTCGGGCACCAGTTCCTGCGCCACTTGCAGCGCACGCGGCTGCTGCTGCATGTGGTTGATCTGGCGCCGTTTGACGACGCGGTGGATCCGGTGGCGCAGGCGAAGGCCATCGTGGGCGAGCTCAAGAAGTACGACAGCGCCCTGTTCAAGAAGCCGCGCTGGCTGGTGCTGAACAAGCTGGACATGGTGGCGAGCGACGAGCGACGTGCGCGTGTGGATGATTTCGTCAAGCGTTTCAAGTGGAAAGGGCCCGTGTTCGAGATTTCGGCGCTTACCCGTGAGGGCTGCGAGTCACTGATCCACGCCATTTATGCGCACGTCAAGGCGCAGCAGGTGGCAGAGCAGGCGCCCGTAGAAGAACGCGACCCGCGGTTTCCCGAAGACAAAGATGGGCATACCAGTTGATTTGCTATCGTATATATAGCTAAATTTACTTATGGAATAAGCGCTAGAGGCATAAATGGCTATTGAAAGTTCCCAGATACTGTGCAGCGCGCGTCGCATCGTGGTCAAGGTGGGGTCGAGCTTGGTGACCAACGAGGGGCGAGGGCTTGACGCGCAGGCCATTGGTGAATGGGCGCGTCAGTTGGCAGTGTTGGTGAACGGCCAGGCCGGCTCTGCGCGCGAAGTGATCATGGTCTCCAGCGGCGCCGTGGCCGAGGGCATGAAGCGCCTGGGCTGGAGTGTGCGCCCACGCCAGGTGCACGAACTGCAGGCGGCGGCGGCCGTGGGCCAGATGGGCCTGGCACAGATGTACGAAACCAAGCTGCGCGAGAACGGCATTGGCAGCGCGCAGGTACTGCTCACCCACGCCGACCTGGCTGATCGCGAGCGCTACCTCAACGCGCGCTCCACCTTGCTGACCTTGCTGCGCCTGGGCGTCGTGCCAGTCATCAACGAAAACGACACCGTCGTCAACGACGAGATCAAGTTTGGCGACAACGACACCTTGGGAGCGCTGGTTGCCAACTTGGTGGAGGCCGACGTGCTGGTCATCCTGACCGATCAAAAGGGTCTCTTTACCGCCGACCCGCGCCATGACCCTGAGGCCAAATTCGTGCACGAAGCACACGCGGGGGATCCTGCGCTGGAAGCCATGGCGGGGGGCGCAGGCTCAAGCATTGGACGCGGCGGCATGCTGACCAAAATTTTGGCCGCCAAGCGCGCAGCCGGTTCGGGCGCTTCCACCGTCATTGCCTGGGGACGCGAGAACGACGTCTTGATGCGCCTGGCATCTGGTGAGGCCATCGGCACGCTGCTGGTTTCGCAGACCGCAAAGAAGCAGGCGCGCAAGCAATGGATGGCTGATCACCTTCAATTGCGCGGTGCGGTGAGCGTTGATGCCGGCGCGGCGGCCAAACTGTGCGCCGAGGGCAAGAGCCTGCTGCCTATTGGCATGACCGGCGTGGAAGGTGATTTTGCCCGTGGCGACGTCATTGCAGTGCATGACCCGCAAGGCCATGAGATTGCCCGTGGCCTCGCAAACTATGCAAGTGGCGAAGCCCGGCGTCTGTGCCGCAAGCCATCCAGCGCCTTTGAGCAATTGCTGGGGTATGTCGCGGAGCCCGAGATGCTGCACCGCGACAACCTGGTGCTGACCGGGCGCTAAAGAAGCGCTGCGCGTGGGCCGCGCAGCGTCCGATCAGCGTGGGCTGCCCGCCTGCGGCGTACCGTCGTCTTGCAACTCGTTCGACGCGCAGCCACTGGCCGTCTGAGGATCGGGGTCGAAGCTGGCGCCGGGTGGCAGTTCCACGCCCGGATGCACCAGCATGGTGCCGGTTCGGTGCAGATGGCTGTTTGCAGGCTCGGCATCGCGCGCGCGCATGCCGCTGCGCAGATAGCGGTTGCGTTGCTCGTGCCGTGGCACAAAGCGAGAGAGCTCCGTCAGCGCCATTTCATAGACGCCGCGTTTAAACTCCACCACCACGTCCAGCGGCACCCAGTACTCGTTCCAGCGCCAGGCGTCGAACTCCGGGTGGTTGGTGGCACGCAGGTTCAAATCCCAGTCGTGACCAACCAACTGAAGCAGGTACCAGATCTGCTTTTGTCCCTTGTAATGTCCCCGCGCATCGCGGCGGATGTACCGGTCAGGCACCTCGTAGCGCAACCAATCCCGGGTCCGGGCCACCACGCGGACGTGGTTGGGGTGCAAGCCGACTTCTTCGTGGAGTTCCCGGAACATCGCCTGCTCGGGCGATTCGCCGCGGTCTATGCCGCCTTGCGGAAACTGCCAGCTGTGGGTGCGTATGCGCTTGCCCCAGAACACCTGGTTTCTCTGGTTGAGCAGGATGATGCCGACGTTCGGCCGAAAGCCGTCCCGGTCAAGCATAATCGAACCCCAAAATCTTAAAACTGCGTCCATTATGCACGGCACTTGCCTGCTGCGGCGGCCAGGGCGCGCGCAGTCTGCAATGTTCCGATGAAAGCTTCTCAGTTCTTTATTTCCACGCTCAAAGAAGCGCCTGCCGACGCCGAAGTGGTCAGCCACCAACTGATGACCCGGGCGGGTCTGATCAAGAAGCTCGGGGCGGGCATTTACAGCTATATGCCCATGGGGCTGCGCGTGATCCACAAGGTGGAAGCCATAGTGCGCGAGGAAATGAACCGCGCCGGAGCCGTCGAGCTGAGCATGCCGGTGGTCCAACCTGCCGAGCTGTGGCAGGAAACCAAGCGTTTTGAGACCATGGGCCCCGAGTTGCTGCGCATCCAGGATCGGCACGGTCGCGACTATGTGGTGCAGCCCACCAGCGAAGAAGTGGTGACGGATATTGCCCGCCAGGAGCTGCGCAGCTACAAGCAGTTGCCGCGCAACTTCTACCAGATACAAACCAAGTTCCGCGACGAGCGCCGACCGCGCTTCGGCCTGATGCGTGGACGCGAATTCACGATGAAGGATGCTTACAGCTTCGATCGCGACATTTCGGCGGCCAAGACCAGCTACCAGGTCATGGCGCAGGCTTATCGGCGTATTTTTGATCGTTTCGGGCTGCGCTACCGTGCCGTGGCGGCCGACAGCGGCGCCATTGGCGGCGATTTGAGCGAAGAGTTCCAGGTGATTGCCGCTACCGGCGAGGACGCCATCGTCTATTGCCCCGGCAGCGAGTACGCCGCCAACATGGAAAAGGCTGAGGCACTGGCGCCAGCGGGGCCGCGCCCGGCACCCGCCCATTCCATGGCCAAAACACCGACGCCGGGCAAAGCCACCTGCGCCGATGTGGCTGCGCTGCTGAATGTACCGTTGCAGAACACCGTGAAATCGCTGGTGCTGGCGACCGACGAGACGAACAAGGCCGGAGAAATCGTCCGCAGCCAGGTCTGGCTGCTGTTGCTGCGCGGTGACCACGACATGAATGAGATCAAGGTGGGCAAGCTGCCGGGTCTCGACGCGGGCTTTCGCTTTGCCACGCTGGCCGAGATCAAGGCGCATTTCGGCTGTGAGCCGGGCTACCTGGGTCCTATTGGGCTGCTCCAGCCCGTGCGCGTGGTGGTGGACCGCGAAGTGGCGGTGATGTCCGACTGGGTGTGTGGCGCCAATGCGCCCGATTTCCACTGCACCGGCGTCAACTGGGGGCGCGACCTGCCCGAGCCCGAGTTGGTGGCTGATCTTCGCAACGTCGTGGCGGGCGATGCTTCGCCCGACGGCGCTGGGCCCTTGGCCATTGAGCGTGGCATCGAGGTCGGCCACGTGTTCTACCTGGGGACGAAATACAGCCGCGCCATGAACGCCACCTTCCTGGGCGAAGACGGCAAGCCTGCGTTTTTCGAAATGGGCTGCTACGGCATCGGCATCACCCGCCTGCCGGCGGCGGCCATTGAGCAGAACCACGACGAGCGCGGCATCATCTGGCCCGACGCGATTGCGCCGTTCACCGTGGTGCTGTGTGCGATCACGCCCGACCGTTTTCCTGAAGTCAAAGTGGCGGCGGAGCAGTTGTACGCCCAACTGCTTGCGGCGGGCGTTGACGTCATCCTCGATGACCGCGGTGAGCGCCCCGGCGCCATGTTTGCCGATTGGGAGCTGATTGGCGTGCCGCACCGCGTGACAATTGGCGACCGAGGCCTCAAGGAGGGCCTTGTCGAATACCAGCACCGGCGCGATACTGGTGCGACCAAAATTGCACTCACAGACATTCTGGCCCACCTGAAGGGCCAACTGAGCAAATGAACACGGGAGTAACACGCCGCAATTGCCTCGCGGCAGCGCTGCCTGCGCTGGTGCCGCTGGGATGGGCTGTGCCCGGCGTGGCCCATGCCGGTGGTCAGGTTGAAGAGCCCCTGATGGATTCGGTGCGCACGGCGCTGAGCTCCGCTGTGGCGTTCGATGGCCCCCCTGAGCCCGAGTTTGCGACCACGCAAGAGCGCATTCTGTACGTGCGCTGGCTCGCCACCATGAGCGACCGCCTGCGCCGGCGCAAGCTCGATTGGGAAGTGCGGCGTGATTTTCTGCAAACCGCGTGGTACGAGAGCCGCCGCGCGGGGCTGGATGTAGCGCTGGTGCTGGGTCTTGTGCAAGTGGAGAGCGCGTTTCGCAAGTACGCCGTCTCCAGCGTCGGCGCACGCGGCTACATGCAGGTGATGCCTTTCTGGACGCGGGTGATTGGAGACGGCGATGCGGGCAAGCTGTTTCACATGCAGACCAATTTGCGCTTTGGCTGCGTCATCCTGCGCCACTACCTGGACCGCGAGCGTGGCGACCTGTACATGACCCTGGGGCGCTACAACGGCAGCCGCGGGCGCTCGCCGTATCCCAATGCTGTGTTTTCTGCACAGCGCAACTGGCAGTTCGACGGCCGCCTCGCGGGCTAATCGGCGGCGACCGCACTTGGTGCGCTGCCGGAAGGCACGCGCGAGACCATGACCTGGTCGATACGGTAGCTGTCCACGTCCAGCACCTCAAACTTGTAGCCGCCCCACAGCACGCTGTCGGTGCGGCGCGGCACGCGGCGCAGCATCACCATCAGAAATCCGGCCAGGGTTTCGTATTCGGAATCGTGCGGCAGTTCGTCAAGGCTGAGCGCATGGCACACGTCTTCGATGGGCGTGATGCCGTCGATGAGCCAGGAATCCTGGTCGCGCCGCACGATCTGCTCTTCGTCAAACGGCGATACCAGGTCACCCATCACCGTGCTCATCACGTCGTTGAGCGTGACCACGCCCACCACCAGGCTGTATTCGTTGACGATGACGGCGAAATCCTCATGCGCCTGCTGGAACTGCTCGAGCACCTCCGAGAGCGTGAGCCGGTCCGGCACGATCAGCACCTTGCGCACCAGGCTGTCGTCGGCAAGCGAAATCGGCTGGTTGTTGAGCACGCGCTGGAACAGGTCTTTGGCGTCCACGTAGCCCACCACGTGGTCGATGTCGCCTTCGCACACCGGGTAGGTGGAAAACGGCTCGGCAGCGATGCGCAGGCGGATCACGGCGTCGGCATCATCGCGGCGGAAAAAGGCCACGCGCTCGCGCCGCGACATGGCGCTGGAGACGGTGCGTGTATCGAGTTCGAACACATTGGTGATGACCTGCTGCTCGCGCGCCGCCAGCACACCGGCGCGCGCGCCGGCTTCCATCATGGCGAGCACGTCGTCCGAGGTGATGCGGTCATCGCGCAGCGAAGACAAGCCCATCAGACGAAATAGGGCGTCGGCGCTGCGGCTGTAGAGCCACACCAAGGGTTTTAGGAAGGCCATGCAGAACGACATGGGACCCATCAGGCGCACCGCTATCGGCTCGGGGTCCGCCATGCCCAGGCGTTTGGGGACCAGGTCGGCAAACAGGATGAAGAGCGAGGTAATCAGCAGGAACGAACTGAAAAATCCGAGGGTCTGCGCGGTTGTCTCGGGCAACCAGCGAGAAAAAAGGGCGCCAAAGCCCGGGCTCAGGGCGCTCTCGCCCACGATACCGCCCAGGATCGCCACCGCGTTCTGCCCGATCTGTACCACGGTGAAGTAGTCGCCAGGCTGCTCTTGCAGGCGCAGGACGCGTTCGGCGCGTGCGTCGCCATCGTCGGCCAATTGGCGCAGCCGCAGGCGCCGTGAGGCAGCCAGAGAAATCTCCGCCGCCGAGAAAAATGCGCTGGCGGCGATCAGAAGGGCGATGAAAAGGAGTTCTTGCAGCATGAAACATGGGCGCCATGGGCGGGTGTCCGAGTTTAGGGGGCAAGCAGGCATCCACTAACCCCATTGCGCTGCGGGCGCAAAAAAGCCGCCCGCAGGCGGCTCGATTGGGGCGTGCAGTGGATCAGCGGTCCAGCGTCTGCTTGAGTTCGCCCGATTCGTACATCTCCATCATGATGTCCGAGCCGCCAATGAATTCGCCTTTGACGTACAGCTGCGGAATCGTGGGCCACTGGCTGTAGTCCTTGATGCCCTGGCGAATTTCGTCGTCGTCGAGCACGTTGACGGTGGTGATGTCCTTGGGGTCGACTTCGCAGGCTTTCAGGATCTGGATGGCGCGGCCGGAAAAACCGCACATCGGAAAGCTGGCCGTGCCTTTCATGAACAAAAGCACGTTGCTGGATTTGACGAGGTCGTCGATGCGTTTCTGGGTGTCGCTCATAGGGGGCTCCAAGATGGTGGCCGCGTGGGGCCGGTGGGGGTAGCGGTGATCGGGGGGGATTATTTCACTCTCGGGCGTCTTGCGCCCGAGCAACGCCCTATGCCGGCCAGGTCATTGCGGGTTTGCACCTCCTCAAAGCCTTGGGTACGCAAGAG
>JAGNYI010000058.1 GCA_017985015.1 Giesbergeria sp. | reverse complement strand
ACCTCGGTCGCTTCGCTCTTGCTGGCGCGTCTGGCGGGCCTGCCGATCGCCGAGTGCACCGGGGCGGGCACCGGCCTGGACGCCGCAGGCATTGCGCGCAAGTGCGCCGTGCTGCAGCAGGCGCTGGACGCCAATGCGGGCGCCACCGAGCCGCTCGCTGCTCTGGCCGCGCTGGGCGGGTTCGAGGTCGCCACGCTGGTTGGCGCCGTGCTGCAGGCCGCCGCCGAGCGCCGCGTGATCGTCGTCGACGGTTTCATCACCAGCGCTGCCGTGCTGGTGGCCAGCCGCCTGCAGCCGCACGTGCTGCAGCGCTGCGTGTTCGCCCACCGATCCGGTGAGCGCGCACACGGCCTGATGCTGGAGCAGATGCAGGCCGAGCCGCTGCTGGACCTGGGCCTGCGCCTGGGCGAAGGCTCGGGCGCCGCGCTGGCCTGGCCGCTGCTGCAATCGGCCTGCGCCATCCTGCGCGAGATGGCGAGTTTTGAGGCGGCGGGGGTGTCGGAGCAAACCGCAGCAGCGTGATGGGCGGCCCTGGGGCTGTGCGCAACAGCTATTGACTCAATAGCTGTTGACGTTTGTTGGATGGGCGCTGTGGGGTAATTTGGCTTGTGATCTTCGCGGTGCGGTGCGGTGCGGCTTCGGCCGGCAACCGCCCTTGGACGTGAGTGCGAGGGACCGTTCAAGGCTGGTTGCGGTCTTTCAACCCAGGATCCACCAGTGACGACTTCCGACCCATTGCGGAAATTTAAATGGGTGGAATTGCCACCCGAATGCAGCTATTGATTCGGGAGGGGACTTGGTAGATGCAATGTGTGCGGGAATTGTCGGCAATAGATTCCAGCTTTCCAGGAAACTCATTTGCCAAAGCAACTCCCAGCAGTCGCCAGCTTCAATTAGGCGTTCCAATTTTCAACGTGAAAAACTCTCAAACCTTCGCGCAACTTAGGTTTTGTCGCTGGCCAAGGCATTCCAGTTTTGTCACCAACCTTGGCAACTTGGACTTTAATATTGTTGACCATGAGTCCCGTGACATCGGCCTCTTCGAACAAAACGCTGAATTCAATAGCAATTCGTCCCCCAATCGCAACCGCTCCAGACTCAATGTCAATGCCAAATTTGTCTTTCCACACCAAGGTCACTTTGCCAAGGTATTTGTAGTGAACAGGGACTATCTCAAAACGCCCGTGCTGGTAGAGAACTGGTTGTACGTGCTCAAATTTCCATTTATTCAGACGAGCACTCCTCACCATTCTGTAAAAGTCCCACGCCGTCAACAAACCTAGCTGGCTTTCCAACGCGACATTGATTAGCTCTTGCCTAAAAGGCATTTCATTGTCCCGTTGCATAGGAGGAATATGTCGCTGATGGTTAACCAAAGACAGTCCAAAAATATCCGTTCTGTTTTGCTCACGCATCAAAAGCGTTGCGTGTTTGTTGGCTTGAAGTACATCTTCGTCGCCCGGAAAATTGGCTATTCCTTTAACATCAACAACGAGAGTTGGGCTGACATCTTGAATTTGCAAATCCTCACGTCTACTTTTCCCCTCCTTGTCTCTCACTTTATCCATGTCAATGACGTTTTTGAACCCGAGAGTTTTCAACCCCGTTTGCACTGCAGCTACTAGTGGATCACCTGTTTGCGTCAACAGATCATGCATCCAACCATCTTGTTTCCGTACTTCCAACTCCTGTTCCTTCAAGGCAGATAAATCTGCCTTGAATTTTGCTTCGAGCTGGCTGCGCTGATCGTGCAGTTGCACAACTTCGGGCAACTCATATTCTGGCAGATGTGTCCATCTGCCCTGCTCAATTCCAGGAAAAAGATGTGGTGCTATCTCTGGTAAAACACCCGTAAAAAGGGACTTCAAGAAACCCGCTTTATCCTTGAGTTGAGGCAACACAATGACAAAACCAGCGGAGCATGGACGAAACAACGCGACAGTTTGGTTAAATTTATTTTTGACCAGTGCAGTCCATGGTTCGGTACTTCGATACCCTCCTTCGATAGTGCAGTCATACGAGCTACCTGGAAGATGCGACTTGAGCAATTTTCCGATTGAGGCATTTTGGTCAACGACAGTCATTTCTTCGCCGTGAGTTGAGGACACTTTCATATCGTCAAACTCAGTTATAAAATTCCATGCACTCCAATCGAATTTTTCTGCGTCCTCGAGTCCTCGGTAGCCCATTCTGGCAATTTGAATTGAGCCGGGTGTTTTATCGGCGGCAAAAACTACGACCACGCCGCCAGCCTTCAATATTCTGTCGAAGTCACGTTTTACCTGCGTAGTGGTCCGCATTCGTGGATCAATGAAGCCGGAATCACACTTCCCCCACAAGTCAAACTCACCATCAGGGCGCGACTTTTCTCCAACTGGGTTATCTGCAACTTCATAGTGAAGATCAACGATCACGATTTCCTGCTCTGTGTAGTTTGGCAACCGTGGCTCGGAAATGAGTGGCTGAAACCCAGAGGCCATCTTGACTTTGTAGGGTTGACCAAACGTACCTTCTTTGACGTTGAACCCAGCCTCCGCAAGGGTTTCAAAGGCGCTCGACTCCAGGTCTATGAGAAGAATTTTTGGTTTGTCATATTTGACAGTAGATATGATTTTTTCGTCGACGACTTCTGAGGCAGCTGCTCTTGAAGTCTTGGTTCCAAAAAGTGCCACTTGCGACCCTCCCGTACATTTCGTCCATGACGTTACCACGGACGCAAAGGCGATCACTTCGATGCCGGGTCCTTTGTGGTTAGTCTGCAAAACTCAAAATCGTCAACCGGACTGCAGCGAGCATCGCGGTGCTAGGACCTAGCAGGACAAAAGGGCCAACCTCAATGCTTCATAGCCGACATTCGTGAACGGCAGGAACTGGCCGATAGTAAGCGTTCGGCTCCCAAAACTGGGAGACGGCAATCGCTGCGGACCGGTCACTCGCTCGTGATGGCTGCATGGCAGCAACGGGTCGGCAGTGTGAGATCAGTCTGAGCAGAAGCGGCCAGTGGTGAGGCGCTGATGACGTCGCGAAGAGCCTGTGGCCGCTGCACCTCGCACACCTGACCTTCACGCCGCCCGAGGGCATCAGTCTCTGCGACCGCTTGATGCCAGTCGTCGTGAGTTCGCAGCTCGAAGGCCAGCTGTACCTCGGATAGCTGAAATGCTCGTCCCAGCACCGATGGTCGATTCTCGACGTCAGCTTGATGGCGGATTGAGGGGTATTTCGATCCCAATACCGATCGAGACCCGCGCTTGGGTCGACAACAGTCACTGCACCGAGCGGTGCGGCCGTTGCCTTGAACAGGGTTGCTGGTCGACAATCCGAGTTAAGAACATGCCGCCCAAGACCCCCTACGACCACATATCGGCTCAGCTGCCCGCAATGCGCCTTATAGCCAAGGCCGTCGGCCTCTTCAGCCCCAGGGTACGAGAAAGCTGGCGCCAAGTGGAGTCGCAATTGGCAGAGGTACAGGAGATAAAGATGAACATCGCGCTGTTCTCCGAGCGGTACGTGCCGCTAGGGTGGGCGAACTATGACCGCATGTCATCGACGGTCCTCGCAGAACTAGCCATGCGCAGCGTGGAGCAGGGCGAGCAGCTCCTCACTCAGCACCATCTCGACGAGCAGACCCTACGGGTGTTGGGCTACAGATTCCATCTGCCCCAGTTCCAGCCTTGGGCAGCAATCTACGAGCGTGCCATCGAACGGTGCAAAGCAGAGGATTGGCTCAGTGCCGTTCCTCTCATTCTCATCATCATCGACGGAATCTGCACAACAAGTTCTGGCAAGCATCCATTTTCTGGCGGCGCGGACGCGGAAGTCTTCGATACCCAGACTAGCGGCACAGGCGGGCTGGCAGAAGCGTTGAAGGTGCTTGGATCCACGCGGCGGAAGCTCAGTGAGGCCCCCATTGAGGCCCCTTTTAGACATGACGTCGTCCATGGGCTGAACCCGAACTACGGCTTTTCCATAGTCGCAGCAAAGGCTCTCAACCTGCTCCAGGCCACCACGGACTACTTTGTCAGCATCAGGGACGAAGTTCAGCGACTTGCCCGCGCAGAAGAGGAACAGCGGCCGGCCAGCTTCCGTGAAATTGCAGCCGTCATGCGCCGAACAGCAGACCTCAAGTCGGCGTTGGAAGCGTGGCGGCCCAGACCCGAGCGCACTGGCTTGGCCATTGACGAATCATGCGCAGAACTCGCCGACGATACGCTTCCTGAAGCGGTCGCCGCAAAGTACTTGCAGTTTCTGCAGAGGACCAACTATGGAGCACTCGCTGCGCTACACGTTGACTATCCTCAGCGCTCAGTGGCCTATCGCGCGGGGCAACTTCGCCAGGAATTTAAGGGGATACGCGTGCTGCATTGGGTTATCAGCAGCATCCGTGACACATCCGCGAGCTTCACCACGCTCCGGGTGGATATCCAAGTCGAAGTTGCCGGCCGTCGCGACAAGCTCTCGGCAGATCTAAGAATGATGTACGCGGACCCGTCCTTCGAGGTGATGGTACGCAGCATGGCCGAGGGCCAGTGGTATGTCATGCCCAACCTGACAACCGACCTTTGGGTGAAGAAGCTACAGCTTGAGGCACAGTAGGGTCAAACCATCTGCGGCAACGGCCGCTAGTCGCCGATGCTCGCCTTTGTTACTCTAGTTTTTCGAGCTTGGTTGCCGCGTTGTACTGCGATTCAATGCTTGAATGAAAGTAATGCTTTACGGGATTCCGCGCGTGTCGGCCCAGCCACCCCATAGCTGCCTTTCCAGCATTGCACGCGAGCGGCAGCAATCGCTGCACAACTGACATTTGGTTTGCGTCATCTCAGGGCCTTTGCAGCCCTTCATGACCCAACGGCGGGCCGCTTCATGGTGCCGATACGGCCCAGGTCCAAGCCTGTGGATTGCCGCTGATCGGTTGAAACGCAATAAGCCAAACGATATGAAATAAATAGCGGCTGGCGCATTCTGGTTGGGCGGTGCAGGCCAATTGGCCTATCAAATTGCACAGCCGACGGCCTGGATGTGCCGGGAGGGCGCCTCGATACAGGCTCATATCTGCAGGCAATGGCCTGCAGTGGATCGCTCTACATGCGCAACTCTTGCAAAACCTCCGGGTGCGCAACGGCGACACTGAGCAATGTCTTGGCGGCGCCCGTGGGTGAGCGGCGGCCCTGCTCCCAGTCTTGCAGTGTTCTCGGGGAAACGCCCAGAAGCAATGCAAACGCTTGCTGGGACAGTCCCATTTTTGCGCGTGCTTCAGCAGCCACCGGCAACTTGACTTGCGTGGTGCGGGCGGCCTCGCCGCGTTTCATTTGCTGGACAGATTCCAGCAGGTCACGTTGGAATTTTTCGATTTCAGTGGGCATCTTCGACTCCTTGCTTCAACTGCGCCAGGAAGGATGTGGGGAGGTTGTCGAACTTGGCTTTCTTATAGACGATCAAGAGCCAAATGGTTTCCGTGCTCGCGTTGAAGTAAATCACCCTGGCGCCGCCGCGTTTGCCCTGTCCAGCGGAAGTCCAGCGCACCTTTCGGCAGCCGCCGCTGCCTCGGATAACGTCTCCGGCGTCGGGGTTGGCGGCGATCCAGTTGATGAACTCAACGCGTTCGGCGTCTGACCAGACTTCGCTGGCATAGCGCTGGAAGACGGCGGTTTCGGCAACGGTTTTCACTTGGAATTGTACGGCATTGCCGTATTTTGTGCGGTGAAGACGAGCCTGAGAAAAAGGTGTGGTGCTGTTCAGCCAAGAGAGCGTGGTTTATCTGGCCGAGCGCCTTTTTGGCTAGCGTGAGTGCTATTAACTTAATAGCTAATGATGCAATATGGACGGGCGGTATCGGCCAAATTTATCCAAAATCTCCCGCCCAGTAATGCCAAAGCACCGTGCACCGCCTACCCCGCCAAATGGCACACCGCCTCAATGTTGTTGCCCTCGGGGTCAATGACGAAGGCGCCGTAGTAGTGGGGGTGGTAGTCGGGGCGCAGGCCGGGGGCGCCGTTGTCCTTGCCGCCGACGGCGATGGCGGCGGCGTAAAAAGCATCCACCTGGGCGCGGGTATGGGCCTTCCATGCCAGGTGGCAGCCGGTGGTGGCCGGTGGGCCGCCGTAGGGGGAGGGGCCGTCGATGAACCACACGTCGGCCTTTTTGCCGTCGGGTTCGGCGGGGTCGGGGTAGGCGAACCCGAGGATATTCATGCCGTAGTTGCCTTCGAAGGAAACGCTGTAGCCCAGGGGCGCGAGGGCTGCGCTGTAGAACGCCTTGGCGCGTTGGATGTCGGTGACGCGGAAGGTCATGTGGTCAAGCATGGGGTGGCTCCTGTGTGGGATGGGCGTGCGCGATTTGCACTGCGATACTGTAAATGTATCCAGTAATTTTTGGCAAGCGGCTTGTGGCCCACGGGCTGGCGCGATGGGCCGCCGTGGCGTGCCCTCAGGCCACGCAGGTCTGGTTGCGCCCCTGCGCCTTGGCCTGGTACAGCGCCTTGTCGGCGCGCGCCAGCATGGCGTCCAGCGTGTCGCCCGGGTTTTGCCAGGTGGCGATGCCAATGCTGAGCTGGCAGTCGAGCGCATGGCCGGTAGCCAGTGCCGCATGAATGCGCTCTGCCACGGGCAGCGCTGCGTCGATGGCAGTGTTGGGCAGCAGCACCAGAAATTCCTCGCCGCCATAGCGTCCAAAGCGGTCGGCGCGGCGCAGGGCGGCGCGGGTGCATTCGACAAAATGCACCAGCACCCGGTCGCCATGCTGGTGGCCGTGGGTGTCGTTCACCGACTTGAAATGATCGAGGTCGATCATCATCAGCGAGAACGTTTGCCCGTAGCGCAGGCTGCGCTCGTGCTCGTCCTCGCAGAAATCGAGAATGGCGCGGCGGTTGAGGGTGCCGGTCAGCGCATCGTGCGTGGCCATGTGTTCCAGCTCGGTGCGCACACGGTCCGTGGCCATGAGCACTGCGCCAATGGAAAGCAGCAGCACGGCCAGCACATAGGCGCCGAGGTAGAAGGACTGCACGGTAGAGGCGTCCATCAGGTCGCCGACTTCGGGTACAGACAGTACGCTTTGCAGCCGCACCAGCAGCACGCACAGGTGCAGCGCCAGGGTCACCTGCACCATGCGCACCGGGAAATTGCGGTTGCCGCTCTGCCAAAGAAACACCAACGTGCTGCTGTGGACCACGGCGATGGCCGCAGTGACAATGGCTACGCGCATGCGGTAGGACGGCTCGGGCCCGGCAAACCAGGCCAGGCACAGCATGACCAGCGCAAACGCAACCACGATTCGGCGCCATTTGACGGGTTGACCGAAGAACCGGCGGCAGCCCACATGGAACAGGACGAAACCCAGCAAGATCAGTCCGTTGCCCAGCCAGCGCCCCATTTCTTGAGGCCATGGACCGGGAACGGCGAACAAAACCGTGGCAATCAGCCAGACGGCGGGAGCCAGTGCCCAGTAGCCCAGCCCCAGGATGCTGGGCGGGTAGTAGCGCCGCATGAAGCCCAGCATCAGTCCCATCACCAATGCCATGAAGCCGCCCATGGCAATCAAGGAGCGCGGGTCAAGGGAATTCATTCGTTGAGGTTGTGGGGGACGCAGGCGGGTGGTGAATTTCAGTATAGCCAGCGGCGTGCATGCTCCTGCGGGTGGCGTGCTTTGCAATATTTGGCAGTTTGTAGGCTGTATCGCTTACAAACAAATGACTTATAGCTACAAAATAGATAGCTATGCACAGGCCTTAGGGGCGCGGTGTTTTCGGCTGGTAGTCGCAATACGGCGCGACCACACACTCCCAGCAGCGCGGTTTGCGCGCCTGGCAGACGTAGCGGCCCAGCAAGATCAGCCAGTGGTGCGAGTTCACGGCGTATTCGGGTGGCACGCGTTTCATCAGCTGCATTTCCACGGCCAGGGGCGTTTTTCCAGGCGCCAGCCCCGTGCGGTTGCTGACCCGAAAGATATGCGTGTCCACGGCCATGGTGGGCTGGCCAAAGGCCACGTTCAGCACCACGTTGGCCGTTTTGCGGCCTACGCCGGGCAAGGTCTCAAGCGCTTCGCGTGTGTCCGGCACCTGGCCGCCGTGCTGCGTGACCAGCATGCGGCAGGTTTCCATCAGATGGCGCGCCTTGCTGTGGTACAGGCCAATGGTCTTGATGTGGTCCTCCAGGGCGTCGAGCCCCAGATCAAGAATGGCTTGCGGCGTGTTCGCTATGGGGAACAGCCTGCGCGTGGCCTTGTTCACGCCTACGTCGGTGGCCTGGGCGGACAGCAGCACGGCCGCAAGCAGTTCGAACGCGCTGGTGTATTCGAGTTCGGTTCGCGGTTCGGGGTTGGCTGCCTTGAGGGCAGCAAAGAAGGGTTCGATCAGGGCGGTTTTCATGGCGGATGGAGGCGAGCGGCGCAGCGCGGCCACTATAGAAGATCGAGGAAGCCGCGCTCGCGTGGTGCGCTGCACTGTCAAAATGGGGTGGCCGTTACCGGCTGCGCTGTCGCCCACCGATCGCGCGGTTTTGCCAATGTTGGGCGCCATCAGAATCCGGATTCCCCATGCGTGTCGTTTTGCTGACGCTGCTTTCCATGCTGGCCTTTGCTGCCAACTCGCTGCTGTGCCGCCTGGCGCTCAAGAGCGGGTCGATTGACCCCGCCAGTTTTGCCGCCATCCGCCTGGCCTCGGGTGCGGCGATGCTGGTGCTGGTGATGCGCGTTCGCCGCATCTCGCCGGTGGCCCATGGCAGCTGGGCGGCGGCCTTCTGGTTGTTCGCTTATGCCGCGACGTTCTCGCTGGCCTATGTGCGTCTGCCTGCGGGCGTGGGGGCGCTGCTGCTGTTTGGGGCGGTGCAGGCCACGATGGTGGGTGCAGGACTGTGGCGTGGGGAGCGCCTGTCCCACCGCCAGTGGCTGGGGTTGGCGCTGGCCATGGGCGGGCTGGTAGCGCTGCTGTTGCCGGGTTTGAGAGCGCCGCCACCCGGCAGCGCTGCCCTGATGCTGGCGGCCGGGGTCGGTTGGGGCGCGTATTCGCTGCACGGAAAGAAGGCGCTCAATGCCGGCGCGGCGACCGCCGGCAACTTTGTGCGGGCCGTGCCATTGGCCGCGTTGCTGGTGGCCGTGTCCGCACCGCAGTGGTCGTTCAGCCGGATGGGTTTGGTGCTTGCCTTGTGCTCGGGAGCCATTACCTCCGGTCTGGGTTACATCGTCTGGTACACCGTGCTGCCGCGCTTGCGCTCCAGTGCTGCCGCCACCGTGCAGCTGAGCGTGCCACTGCTGGCGGCGCTCGGCGGAACGCTGCTGCTGGGAGAAGAATGGACGCAGCGCCTGGCTTGGACCGGCCTGGCGATTCTGGGCGGCATCGCGCTGGTGGTCATGGCCCCCAGGCGGAGCGTGTGAGCGGGCTGGTCACGGCGTTGGGCGTCAGCGTTTCGCCGCGCGCCGGCTCCACCAGGTGAACGCGTCTTCCTGCAGTTCGATGTCGAGTTCTGCCACCCGCGCCTGCATGCGCTCCTGCGCCTGCGCCACCGCCAGGTTGTAGACCGCGGGGCCAATGTCGGCGAGGAAGAAGTTCAGCAAGGCGCCTGCGGCCATGTTGCCGATGCGCTCGCCGTGTTCTTCCGAGAAGTAGCGCTCGATGGAGGCAATGGCCGCAGTGCGGGTCTCTTTGGGCAGTTCGATGGGCATGGCAGGCAGTCTACGGTGCGTCCTGCACCAACGCAGGAATCCCGCGCGCCGTTTTGGGACAATTGCGGCCAGACTATCGTCAGACACCACCGAGACCCCACCATGCCCCTGCAATTTGCCGACCGCCTGAACAACGTAGAAACCTCTGCCATCCGCGAGCTTTTCAAGCTGCTGGGCAAGCCCGGCATCATCAGTTTTGCCGGGGGCTTCCCGGACAGTGCCTTGTTTGATGTGGACGGTATTCGCGCTGCCAGCAACGCGGCCCTGGATGAAGAACCCGGCGCGGCGTTGCAATACGGCGCCACCGAGGGCTACCAGCCGCTGCGCGAGCAGCTCGCCGCCTTCATGGCCAGCAAGGGCGCGCAGGATGTAGCGCCCGAGAACCTCATCGTCACCACCGGCAGCCAGCAGGCACTCGATTTGCTGGGCAAGACGCTGATCAGCCCCGGTGACAAGGTGATCGTTGAAGGCCCGACGTTTCTGGCCACCATCCAGTGTTTTCGCCTGTACGGTGCCGAACTCATCAGCGCGCCCATCGATGCCGACGGTGTGCAGACCGATGTGCTGGAGCAGCTCATCGCCGAGCACAAGCCAAAGTTTGTTTACCTGATTCCCACTTTTGGCAACCCCAGCGGTGCGCTGCTTCCGCTCGAACGCCGCAAGAAGGTGCTGGAACTGGCCGTCAAGTACCACACCCTGGTGGTGGAAGACGACCCCTATGGCGACCTGTATTTCGGCGAGGCGCCGCCGCCCAGCCTGTTGGCGCTCTCTGCCCAGGTGCCGGGTAGCCGCGAGCTGTTGGCGCACTGCGGATCGCTGAGCAAGGTGCTCTCGCCCGGCCTGCGCGTGGGCTGGATGATTGCCCCGCCCGAGCTGCTGGCCAAGGCCACCATGTGCAAGCAATTCAGCGACGCCCACACCAGCACGTTTGCCCAGGCCACGGCCGCGCAGTACCTCAAGGCCGGCCGCATGCCTGCCACGCTGGCCAGGGTGCGCGCGGTGTACGCCGAACGCGCCCAGGCCATGGGCGATGCGCTGCGCAAGGATCTGGGCGATGCCATCGCGTTCGTGCAGCCCCAAGGCGGCCTGTTTGTCTGGGCGCGCCTGACGGGCGCGGGCGGCAAGGTGGCAGACGGCAATGTGTTTGCCAAGCGCGCCATTGAAAAGGGCGTGGCTTTTGTGCCGGGCACACCGTTCTTCTGCGCCCAGCCCGACAACGCCACGCTGCGCCTGTCGTTCGCCACCGCCGATGTGGAAAAAATCCGCGAAGGCGTGGCCCGGCTGGCGCAGGCGCTGTGAGCGCCATGGCTGGCATGGAGACCGATCCGCACACCGCAGCCCGGCTGGAGAGCCTGGAGGTCAAGCTCAGCTACATGGAAGATTTGCTGGACGAACTCAACCTCGTCATTTACCGCCAGCGCGAGCAGATGGACCAGTTGGCGCGAGAAGTCGCGCAGTTGCGCCAGCGCTCGCCCGATGGCGAGGGCAGCACGCCGCGCGATCCGCGCGACGAACTGCCGCCGCACTACTGAGTGCCTTGCAGTGGAGCCTCCCTGCCTTCTGCTTGGGCAGATTGTTTAAGCACTATTTAATTGATAGCTGCTAAATCTTATGGAATAAGCGCTAGAGGCCTATTTTACTTAAAGTTTTGAATCGCTGGATGCGCTGGGCTCTTCAGGCAAGACATTGATCGCGAGTCGATCGCGCCCGCTGCGCTTGGCGCTGTAGAGCGACTGGTCGGCGCGATCGAGCAAGTGGTGCAGACTCTGGTCTGGGTCATTCAGCGTTGCCAGTCCGATGCTTACCGTGATGCCAAAGGTTTCGCCGGTGATCGTGGCAAGGCGCATCGCCCGGGTACCTTCCAGAATCCGCGTGGCGACCTCGGTGGCGCTGGCGGTGCCGGTCTGCGGCAGCAGCACGCAGAACTCTTCTCCGCCCAGGCGTCCCACGGTGTCGCTGCCACGCAGTTGTTCGCGCACCGCCTGGGCAAAGGCCACCAGCACGCGGTCACCTTCGAGGTGACCGTAGCGATCGTTGACGCTCTTGAAATGGTCCAGGTCGAGCATCAACAGGCACATGGGCGCGCCTTGCCGGCGTGCCTGCGCGTAGGTGCGCTCGGCGAGGTCCAGAAACGCGCGCCGGTTGGTCATGCCTGTCAGCATGTCGGTGGTGGCCAGGCGCTGCAGTTCGCGTTCCAGGTTTTTGCGCTGCGTCACGTCGCGGTAAATGCCCTCCACGCCGGCAAACTCGCCGTTGTGGTCGAACAAGGCGTGGCTGCTGATCGAGATGTCGATCACCCGCCCATCCTTGCGCACCATTTGCCCGGAAAAGTCCGCTACCTCCCCATGCGTTGCAATCGCTGCTTTGAAGGCGTCGCGGTCGCTGCTTTGCGGGTAATACGCTTCGGCGGTGTGGCCCTCGATTTCGTGCGGCTCGTAACCAAGCACCCGGCGCACGCCCGGGCCCACATGCTGCACGACGCCCTGGGCGTTGGTGCGGTAGTACACGTCCTGCATGCTCTCGAAAAGGCGCCGAAAGTTCTGCTCGCTCTCGCGCAGCTGCTCCTGAATTTCGCTCTGGTGCGTCATGTCCAAGCCGCACATCAGCACGGCGGGCGCGCCATCTACATTGATGGCCACGCTCGAGATCAGCACCATGCGCAAGTTGCCTCGGCAGGTTTGAATGCGAAATTCTGAGGGTTTGTTGGGCGCGCTGGCGCCTGCATGGGCGGATTCGCTGACGCGATGGATGCGCTCGCTGGAGCGCTGCTTGTCCAGGGGATGCACAAACTCGTTGGTGGTGTGCCCGAGCAAGTCCTGTGGCGAATCGGCTTCAAACAGTGCGATACAGGCCGGATTGGCGTAAACGATCACGTCATTTCGACTCAGCAACACAGCGCCGGGCAGGGCGTGCAGCAATTGGGTCAAGTCGGGCATCGTGAGCGGGCGAAGCGGAAATGGGCTTCTATTGTGACATTTTGTGTGAAACGGCCTGAGCATAGGCCTTTGGGGAGTGGGTGCAAGGGCGGTACCATTGGCCATGAAGAAAACTTTTGCCCTGCATGCCGAAGGGCAGCATCCCGACCGGCGCCTCGAAGCCATCAAACACGAAATCCGCAAATACCTGCGCCGCGAGCGTGGCAAGGCCTTGCCCGAAGGGGCCGATCTGTGGGATTTCGACTGCCGCTTTGCCGTGCCCCCGCAAGAGCCCGCCGTGGTGGCCTTGGCCGATGTGATGGGCTTGATCGACGGCGCCGTGGCCGCCCAGGCCGGTCAGTTTTATCTGGAGCTGCTGGCGCGCCCGGCCCAGCGGCCACCGCGCCCGCAGGCGGACGACGGCGTACCGCCCACAGCCGCGCCTTACCTGGGCGATTGACCCGACGCGTCGTCGGGCGAACGATCCAGCGGTGGCAGCAGGCCTGCCGCGCGCAGCTTGTCTTTTTTGCTCGGGCGTTTGCCCTTGATGCCGCCCACGCCCGCATCGGTGCTGTCGCCGGGTTCGGCCGGCGCGGCTGTGGGCTCAAACCCGGCCAGCCGCTCACGCTCCAACTGGACGCCCAGGCGCTTTTCAATCAGGCGCATATGCGCTTCGCTCTCGGGCGTGACGAAGCTCAGCGCCAGGCCGGCCTCGCCCGCGCGTCCGGTGCGACCAATGCGGTGGACATAGTCAGACGGCGATCGCGGCAAATCGAAGTTGACGACGGCGGGCAATTGCGCGATGTCGAGGCCGCGCGCGGCCAGATCGGTCGTCAGCACCACCTGCCAGCGCTCGGCTTTGAATTCTTCGAGCACCTGGCGGCGCGCTCCCTGGCTCAGACCGCCGTGAAACGGGGTGGCAAAAATGCCGGCCTTGTAGAGCTTTTCGGCCACATGTTCGGCTGCGTACTGCGTAGCCACGAACACCAGCACCCGGCTCCAGCCTTCCTGCAGCAACAAATGGCGCAGCAACTGCGTACGCTGCGCCGCGTCCACAGCGATGCTGCGCTGCACGATGTCTGGCGCCTCGGCAGGTCCATCGACCCGGATGCGCACCGGATCGCTCAGCAAGGCGTGGGCAAGCGTCTGCACTTTGCCGGGAAAGGTGGCCGAGAGCAGCAGGTTTTGCCGCGCCGCCGGCAGCAGAGCCAGCACGCGCGCCAGTTCGTCGGCAAAACCCAGGTCGAGCAGCCGGTCGGCTTCGTCCAGCACCAGGGTCTGCACCTGGTCCAGGCGCAAGGCGTTGTGCTCCACCAGGTCCAGCAGGCGCCCGG
>JAGNYI010000020.1 GCA_017985015.1 Giesbergeria sp. | reverse complement strand
GCAGCACGGCGCGGCCCTGTTCGTTGGCACGGTGCGCCGCCAGCAAGGCATTGGCCGGGTCGGTGGAGGTCAAGACCACCGCGCCGTCGCACAGGCGGGCGAGTTCCGCCACCTCGGGTTCGTCGGCATTGAGCACGGCCGCGCCGCTGGCCAGCACCACGTCCACCTGGGTGCGCAGCACGCGCGGCATCTGGTCCTGCGTATGGATGTCGAAGGGCGCCAGCGCCTCCCAGCCGTCCATGTCGGTCACCACGCCCACGCTGCATCGGTCGTAGGCCAGGCCATCTTGCAGGATGGTGTGGGCATCGTTTTCAATCACGGCCGCCTGCACCATCTGGCTGGTCAGCAGGCGCCGAGCGCCCTCCCAGTGGGCGCTCGGGCGGGTGTCCACGCAGCGCTCGTTCAAAAACAGGCCCTGGCTGCAGGCCAGGCCCGTGTAGCGCCCGCCCAGGTGCAGGAACCAGGCCACCAGGCGCGCAATGCTGGCGCTGGCGCGCGTTCCCGCGACACCCACAATGGGAATGCGGCCGGCGTGGTCGCCCTCTGCGCCGTCTTCCACCAGCGGGAAAAGGTGCTCGGCAATCGCCTGGCCTACCGGGCGCGGCGCGCCAACGGCCGGTTTGAGGTGCATGAGCAGGCCCGGGCCCGCGTTCACTTCGACAATGGCGCCCCCCTGGGCGTGCAGGGGCTTGCTGATGTCCTGCGCCACCATGTCGATGCCGGCAATGTCCAGGCCCACCACCTTCGCCGCCAGCGCGGCGATGTAGGCCACTTCGGGGTGCACGTCGTCGGTGCAGTCCACGGCGACGTTGCCGTTGCGCTGCACCACCACCTGGCGGCCGGCGACGGGTACCGAATCGGCCGTCAGGTCCTGGCGCTGGAGTTCGAGCTGCACGGTGACCATGGCGCGTGGATCAATGAGGTCCAGCGGATATTCTTCTTCATAACCCCGGCGCGGGTCGGAGTTGAGCTGGCTGTCGATCAACTCGGCCACGGTGTTGCGGCCATTGCCGGTGACGCTGACCAATTCGCCGCGCGCCGCCGCCGCCAGCTTGCCGCCGACGATCAGCAGCCGGTGCTCGTCGCCGGGAATGAAGCGCTCGACCATGACTTCGCTGCCTTCGGGCTCGGCCACGTGCCACGCGGCCTCGATGTCCTCTCGTTTGCGCAGGTCGAGCGTGACGCCGCGTGCGTGGTTGCCGTCAGACGGTTTGACCACCACCGGTAAGCCGATGTCCTGGGCAGCCTCCCAGGCGGCTTGCGGGCTGTCCACCACCTGGCCCTCGGGTACTGGCAC
Source organism: Giesbergeria sp. (assembly GCA_017985015.1). GTDB lineage: Bacteria > Pseudomonadota > Gammaproteobacteria > Burkholderiales > Burkholderiaceae_C > Simplicispira. The sequence goes on along the minus strand of JAGNYI010000020.1, from coordinate 51,633 downwards.
GCCGCAGGCCTTGAGCAGGCTCTTGGTGAGGTCTTTGTCGCTGGCGATGCCCTCGGCGATGGCGCTGGTGAATTCGGTCTCGGCCGTCCAGATGCGGCGCTGCGCTGCGCCATAGCCCAACTGCACCAGGTTGCCGTCGTTCAGGCGGATGTGCGGAATGCTGCGGTCGGCCGCTGCAGTGACAATGCAGGCCGTGCTGGGGCCAAGATAGCGGTCGTCCACCACCGTGCGTACGCGCGCCACTGCGGCGCCCACGTCAAAAGGCAGGTCGTTGACGGCCGCCATGAGGAGCGCGTGGCCTTCTGCCAGCGCGCTGCGCGCCACCTGCTCTTCACGGGCCCGAAACACCATGCGGTAGACGCCGTGCTGGCTGGTAGAGCGCGTCTGTCCGAAGCCTGTGGGCATGCCGGCCAGGTTGAGCAGTTCGATGACGATATGCTCCAGCACGTGGCCGCACCAGGTGCCCTCCTGCAGGCGCTGCAGGAAACCGCCGCGCTCGCCGACGCCGCAGTGGTGCTCAATGAGCGCAGGCAGCCAGGTGGTGAGACGATCATTGAAGCCCGCAAGCTGGTGCGAGGGGTGGCCTTCAAGAGCCCCCAGGTCCAGCCAGACCTCCAGCGCGGGGCGGTAGGTCCAGATATTGGGGCCACGCAAATAGTTGATGCGCAGAAGTTCGATGTCTTTGAAGGGTGTCATGGGGCGCTACAGGGAGGGGGCGAATAGTTGTGAAAAAAGTAAGACTGCCCCACGGTGGCAATGACCAGAAAACAAAATGGCAAGCATACCGTTGCCAGCGCTGCGCGTGTTTGGGTGAAAATTCGCCTGTTGCCCGGCGTTGCCGGGTCTGCGCATTTCGCGCCTATTCCAATCAAGATGCAACATAACCACCGTGCGGCCGATCTGGGCGCCGCGCCCCGTTTTTCTGACGCCGATCTGAACGAACGGCTTGTCTCCAATGAAAACGTGCTCGCCACGCTGGAGGTTGACCTCAGCGAAACGCTGCAGTTCGCCCGTGGCCTGCTCGCGCTGACCGATCAGCGCCTGATGGCACGCCACCATGACGGCGAGTGGCGCGAGTGGACGCTGGAGCCGGGGCTGGGCCTGCGCCTCTTGGACCATGGCGGTGTGGGCACGCTGGAGCTTCACGACGACATCCAGCGCATCGCTCTGTGGCGCTTCACCCTGGCGCAGAACCCCGTAGCGCAGCGGCTGCTGCGGCAGTTCGAGCAGCGCATCGGGCAGATGGTGCGAGGCGGCTGGGAAGCGCGCGAGGCCGAGGATGCGGACGCACTGTGCCCCGTCTGCCAAAGCGAACTACCGCCCGACGGCGAAGAGTGCCCTGTCTGTGCCCGCGCACAACCCGCGCAGACTTCTACCTGGGTTTTGCTGCGCCTGTGGCGCTTTGCGCACCCGTACCGCAAGCAGCTGGCAGCCGGGTTTGCGCTCACGCTGGCGTCCACCGCCGCCACGCTGGTGCCGCCCTACCTGACTATTCCGCTGATGGACGACATCCTGATCCCGTTTCAGAACGGGCAGAAGATCGAAACGGGCCTGGTGCTGCTCTACCTGAGCGGGCTGCTGGCGTCGGCGCTCCTGGCCTGGGGCTTGGGCTGGGCGCGCACTTACATTTTGGCTCTGGTGTCCGAGCGCATTGGCGCGGACTTGCGCACCACGACCTACGAGCATTTGCTGCGGCTCTCGCTCGACTACTTCGGCGGCAAGCGCACCGGCGACCTGATGTCGCGCATCGGCTCCGAGACCGATCGCATCAACGTGTTCCTCTCATTGCATGCGCTCGACTTCGTCACCGACGTGCTGATGATTTTCATGACGGCGGCGATCCTTTTCTCGATCAACCCTTGGCTGGCGCTGGTCACGTTGGTGCCGTTGCCGTTCATCGGCTGGATGATTCACACCGTGCGCGACCGGCTGCGCACGGGCTTCGAGAAGATTGATCGCGTGTGGAGCGAGGTGACCAATGTCCTGGCAGACACCATCCCCGGCATCCGTGTGGTCAAGGCCTTTGCGCAGGAAAAACGCGAGGCCCAGCGTTTTTACGACGCCAACCAGCACAACCTGCAGGTCAACGACAAGCTCAACAAAACCTGGTCCCTGTTCACACCCACAGTCTCGCTGCTGACGGAAATCGGCCTGCTCGTGGTCTGGGGCTTTGGTATCTGGCTGGTATCAAAAAGCCAGATCACCGTGGGTGTGCTGACAGCCTTCATCGCCTACATCGGGCGCTTCTATGGCCGGCTCGATTCCATGAGCCGCATCGTGTCGGTCACCCAAAAGGCGGCGGCCGGCGCCAAACGCATTTTTGACATTCTGGACCATGTGAGCAACGTCCCGGAGCCGGCCAACCCGGTGCGCATGGAGCGCGTGCAGGGCGCCATCGGCCTGCGCGGGGTGGGGTTCCGCTATGGCAGCCGCGCCGTCATCAAGGGCCTGGACCTGGACATCCGCCCTGGCGAAATGATTGGCCTGGTGGGCCACAGCGGCTCGGGCAAGAGCACGCTGGTGAATTTGATCTGCCGCTTTTATGACGTGACCGAAGGGACCATTGCGCTCGATGGCACCGACATCCGCCGTTTTGCGGTGACCGACTACCGGCGCCACATCGGCCTGGTGCTGCAGGAGCCGTTTTTGTTCTTTGGCACCATTGCCGAGAACATCGCCTACGGAAAACCCGAGGCCACGCGCGCCGAAATCGTGGCGGCTGCGCGCGCCGCCCATGCGCACGAATTCATCCTGCGCCTGGCGCATGGCTACGACTCGCTGGTGGGCGAACGCGGCCAGGGGCTCTCGGGCGGTGAGCGCCAGCGCATCAGTATTGCGCGGGCCTTGCTGATCGATCCGCGCATCCTGATCCTCGACGAAGCCACTTCGGCTGTGGATACCGAGACGGAAAAAGAAATTCAGAAGGCGCTGGACAACCTGGTGCAGGGTCGCACCACCATTGCCATTGCCCACCGCCTGTCCACCTTGCGCAAAGCCGACCGACTGGTGGTGATGGACCGCGGCGAAATTGTCGAAGTTGGGCCCCACGACGCGCTGATGGAGCGGCAGGGCGCCTACTGGCGCCTGTACGAAGCCCAGGCGCGGCGCGCCGAAGAAGATGCGCAGGCCGCAGGCGTGCTGCCCGAAGGCGCGCTGTCCCATTCCGCCCACCCCGCAGGCCAAGTATGAACACGCATTCTGATTCCATGAAGCCGCAGCTGCGGCGCGACGCGCATGGCCGCCTGGTGCTGACCCTCGCCGACGGCAGCGAGCACAGCGGCGTGCAGCCAGTGCGCGCCTTTCCGATTGCCGCGCCGCAGGAAGGACTTTCGCTGCTGGGCCAGGACGGGCACGAACTGCTGTGGGTCGCGCATCAGGCGGATCTGCCCGCAGGGCTGCGCACGCTCGTCGACGAGGAGCTGGCGATGCGGGAGTTCTCGCCGACGATCACGCGCCTGGTGTCGGTATCGAGCTTCTCCACACCCAGCGTCTGGCAGATAGAGACCGATCGCGGCGACACCCAACTTACCTTGAAGGCGGAGGAGGACATCCGTCGGCTTGCCGGGCGCACGCGCCTTTTGATTGCCAGCGGCGAGGGCGTTCAGTACCGCATTGCCGACACCGAAGCGCTGGACCGAACATCGCGCCGGCTGCTGGAGCGATTTCTGTAGAGGCTATCGGGGGGTCTTAATAGGGATAAACCCTTATTTTTGGCATGATTCGTCGAAAAGGGGTTAAGTTCCCCTTCATATCGCCGAAATGAACGTACGAGATGGGAGTAGCCCATCTCCGCTCTTTCAGCCTACCGAGGCCACTGCCATGCAACTGCCACCTGTTGACCGATCGACAAGCTGGCGTCCCCAGGGCGCCGATCTGTACTCCACCGGGGCGTCCGGAGCAGTGCCGGTGCGCCCCATCAATTCGGCCAACCCGGTCGAGTCCATGGATCGGCTGGGTGAGGGGGCCATCGTCAAGACGCCCGAAAAACCGTCCAACCCCGACCAGGCGAACCGTGATTGGACCGAGGGGACCGAGAAAAAGAACCTGAAAACTCTTCCCGAGCCCCCCAAGGAGCCGCAGCTCTACAAAGTGATGATTGAATTCATCCAGTCAATGTGGCGTGCCAGTGGCAGTGCCATCGAGATGGCACAGAACGTGAATCAGACCACGCTGGCCGAGCGCCTCGCTCAGCAGGCGAAGAACGAGCCGTTGACCTACTCGGACCCCACGGTCAAGCGCACAACCGGGCTTTAAGCACCCCGCGGCGCTGCCCCCGGCAGGCTGCGCACATGGCCAGCGGGCACGTGGCGCGCGGCCGAGCTGACATGGCCGGTTTGGTCGTCAAAGAAGAAGTCGGGTTCGAATTCGCGCAGAAACGGCCCTTTTTCCAGCCCGCCAAGAAACATCGCCTCGTCCACCGCCAGATTCCACTTCATCAGCGTGTTGATGGCGCGTTCGTGCGCTGGCGCGCTGCGCGCCGTCACCAGCGCAATGCGCAGGCGCATGCCCGAGGCATCGCCCTGCTGCTGGAGCTGATGCAAGGCGGCCAGCAGGGGCTTGAAAGGCCCGTCGGACAGCGGCAGCGCGGCTTTGCTGGTCTCGTGCGTCACAAAGGCTTCCAGCCCCCCTTTTTGGTACACGCGCTCGGCTTCGTCGGAGAACAGCACGGCGTCGCCGTCAAAGGCAATGCGCAGCTCATTGGGGTAGTTGATGCCGGCGGCTACCGATTCGGTGAGCACCCGTGCAGCAGGAAAACCCAGTTGCAGCGCTTCGCTCACATCGCGCTCGTTGGCTGAGAGGAACAGATGCGCCCCCAGTGGGCGCAGGTAGCGAAACGGATCGCGCCCCTGGGTGAACACGCCGCGCTCCAGCGCCAGGCCTTCGTTCTGCGCTGAGCGGAAGATGCGCAGCGCTGTCACCGGGTCGTTGCGCGACAGCATCACCACTTCGACGCGTTGCACCGCGCCGGCATTGAATGCCAGGAGCTTGCGCACCAGCGGAAACGCCACGCCTGGCCGCGCCGGCACGGCCAGGCGCTCCTGCTGCAGCCGCATGTAGGCGCGCGAATCCTGCGCGTCGAAGACGCGGTTTTCTTCCTCAAAGTCGAACAGTGCCCGCGAAGAGATGGCGACCACCAGTTTGTCTTGCAGGCTGACGGGCATAGGCTATTTGACGAACTGGTTGAGCTGAATGATGGGCAGCAGCACGGCCAGCACGATCAGCATGACCACGAGGCCCATGGCGACGATCAGCAGTGGCTCAAGCAGCGTGGCCAGGGCCATGGCGCGGCGCTGCACTTCGGCCGAGAGCTGCACGGCAGCGCGCTGCAGCATCAGTGGCAGTTGGCCGGTCTGCTCGCCCAGGCGGGCAAACATGGACAGCAGGCCGGGAAAGCGCTTTTTCTGCGCCAGCGCCGAAGCCAGCGGCGCGCCCTCACGCACCTGCACCAGGGCATCCAGCGCGTCGGCGCGCATGGCGCGGTTGTTCAGCGTTTCGGCGGCCGCCTGCAGTGCTTTCAAAATGGGCACGCCAGCGCCGGCCAGCATGGCCAGGGTGCTGGCAAAGCGTGCCGCGTTGTAGCCGCGCGCCAGTCGGCCCACCATGGGTAGGCGCAGAAAGACAGCGTCAAATTTTGAACGAAATTCGTCTTTAGCGTAGGCCAGACGGGCGCAGATAGCTCCAATAACTATAGCAATCAGCATCCACAACCCGTAGTTGCGCACCACGCTGCTGATGCCCAGCATTGCCACCGTCAAAAAGGGCAGGGCACGGCGCGAGCCGGCAAACACGCCCGCCACCTGCGGCACCACGTAGCTGACCAAAAAAATCACAATGACGATGGCCACCACCGTGACGATGGCAGGGTACAGCGCCGCGCCCACCAGCTTGGCCTTGAGCGCCTGGCGCTCCTCCAGGTCGTCGGCCAGGCTTTCAAGCACCAGGCCGAGCTTGCCGCTGTGCTCGCCGGCGCCAATCACGGCGCAGTAGATGTCGGAGAACTCGCGCGGGTGCTGGGCCAGCGCCCGTGCAAAGGACGCCCCGGCATTGACTTCGGCGCGCAGCACGGCCACCAGGTGGCGCTGGCGTTCGTCGTCGGTCTCTTCGGAAAGCGCCGTCAGCGCGCGCTCCAGCGTGAGGCCGGAGGAGACCAGCCCCGCCACCTGTCGCGTCCAGATCGCAAGCCCTGTGCTGCCAAACACCGGCCGCTGCAGCCAGCCGCCAGCGGTGCGCGTGCCGTCTGCCGCCTCCGATTGCGCGGCGGGCGAGACCGCGAGCGGAACCAGCGCCTGCGCCCGCAGCTGACTGCGTGCGGCCTTGGCGTTGTCGGCTTCCAGCATGCCAGTGCGTGTCTGGCCCTGGGCGTCAAGGGCTTCAAAGACAAAGGCGGGCATCGGCGGTATGAGAAATTGGCATCGGCCGCAATGGTAGCCGCTGCACACTGGCTGGCTGCAGCCGCGCAGTCCACAATGGACCGCAAGCCTCGGCGCTTGGTCCGGGGCCGCAAGGAGTTCCCATGTTGAAAGACAAAGTCGCATTGATCACTGGCGGTTCCTCGGGCATTGGCCGCGCCGTTGCCCTGGCCTGGGCGCGCGAGGGTGCCAAAGTGGTGGTCTCGGACGTGGACCGCGGCGGTGGTGGGGAAACGGTAGAGCAGGTCCGCGCTGCGGGCGGCGAGGCGATCTTCATTGCCGCAGACGTGGGCAAACCCGAAGATTGCGAGGCGCTGGTTCGGGGCGCTGTGGAAAAGTTTGGCCGCCTGGATATCGCCTGCAACAACGCCGGCATTGGCGGGCCGCAAGCGCCCACGGCCGACTACCCGCTGGATGGCTGGGCGCAGGTGATTGGCATCAACCTCTCGGGTGTGTTCTACGGCATGAAATACCAGTTGCCGGCCATGCTGAAAAACGGCGGCGGCGCCATTGTCAACATGGCGTCCATTCTGGGCGCTGTGGGTTTTGCCGGAGCCCCTGCGTACACCGCTGCCAAGCATGGCGTGGTGGGATTGACCCAGGCGGCGGCGTTGGAGTACAGCGCGCAGGGCGTGCGCATCAACGCCGTCGGACCGGGCTTCATCCACACGCCGATGATCAGTGCGCTGGAAGACAACCAAGCGGTCAATGACATGCTGGTGGCCGCCCACCCTATTGGCCGCCTGGGCCGCGCCGAGGAAGTGGCCGAACTGGTGCTGTGGCTCTCCAGCGACAAGGCTTCGTTTGTGACCGGTGCGTACTACCCGGTGGACGGGGGTTACCTCGCGCGCTGAAATTCGATGAAAATAGGCCTCTAGCGCTTATTGGGTAAGCATTAGTAGCTATCTTTACGATAGCGTTTGTGTGCCTTTGACCTGCAGTTGCGCGTGCGCGGCTGCGGCAATGTCCAGCGAGCGCAGGCGCAGTGCGGGGTCATAGATATCGCACACCAGCATCAGCTCGTCGGCCTGCGTGGCCTGCAGCAGCGCCGCAAAACCCTGGCGCACGGTCTCGTGCCCGCCGATGACGGCCGCCGCCAGAAAGTCGTCGATGGCGGCGCGTTCCTGCGGCAATAGCTGCTCGGCCAGGCCGTGGACTGGCGCGGCCAGTTTGCGCCGCTCGCCCTTGAGGATGCCCAGCACGCGTTGAAAGGTGCTGCTGGCGAGAAACTGTGCTTCGTCGTCGGTAGGCGCGGCGATCAGCGGAACACCAATCACGACATAGGGCTTGGGCCACTCGGCCGAGGGTTTGAACAGATCTCGATACAAATCAATCGCCTGCAGCAGCAGACGCGGCGCAAAGTGCGAGGCAAAGGCATAGGGCAGGCCCCGTTCGGCCGCCAGTTGGGCGGAAAACAGGCTGGAGCCCAATAGCCAGATGGGCACCTGGGTGCCAGCGCCTGGCGTGGCGATCAGGCGCTGCCCCGGCTGTGCGGGCGCCAGCAGGCGCTGCAGCTCGGCCACGTCGCGCGGGAAGTCCTGCTCGGTTTCCTGTCGATCGCGGCGCAGGGCGCGCATGGTGAGCGGGTCGGTGCCGGGCGCACGGCCCAGGCCCAGATCGATGCGGCCGGGAAACAGTTCGGCCAGTGTGCCAAAGGCCTCGGCGACGACGAGCGGTGCGTGGTTGGGCAGCATGACGCCGCCTGATCCCACACGCAGGGTTTGCGTGCCTGCGGCGATGTGGCCTACCAGGACGGCTGTCGCCGAGCTGGCAATGCCCTCCATGTTGTGGTGCTCGGCCAGCCAGTACCGGGTGAAGCCCAGCGCTTCGGCATGGCGGGCAGTGGCGAGGGCGATGGCAAGTGCGTCGCGCACGCTGCCGCCTTCGCGGACGGCAACGAGATCGAGCATGGAAAGGGTGGAGTGGGCAGTCATGGTCACATTCTGGCGGGCCGGCGCATTCGGGTCTCAGGATGGGGGAATGTCCCTGTACAGCAGCCGCAAGAGATGTGTATCAAAATGCGTAACACTGTGATCTTTTCAGACCGCGCCCTCGGGCGCCCCAGCAGCGAGTACCGCCATGGGTTTTTTCAGCAGAATGTTCAAGCTGCGCGAGCAGAACCCCGACAGCCAGGAAACCACCTGGGCGTTCGAGGACAACGCGAGCGAACTCGTGCTCGACGCGGACTATGCACGCACCCTTGCGTCCGAATTTGACATCGATGCGGCCATTGTCTCGCACGAAGACTGGAAGCGACGACTGCGCCAGCAGCTCAGCGGAGAGATCGACACGCCCATCGACCTGGAGCGCCTGCGCGACCCCAAGGGCTGCCCGCTGGGCCAATGGCTGGACGGCCGGGGGCGTGAGCTGCTGGGCAAATACCCCGCCTTTGAAATTCTGATGGCGCGCCACGCCTACTTTCATGCACAGGCCGCAGAGGTGGTCGAACTCAGTCGGGCGGGCGAATACGACCGCGCGCTGCATGTCTTTCACGGCGGCTACCGCCACGCGTCCAACCAGGTGATTTTGCTGCTCAAGGAATTGAAGCGCAGTCTGGGGCGGTAAGACCACGTGAGCACGGGCAGGGTTCTTGGGCGGGTGCTGGTCGTGTGTACGGGCCAGGCCGTTCCCTATGCCCGCGGAGCGCGCAGCGCCATCGCCAAGCAGGCCCGGACCGGACCTGTTTTTTGCGGCGTCCTGGGCCTGGCCGGTGACGAGCAGGGCGATTTGCGCGTGCATGGCGGGCCCGACAAGGCGGTACACCACTACGCCAGTGAGCATTACGCCGCCTGGCGCCAGGAACTGGGCGCGAGCGCCGTGCTTGATGCGCCTGCCGCATTTGGAGAAAACCTGCACAGCGTCGGCCTGACCGAAGCCGATGTGTGTCTGGGCGATCAAGTGCGCATCGGCGAGGCGCTTCTCGAAGTCTCCCAGGCGCGCCAGCCCTGCTGGAAGCTGGGCGAGCGATTGGGTCGCTCCGACATGGCCAAGCGACTGCAAAACTCGCGCCGTACCGGCTGGTATTACCGGGTGCTGGAAGAAGGCGCCTTGTGGGCTGGTGCCGAGCTGGTGCTGCAAAAGCGTCCCCACCCGCAGTGGTCCCTGGCGCGCCTGCTCGACATGCTCTACCGCCCCAGCCTCGATGCAGCCGAACTGCGCGCCGCCCTGGCCTTGCCGCTGCCGCCGAACTGGGAGCGGCTGATTGCGCGCCGGCTCGACAGCGGCGCAGTGGAAAGCTGGGCCTCGCGGCTGGATGGCCCTGCGCAGACCTAGTCTTTCGCCTTGGCGTGCTCGCGCAGCCAAGCGGCAAAGGCTGCTTCGCTGAGTTCACCTGAGGCGACGGCGAGCATGGTGATCACGCAGTCGGCATCGCTCGCGCCAAGGTGGTAGCCGTTCAAGCGTAGGAACAATTCAGCGGCAACAAAACCTGTGCGCTTATTGCCGTCGATGAAAGGATGGTTGCGGGAAATGCCGTAGCCGTAGGCTGCGGCCAGCGCGAACGCGTCGGGCGCGGCGTAGGCGAGCAGGTTGGCGGGGCGGGCCAGCGCTGAATCGAGCAAGCCTGCATCGCGCGTACCGGCACTGCCGCCATGTTCGGCAAGCTGTGCTTCATGCACTGCAACGATGACGGCGCGATCCAACCACAGGAAGTGGGCCATGCGCGGGGCCTATTTGGCCAGTTCGTGCAATACCGCGCGCCGCTCGCGCATGATCTCGCGCGCCAGTTTCATCTGGGCTTCGAAATCGGGGTTGTGCGTGGTGATGCGCAAGCCGTCAGGCGAATCGGTGACGTAGAGTTCGTCGCCCTTGGTCAGGTCAAGGCGTGTCAGCAATTCTTTGGGAAAGATGGCGCCGACTGAATTTCCAATTTGGGTGAGTTTGAGCGTATGCATAGCGGTGCTTCAAAGTTATAACGTATGTTATGCCTTTGCGTGCGCTGTCGTCAACGAGATGGTCAATCCCGCGTCACTCTGAGCACTTCCTCCCGGCTGGTGACGCCCGACGCAATCAGGCGCTCGCCGTCCTCGCGCATGAGTTGCATGCCGCCCGCCAGGGCCGCGGCGCGCACGTCGGCCTCCGACGCCCGGTTGTGGATCTGCGCACGCAGCGCGTCGGTGGTCACCAGCAGCTCGAACAGCCCCGTGCGGCCGCTGTAGCCCGTCTGGCCGCAGGTATCGCACCCCTGGCCGTGGCACGCGGTGCAGGTTTTGCGCACCAGGCGCTGCGCCAATACACCAAGCAGCGAGCTCGACAGCAGGAAGGGTTCCACCCCCATGTCGGTCAGGCGGTTGACGGCGCTGGCGGCGTCGTTGGTGTGCAGCGTGGCCAGCACCAGGTGGCCGGTGAGGCTGGCCTGGATGGCGATCTGCGCCGTCTCGAAATCGCGGATCTCGCCGATCATGATCACGTCCGGGTCCTGGCGCAGGATGGCGCGCAGGGCCTTGGCGAAGGTCAGGTCGATCTTGGCGTTGACCTGGGTCTGGCCGACACCAGCGAGCTCGTACTCGATCGGGTCTTCCACCGTCATGATGTTGGCCTGCGCTGCGTCCAGCCGGCCCAGCGCTGCGTACAGCGTGGTGGTTTTGCCTGAGCCAGTCGGGCCGGTGACCAGCACGATGCCGTGGGGCTGCCGAATCAGGCCCTCGAAGCGCGAGAGCGTCGGCCCCTGCATGCCCACGGCTTCGAGCGTGAGGCGGTTTTCGCTTTTGTCGAGCAGGCGCAGCACGGCGCGCTCGCCGTGGGCGCTGGGCAGGGTGGAGACGCGCACGTCGATGGCGCGCGTGCCCAGGCGCAGGCTGATGCGGCCGTCCTGTGGCAGGCGCTTTTCCGAAATATCGAGGTCGGCCATGATCTTCAGGCGGCTGATCAAGGCCGCGTGCAGCGCGCGGTTGGGCTGCACCACTTCGCGCAGCGTGCCGTCCACACGAAAGCGCACGCTCGAATGGCGCTCGTAGGGCTCGATGTGGATGTCGCTGGCGCCGTCGCGCGCCGCCTGCGTGAGCAGGGCGTTGAGCATGCGGATGATGGGCGCGTCGTCGGCGGCTTCAAGCAGATCTTCGACGGCCGGCAGCTCCTGCATCATGCGCGAGAGGTCGGCGTCCGATTCCACCTCGCTGACCACGGTGGCGGCGCTGGACTCACGCTGCGAGTACGCCGCGCTGATGCGCTGCGCCAGCGTTCCGGCGTCGAGCGGCTGCAGGTGCTGCACCGGGTACTTGCGCAGCACTTCGCTCAAGGGGCCCGGTTGCGGTGCGGGGCCGTGCCAGAGCACGAGCTGCTCGCCTTCGGCTTCCAGCAGCAGCTGCGCACCGCGCGCAAATGCATAGGGCAGGGGGTAGGCCATCAGTTGCCTGCGGGGAAATCGGGCTGCGTGACGATGTTGCTGCGCGCAGCAGCGGGCCGTGCGGGCAGCGGCGGCAGCAGGGGCGCGCCTGATACGGGTCGCAGCAGCGTACTGGGTTCGGGTTGACTGACCTGTTGCAGGGCGCGGATGGCCTCGTAACGGTCCATCATGAGGGCGTTGCTGGTCGCGTTGTCGCGCACGACGATGGGCCGCAGAAATACCATCAGATTGGTCTTGCTGCGCGAGCGGCTTTCGCTGCGAAACAGATTGCCGACGACCGGGATGTCGCCAAACAGCGGGACCTTGTCTTCGCCCGAGCTGTAGGAGTCCTCCAGCAGGCCGCCAATGACAATGATGTTGCCGTCGTCCACGACCACATTCGATTCGATGGCGCGCTTGCTGGTGGTCGGGCCATTGGGGTCCTTCAGGGTGCTGGCCTCGATTTTTGAGACCTCCTGGTAGATCGCCATCTTGACCGTGCCGTTTTCGCTGATCTGTGGCCGAACTCGCAACACCAGGCCCACGTCCTTGCGCTCGACGGTGGTGAAGGGGTTCACTGTGCTCGTTCCTGCGCTGGCGGCATACGAGCCGGTGACGAAGGGCACATTGTTGCCGATGATGATGCGCGCCTCTTCGTTGTCCAGCGTCATCAAATTGGGGGTGGAGAGCACGTTGGCATCGCCACTGTTCTGCAGGAAATTGGCCAGCGCGCCCAGGTAGTACTGGCCGTTGATGCGCGGCGCCAATGCCAGGTTGAGGCCCTTGCCCAAGGTGCCCAGGGCGGTGGCGGCAGCGGTACTCGAACCGCTGGCCAGCGCCCCCGTGATGTTCACGATGTTGGCGCCCGACTGGCTTGAGTTGGTGCCGATCACACCGATCGTGCCGTCGCCCTGCTTGCCCAGGATGCCCTGCCACTGGATACCGAATTCGGCCAGCTTGCTGGCGGTGACCTCGACGATCAGGCTCTCCACCAGCACCTGCGCACGCCGGCCGTCGAGCTGGTCGATCACGGTGCGCAGTTGGCGGTATTGCGGTTCCGGTGCTGTGATGATGAGCGAGTTGGTGGCCGGATCGGCCTGGATTTGCCCGCCAGTGGACGGCGCCGAGCTGCTGGCTCCGCCCAGGTTGCCACCACCGGTACCCAGGCCGCCTCCGCTGGCGCTCGCCATGCCCGAGTTGCTGGCCGAGGCGGTATTGGTGCCGGCCGTGGCGGTGCTCAGGCCGCTGATGTTGCCCGTCGGGGCGCCGGTGCTGCTGCTAGCGCTGGCGCTCGCGCCTGAACCTCCGCCCGCCGCCATGGCGGCGCGCAGCGTGGTGGCCAGTTTGGTGGCGTCCGCGTTCTTCAGGTAGACCACATGGATGTTGCCGTTGGCCGCGCTGCTGCCCGGTGCAGGCGCCTGGTCGAGCTTTTGTACCAGCGAGCGCACCTGGGCCAGGCGCGCAGGGTTGGCGGCGCGCAGGATCAGCGAGTTGCTGCTGGGGTCGGCCAGCAGCGTGGTCTTGAAAGAGTTGTCCGTCTGTCCCTGCGCGGCGCCCGGGGTCGCCCCGGCGGCGGATGAAGTTCCCCCCTCGATCAGGCGCGCCACCAGGGGTGCGAGGTCGGAGGCGATGGCATTCTTCAGCGGAATCACTTCAACGTCGCTGGCGTTGGACATGTCCATCGCGGCGACGATGCGGCCCAGGCGGGCCAGGTTGTCGGCGTAATCGGTGATCACCAGCGAGTTGTTGCCGGGGTTCACGTTGATGGTGTTGTTCGGGCTGATCAGCGGGCGCAGCACCGGCACCAGGTTGGCGGCGTTCTCGAAATTGAGCTTGAAGATCTGCGTGACGATCTGCCCGCCCCCTGCAGCGGCTGGCGCACCGCCCTGCCACACGCGCACGCTGCTGCCCTGGAGCTTGCCTTCCGCCTCGGGCACCACTTTGTACAGGCCGCTCGTCTCGACCACCGTGTAGCCCTGCAGGCGCAGCGCCGCCAGGAACTGCTCGAAAGCCGCTGCCGGCGTGACCGCACGCTCGGTCACCAGATTGAGCTGTCCCTTGACGCGCGGGTCCACCACCACATTGCGCCCGGTGATGGTGGCCATGGTGCGCGCCACGGCCTCGATGTCGGCGTTGGCGAAGTTCAGCGTGACCGGCTCGCCCGGGCGCACGCTTTGCGGGTTGGGTGTGGCCGCGTTTTGAGCATAAATTTGGCCTCCAGCGCTTATCAGTAAAGCGAAAGAAGCTATTGAAATAATAGTGCGATGCAGAGGGTGCGGAGTGTACTGAGCGGGGCTGGACATAATTTTTGCGGTGTTAGCCGAGCGAAATGAGTGAGCGCGCGCCCACGCGGCGCCCGATGATGTTGAGCAGATTCGAGAGCGCCGGCTCGCGCCCCGGCGCCGCCTGCGCCTCGCCGGCAAAGCGCAGGCGCTGGCCCACCCATTGCCCGTTGCCCGAGAGCTGCAGCGCACCCGCCAGGGTCGAGAGCTGCAGTGTCGGCGCTTCACCTCCAGCCAGCGCCAGCCGGTAGCTGCCCATGGGCCGCAGCGTGGACAGGCGCGAGGACACGCCCAGCGCATCGAGCTGGGCCGATCCGCGCAGCACCACGCGGCCGCGTACCGATTCGATCACCAGGCCTTGTGTCTGCAAGGCCAGCTGGCCCTGCAGCTGCAGCGTGTTCCAGGGCGTTCCCAGGCCCGTCAGCACGGCGGCCGGCCAGCGGCTCTGGCCGTCGGCCAAGGCCAGGCGCAGGCTCCCCCAGCGCGGCTGCACCTGCAGGTGCAGGGGCACCTGCGTGCAGCAGTCGGCCGAAAGTTCGGCCTGCAGCCCGCTCCAATTCGGACGCAGGCGCCAGTGCACCCGTCCCGGCAAAGCGGTCGCGCTTTGGCTGTCGCTCCCGCCTGCCAGCACCAACTGGGCCGAGCCGTTCCAGACGCTGCCGCGCGCTGCGGCCAGTTGCAGCTGCGCGCCGCTGGCGCGCTCCACGCCCGCGGCCATCCAGTGCGCGGGCAGCGCCGCGAGCAATGCGCCGCCGCCGCCCAGCAGCGCACCGGCGAGTGCCCAGCCCCAGGGTGCGTACGCCGCACCCGGCGCGCTGCGGCGCCGCAATGCATTGGACGCACGCGGGCTTGAGCGGGAGAAGGGGCTGGGGGCCATGCAAAGAGTGTGCGGGTCTATCGCGGGGGCAGGGCAAACACGATGGCACCATCCCAGCGCGCTTCGCCTGCAGGGGCCGTTTTTTGGGGCGCTGCGCCAACTACGGGCTGGGCCGGCGGCTTGGCGCTGCTGCGTGTCAGGTGGGCCTCTACCGGCACGCTGCGCGCATTGCCACGCACCTGGGCCAGCCACGGGGCGATGGCCGCAGCGGACACGCCTTGCAGGCCAACGGTGGCGCGCTCGCCCATCCAACTGACTCGCGCGCCGGACCCCAATGCCGCCGTGGCGCTTTGCAGAGCACGCTGGGCCTCGGCCTGGCTGGGGCGGGTGCTGGCGTCGGCTTGCAGCAGGCGGGCCTCGGCGGCCAGCGCCTGCATGCGTTCGAGTTGCGCGTCCAGCGCGGCATGGCGCGCGGGCGCCTCGCGCAGGGTGCGCAGGGCGGGTGCCAGCAGCAGCCACCACGCAAGCGCCGCAGCCACCAGCAGCGCAGCGGCGAGCACCAGGCGGCGTTCGCGCGGGGCCATGGCGTCCCAGCGGGCGCGCCAGACGGGGTGGATGGCGTTGGGGGTGCTGGGCGTGCTCACTGGGAAACCTCCGTGCAGCGCCGTGCGGTGCACGCTGGGTTGGGGCGGTTCGGTACTGCGCTCATGGCTGGCCCGCCAGGCGCAGCCACAGGCTGTCGTTCTCGCTGCTCAATTGGTAGGTTTGTGCCTGCAGAGCATTGCCTGCCGTGGCCTGTGCTTCGGCCGAGAGCGCCAGGCCCCGCAGTTGCAAAGCGCCCGGGCTGTAGTCGATGGCACTGGCGCTGCCCTGTGTGGCAAGCGTGCTGCCCGCGGCCGCCAGCATGGGTTCCAGGTCTGCTGGCGCCAGGGCACCGCTGGCCTGGCGCAGCAGCGCCAGCTCGCGCTCCATTTGCAGCGGCGGATCGACCACCACCTTGACTTGGGGGAAGGCGGTGGTCAGCGTGCTTTTCACCGCCGCCTGCTTGGTGGTCAGCGCCGAGCGCTCTTGCCAGGCCCAGGCGTTCAAACCCACGACTTGCGCGAGGACCAGGACCGCACCGGCCCAGCGCGCCGCGCGCCACTGGGGCGCCTGCAGCAGCGCACCCAGCAAGCCACCTGCTTTGCGCATGGCGCGGGTGCGGCCCGAGCTGGCCAGATCGAACTGCGCCAGCTCCCAGCGGCCGCGCGCGGCCTGCAGAGCGCGTTCGCTGGCGGAGACCAGGGCCACAGGCCGGCCCAGGGTCTGCTCGGCCAGGCTGGCCACAGCGCTCTCGCTGGTGGCGGTGATCGGTTCGTCGTCCTGCGCCTGCGCGGGCAGCAGCGCCAGCGCAGCGGGCGCGAGCGGCAGCACGGCCACCGCGCCCTCGGGCGGCAGGCCGGTGGCCAGTACCAGCGGCGCTTCGGCGGTGCCGGTGAAGTGCAGGGCGGGGGGGCTCGCACCGGGCGCGATCTCGGGCACCACGCGCGCCACCGGGCGGCCTGCCGCCTCCAGGGCCTGCAGCGCGCCGCGCAGCCAGGCGCGGTCGCAGACCGCCACCCAGGCGCTTGCACCAGCCGCTGCGTCTGGCGCAAGCGCAAAGTGCAGGCGCGCAGGTTCGTCAAGCACCTGGTCTTCCAGCAGACCTTCGAGTACGGCGCGCATGCGCGGGCTGTTCAAGGCGACGCCAGGAGGCAGTTGCACGCGCTGCCACGACAGGGCCTGTGCCGGCACCAGCGCCACCAACTCGCCCGCAGCCCGACCGCTGGCGGGCAGCAGTGCGGCGCTGGCGTGGCCGTGGCGGGTGGGCTGGTGGCCGTCCTGGCTCAGCACATAGCTGTATTCAGGGGCGGGCGCGCCGGTGGCCAGAGGAAGGGTGAGGACAAGAATGCTCATGGGCGAATTTCGCGGGCCATTGTAGGGGTGCGCTCAGCGCGTTGCGGCTGGCGCAAGGTCAGCTACGCGGGTGCGCCAGACGGTGCTGACCTGGGTGCCGATGCGGTGCACCAGCGAGCGCTCCTTCACGGCCGCGTCGCCCAGGCGCAGTTGGCCTTGCACTTCAAAGTAGTTGCTGCCCACGCTGACTTCGGTGGGCGAGAGTGGGGATTGCGTGCGCAGAAGGGCGCGCACGTCGTCGAGTGAGCGAAAAGGCCGCGTCTCGCGGGCCGTGGCCAGCGTCTCCGCCCCGGCGCGGTCCAGCCCGTCCATGGCAGCCTGCAGCACTTCGGGGCTGGCGGTATTGAGGTTCACGGGAGTGCGCTCTGGCAGCACGGTGACATAGGGCGCCAGCAGCGCCGCATTGGCTGCCGACAGCCCCAGCCATGGCAATTGCTCGACCTGCTGGGGCATGAGGGGGGCGTCGTCGCCCTGCGCCGCCTCAGGGGCCGTTGCGCGACCCAGCGCCTGCTCCAGCGTCTCCAACTGGGTAGCGGGCAAGCCGAGCTGCGAAAACAGGCGGGCAAACTGGGCGTGCGCCGCAGGTTGAACGGCCCCGCTGACCACCAGGCTGCTCACGTTCAGTCGCGATTGCAGGTCGATGATCCGGCCCGACAAAAACGCGTCCTGGGTGTCGGTGCTGGCATCGTTCTGTGCGGCACCGTCCTGCGCGGCGAGAAAAGTGGACAAGCGGGCTTCTCCCAGCGGTACGGCCCAGGGCTCGGCCAGGTGGTCGCCGCCACCGGCGCGTGCATCCTCGTGCAGGATCAGACGGGACCAATCCAGGGCGCCGATCAGAATCCAGGCCGACTGGATGCGCGCGCGCTCTGCCGTCTCGATCTCGATACTGCGCCACTGCTGCCACATGGCGGCTGCGGCAAAGGTCGCCACCAGGGTCACGGTGAGCATGGCGGCAAGCAGCGCCGCGCCGCGCGTGCGCCCTGGTGTGGCGGAGGGCTTCATGATTTGCCGCCCCCATTCAGCGGGTTGACCCAGTCGCGCGTCAGGCGCCCGGCCAGGGCGTCGTTTGGCCCCAGATCAAGCTGCAGGCGGATGCCGTCGGGCACCAGGGCCTGCGCCTTGGCGGCGGGGCTCGCCTGGCCCACGCTTTGTGCTGTGGGCGTGCCGCTGCTGGAGAGCGGATTGCTCCAGGCATTGCCGCGAAAATAGAAGATCTGCCAGCCCGCCAGCGGCACCAGAGCCACTTCGCTTCGCCGCTCGGCGTCGCCTGGGCTGCGCGCCCACACGGCGGCCCGGTCCCAGGCGCGCTGCCAGTCGCCGCGCGTAGTCACTGGCGCCGACTGCCAGCGCAGCCATTGGGTGGTGCCCGCCACCTCACGCTGGCTCCAGGCCACCACCAGCGCACCTGCGTCGCCCCCCGCGCTGCTGCGCCGCGTCATGCGCAGCGCCTGGCCGTCCCAGTCGATTGGCGTGGTGTAAGGCAAGGCCACCAATGCGTCCAGATCGGCGCCCCATTGGCCCAGCGCGGCCTGCAGCGTGAGCAGGGCGTCGCCCCGCGCCTTGGTCTGCTGCTGGGTGCGCACCATGCTGTCGATGCCGCGCCAGCTCATCAGGGCCATCAAGCCCAGCAGGGCAATGGCGATCAGCAGCTCGATCAGCGTGAAGCCGCGCGGGGAATGGGATCTGCGCCGGTTCAACTTCGCCCCACGATGGTCGAGAGCCGCAGCACCGGCCCGCTCTGGCTGCGCACCTGGGCGTCGACACGGCGAAAGCTGGGGTTGGGCGTGGGCCGCACGACCAGCGTCAGGTCAAAGCGTTCGCTGGCCTGTTCGCAGTCTTGCACGCTGTCGCCAATGGCGGGCATCTGGCGCGACAGGCGCACCGCCACCAGCGCGTTTTCAGCGCACAAGTGGGCCAGCATGACTTCGGACTGGCGCTTGGCGTTGTGCACCAGCGCACCCGTTGCCTGGCTGCCCGCCAGCAGCGCAATGGCCACGATGCCCAGCGCCACCAGCACCTCGATCAGCGTAAAGCCGCGCGCCGGGGGACGGCGATAGTGCTTCATGGCGCGCCCAGCACGGCAAAAGGCCGCAGGCCATCGGTGCCCACCTGCAGGCGGCGCTCCGGGTGGCTGGCCTGGCTCAGCACCACGGTTTGCGGGGGAATCAGCGGCTCTGGGCCCAGCAGCAGCGGGGCCAGAACGAAGGCGCGCGTATTGGAGTCCAGCCACTGCGTGGGCAGGCCGCTGCTGGCTGGCAAACCGTCAAAGCGAAACCCGCCCTGGATCAGGCGCCAGCGCACCGGCACCCCGGCCGCCCGCGACTTGGCCCGCGCGCCTTCCAGCAGCGCCGCCAGGCGCTCGGCCTCGCGCTCCAACTGGGTTTCGGACGGATCGCGCAGCACCAGCGACACCCCGGCCGTGGCCAGGGCCATGATGCTGATGACGAGCAGCAGCTCGAGCAGGGTGAAGCCCCAGTTCTTCCGCCGGGCCGCCCCAAGGAAGAACGCCGCCCCCTCGGGGGGCAGCGACCGACACGCAGTGCGGGAGCGTGGGGGCAATGGGTCTTTCCGCCGGGCCGCCCCAAGGAAGAACGCCGCCCCCTCGGGGGGCAGCGACCGACACGCAGTGCGGGAGCGTGGGGGCAATGGGTCTTTCCGCCGGGCCGCCCCAAGGCAAAACACGGCTCCCTCGGGGGGCAGGAAGCGACACGCAGTGGGCGACCGTGGGGGCACGGTTTCTCTACTGCCAACTGCCAATGTCCGCATCCTTGCCTTCGCCTCCCGATTGGCCGTCGGCGCCAAAGGACATGACGTCCACCTCGCCTTTGATACCAGGGCTCAGGTACTGGTAAGGCCGCCCCCAGGGGTCGTTGGGGAGCTTTTCCAGGTACGGCTTCCAGTTGATGGGCGGCGGGCCGGAGCTGGGGCGCGCCACCAGCGCCTGCAGGCCCTGCTCGGATGTCGGGTAGCGCTGGTTGTCCAGGCGATAGAGCTTGAGCGCCTGCATCAGGTTGGTCACGTCGGTGCGCGCCGCCGTGCTGCGCGCGTCGTCGGCGCGGTCGAGCACGTTGGGGACGATCAGTGCGGCCAGCACGCCGATGATCACCAGCACCACCATCAGCTCGATCAGGGTGAAACCGGCAGCGAGGCGCCGGCGTGCGGTTCGGGCAAGGTTGAGGGCGAGGGTCATGAATGTTGGGGCGGGGCGCAAGCGGCGCCGGGTTGCGTGGTGCGCTGAATGATAATCGTGCGATGAGCCGCCTTACCCCCAGCCCCTGGCCCGTGCGCCTGACCACGCTTGCGCTGTGGGCGCTGGCGGCCGCCAGCGCGGTGTTCTGGGGTTTGCGCCTGAGCACCCCGGCGTCTCTGCCAGCAGCCCCTGCCAGCCCCGCTGCTGTCGCCGCGCCGGATGTGCAGGCGATGGCCCGGCTGCTGGGTGTGCAGCCCAGCGCCGCAATGGCTTCGGCGCAGCCTGCCGCAGGCAGCCGTTACACCCTGGTAGGCCTGCTGGCGGGCCAGGACGGTGCCAGTGGCGCAGCCTTGATCGTCGTGGCCGGCCAGCCAGCCAGGCCGTATCGTGTGGGCAGCGCGGTGGATGGAGATCTGGTGCTGCAGAGCCTGGATGCGCATGCAGTCAAGCTGGGCCCTGCAGGTGCACAAGCGACACTGACCCTATCGGTGCCGACGAGCCCATAAGGTCCGCTGGCAGCACCACCGTGTGTTGCGCGGAGCCGGGCGATTCAAGCTGACAGCGGCAGTTGGCCGCCGCGATGGCGGTCCGCTTTTGTATGGAGGCGCTTATCGGTCTGCCCGCACCACGCGCGGCGTGACTGGGCGCATGGAACATCCTTGGCCGGCCTTGTGCTTGCCGATGCATTCCATCTCCGGCACGTGCAGCGAATAGAGTTTGTGCTTTTTTTGGTGCGGCTGGGTGGCGAACACGCTCGGGGGCCAAGCGCTTCACCAACGACGCCACCACGCCAAGCACGGGCAGCACCAGCATCCCGCCCGTGCGCTTTAACCTGGGCGGTTTCAGCCGTGAAGTGCAACACCGGTCAACCCGTAAGGTGAGTGGATGCAAATGCCTTCCTTCTCCTGATACCTTCGGCCCTTCAGATTAAATCAATTGCTCTCATAGTAGTAGCAACGAATGAAGCACCACAATCGCTAGAGCCCAATTTACCTTCAAATTCCACACCGCAGGCGGGCGCACAGGCGCGTTGGCAGCGGCATCAACCTCCAAGCCACCGGCCAGACTGCCTGGCAATGGGCCTGCAGCACCTTCGTCCAGGGGTTGAGTGAAGTCCGCGCCAAGGTTTTTGTGCTCGTGGCGCCCCTCTTGCATCGAGCCATCTTCACCCGAGATTGTCCATTGGGCGCACCTGCGGTGCTGTTTGGGTGCAGGCGGCGCATTGGCGGCTGCTTTCGTCTTTCTTCGTTGTCCATAGCCCAAGCCATGGACGCCTCAGTCAGGCCATCACCAGCTCGCCACTGCATCCGCCTGCCCTCCAAACCCTAATGAACAATCTCGGTTCAACAGGCAAAAGTCCAACGGGTGAGCACCATCTACGTATACTGTGTATTCGTACAGTTATTTGCTCCTCCCGTGCCCGCCCTCCCGCTTTGGTCCGAAGACGCACCGTCTTCGCCGGACCGTTCTCTCCCCATCGCATCTGGCTTCGACCGGCGGGTGCTGCCCACCCGCGTGGCGCAAGCGCTTTGGCGGGGATCGGAGATGGGTGGCATGGATGCGCCTACCGTGGCCACCGGGTTTGCTGCTTTGGACGCAGAGCTGCCTGGCGGCGGGTGGCCAACGCACAGCCTGAGCGAATTGCTGCTGGCGCAGGCAGGGCAGTGCGAATGGCGCTTGCTCGGGCCCGCCTTGCCAGCGGTGGTGCAGGGCGGTGGCCGCATCTACCTGATTGCGCCTCCCAAGCAGCCCCATGCCGGCGGGTTGGCGCAGTTGGGTCTACCGGCAGCACAAGTGGTCTGGATCGATGCCACGGCGCCCGCAGACAGGCTCTGGGCCACGGAGCAGATCGTCAAGTCCGACCCCGCAGGCGCCATCCTGGCGTGGTTGCCGCAGGCGCGTGCTGAACAACTGCGGCGTCTGCAGGTGCACGCGCAGGGGTGCAGCGCGCCGGTGTTTTTGTTTCGTCCGGCGCTGGCCCTGCGCGACGCCTCGCCGGCACCGCTGCGCGTGTCGGTGCATCTGGAGGCAGGGTGGAGTCTTGGGCTGCGCATTCCCAAGCGCCGCGGCGTGCCATTGGACGAGGTTCTGCATTTGGCGGCCATGCCCGCAAACCTGGGGTCCGCAGTTCCGCCGCGGTTGGTGTCGATTCCCGCACCGGCTGGTGCACGTTTGTCTCAGGTAGTTCCAGATGCTCGGACATTGGGCCGCGCTGCTCCCCATTCATTTGCCCGGCTGCCCATCGCCCATTGATGCGCCTTCGCTGGGCATCTGGGCGCTGCAGTTCACGCCTCGGGTGGCCCTGCTGGAAGAAGCGGTGGTGGCAGAGGTGGGCGCCTGCGCGCGTCTGTTTGGCGGCATGGAGCCGCTGCAGCGCACCGTGCAAGCGCAGGCCGGGGACATCGGTGCCTGCCTGGCCTGGGCGCCCACAGGCAGCGCTGCGCTGGCTTTGGTGCGCCAGGGCCAGCGCGATGGCTTTGCCGCGCCGCTGGCGCAGATTCTGGATGCCTTGCCGCTTGCCAGCCTGACGCCGGTAGCCCGTCACGGCGCTACGCTGGAGCGCATGGGCTGCCGCACCCTGGGCGATGTGCGCCGGCTGCCGCGTGGGGGGCTGGCCCGGCGCTTCGACAAAGCCTTGCTTTTGGCGCTCGACCAGGCCTATGGACTGCGCCCCGAGGCCTACGAATGGGTCGTGCTGCCCGAGAGCTTCCATGCGCGCCTGGAACTGATGGCCCGCGTCGAGACGGCTCCGGCGCTGCTGTTTGGCGCCCGCCGCCTTCTGGTGCAAATGGCCGGCTGGCTGTCTGCGCGCCGTCTGGGCGCCACGGCCTTCACTTTGCGCTGGCGCCACGACGCCATGGGGCCCAAGAATGCCGGTGCGGGCGGCGAGATCACCATTCGCACCGCGCAGCCGACGCAGAACGTCGAGCACTTTGCCCGCCTGCTGGGCGAGCATCTGGACAAACTGCGTCTGCTGGCCCCTGCGGGAGAGATTGAACTGCTCGCCTCTGAGGTTGCGTCGGTGGTCGAAAACAACTGCTCTTGGCTGCCCGATGGGGTCTGCAAGGGCGCGTCCGTGGAACTGGCGCTCGAACGCATTGCCGCGCGGCTCGGGGAGCCCTCTGTGCGCTGCCCGGCGCTGACGCCCGACCACCGCCTGGAATGGATGCAGCGCTGGGAGTCCCGCAGCCCGCAGCGCACCCGGCGCAGCGAGCCGCCCTATGGCCTACCCCTGCCCACCTGGATTCTGGACGCGCCCTTGCGCCTGGCCGAGCGCGAGCACCGGCCCATCTACCAAGGCCCCTTGCAAATGCTGCTCGGGCCGGACCGGGTGGAAGGCGGCTGGTGGCACCGCAGCGCTGGTGATGGTCATGGCCATGGCGGGGACGAAGAGGCGCTCAATGTGCAGCGCGACTACTGGCTGGCTTTGAGCCCGCACGCAGGACTGCTCTGGGTGTTTCAGCAGCGCCTGGCGGGGGACCAGACAGCCTGGTTTCTGCACGGGCACTTTGGATGAAGGAGCGCCGCATGCCAACCCCGTATCCCTTGCCCGACTATGCAGAACTGCGCTGCATTTCCAACTTCACTTTCCTGCGCGGTGCCAGCCGCCCCGAGGAGCTGGTCGAGCGCGCAAAAGCTCTGGGCTACCGGGCCCTGGCGATCACCGACGAATGCAGCATGGCCGGCGTGGTGCGTGCGCATGTGGCCGCCAAGCAGGCAGGGCTTTCTTTGGTTCTGGGCGCGCAATTTCTCGTTCAGGCCAGGCATGGGGACGAAGCGCCGTTCACGCTCGTGTTGCTGGCCTGCAACCTCCATGGCTACGGCAATCTGTGCGCTTTCATCACCCAACTGCGCCGCGCCTCGGAGAAAGGAACCTACCGTCTCACGCTGGACGACATGGCGGGCAGCGATCTGCGGGACTGTCTGGCGCTCTTGTGCCCCGAGCGCAGCGCCAGTGCGGCACAACTCGAAGCCATGGGCCGCTGGGCTCTGGCGCAGTTCACCGGCCGCTGCTGGATCGGCGTGGAGCAGGTGCGCCAGCTCGACGACGAGCTGTGGCTGCACCGCATGCGCGAGCTTTCTGCCTTGACGGCGCTGCCCCTCGTGGCCGTGGGCGACGTGCACATGCACGTGCGCTCGCGCAAGCCCCTGCAGGACGTGCTGACTGCCACGCGCCTGGGCAAACCCCTGACCGAATGCGGCCACGCCTTGCAGCGCAGCGCCGAGCGGCATTTGCGCAGCCGGGTGCGCCTGGCGCAGACCTTTTCTGCCGATCTGCTGGCCGAGACCCTGCAGGTGGCCAAGCGATGCAGTTTCAGCCTCGATGAACTGCGCTACCAGTACCCCGACGAGGTGGTCCCGCCAGGGCATACGGCTGCCAGCTATCTGCGCCAGGCCGTTTACGAAGGCGCTGGGCGGCGCTGGCCGGCTGGCATTCCCACCAAAGTGCAGGAGCAGATCGAGCATGAGCTGGATTTGATCTGCGAGCTGCACTACGAGGCGTACTTTCTGACCGTGTACGACATCGTGGCCTTTGCGCGCTCGCGCCACATCCTGTGCCAGGGGCGCGGCTCGGCCGCCAACAGCGTGGTGTGCTACTGCCTGGGGGTGACCGAAGTCGACCCGGCGCGCATGTCGGTGCTGTTCGAGCGCTTCATCTCCAGAGAGCGCAACGAACCCCCCGACATCGACATCGATTTCGAGCACCAGCGGCGCGAGGAAGTCATCCAGTACCTGTACAGCAAGTACGGACGCGACCGCGCTGCCCTCACCGCCGCAGTCGCCACCTACCGGCCGCGCTCGGCGATCCGCGATGTCGGCAAGGCCCTGGGTTTTGACCTGGCCACTGTGGACGCCATTGCCAAGGGCCAGCAGTGGTTCGACGGCAAGCAGGTGCGGCTGGAACGCTTTGACGAACTGGGAATGGAAACCGGGTCGCTGGCCGTGCGCCAGCTCATTGCGCTGACCGGCCAGCTCATTGGTTTTCCGCGGCACCTCTCGCAGCACACAGGCGGCTTTGTGCTGACCCGCGATCTGCTGTGCCGCATGGTGCCGGTGGAGAACGCCTCCATGCCCGAGCGCACCGTCATTCAATGGGACAAGGACGATCTGGACGCAGCGGGCCTCCTCAAGGTGGATGTGCTGGCGCTGGGCATGCTCTCGGCCATCCGGCGTGCGCTGGACTTCATCGGCCTGCGCCGGGGCTACGACTTCGGCATGCAAGACATTCCCGCAGAAGACGGCGCCACCTACGACATGATCTGCAAGGCCGATACCGTGGGCGTGTTCCAGATCGAGAGCCGGGCGCAGATGAGCATGCTGCCGCGCCACAAACCCCGGTGCTTTTACGACCTGGTCATTCAAGTTGCCATCGTGCGGCCCGGGCCCATCCAGGGCGGCATGGTCCATCCCTACCTCAACCGGCGCCAGGGCAGGGAGCCGGTGACCTATCCCAGCAAAGACCTGGAGCTGGCGCTCGGTCGCACGCTGGGTGTGCCGGTGTTTCAGGAGCAGGTGATGCAGGTGGCCATGCTGGCGGCAGGCTTCACGCCTGGCGAGGCCGATGGCCTGCGCCGCTCCATGGCGGCATGGAAACGCAAGGGCGGGTTGGAGAAGTACTACAGCAAGATCGTCGATGGCATGGCGGCGCGCGGCTACGAGCAGGCCTTTGCCGAATCGATCTTCGAGCAGATCAAGGGGTTCTCGGAGTACGGGTTTCCCGAGAGCCATTCGGCCAGCTTTGCGCTGCTGGTCTATGCCTCGTCCTGGATCAAGTGCCACGAGCCCGCGGCCTTCCTTGCCGCTCTGCTCAACAGCCAGCCGCTGGGCTTTTATTCCGCCAGCCAACTGGTGCAGGATGCGCGGCGCCACGGCGCCCTGGTGCGGGCCGTCGATGTCATGTACAGCGATGTCGAATCGTCGCTCGAAGATTTGCCCGACACACCGGCGGTGCGCCTGGGCCTGCATTTGGTCCATGGGCTGCGTTCGGCCAGCGCCGAGCGCATCGTGCTGGAGCGCGCCAAGGCGCCGTTTGACAGCGCCGAAGACCTGGCACGCCGCGCCCGGCTGGAGCAGCCCGAGATGCAGAAGCTGGCTGCTGCCGGCGCCCTGCACAGTCTCGCGGGCCACCGCAGGCAGCAAGTGTGGGAGGCCGCTGCGCTGCATGTCCCGCCCAAGCTGCTGCAGGACGCACCGATCGACGAAGACGATCTTGAGCTTGCGCCCGCGCCAGAAGGCGAGGAAGTGCTGTGGGACTACCGCGCTACAGGGTTGACGCTGCGCTCGCACCCCATGGCGCTGCTGCGCCCCCGGCTGGAGCGCTACCGACTCAAGACCTCGGAAGAACTGCGCCGCACACCCAATGGGCGCACCGTGCGCACGGCTGGCATCGTCACTGTGCGCCAGCAGCCGCAGACGGCCAACGGGACCATTTTTGTCTCCATTGAAGACGAGCATGGCGCCACGCAGATCATCGTTTGGCGCGCCGTGCGCGAAGCCCAGCGGCAGGTGCTGTTGGGTGCACGCCTGCTGGCCATCCAAGGGCGCTGGCAACGCGAAGGCGAGGTGTGCAACCTGATCGCAGAGAAGCTGGCCGATCTGACGCCGCTGCTCGGGCGCTTGGCCACCGAGAGCAGGGATTTCCGGTGACAAAGGGCTGCGGGGCTGTCTGGTGCCCATGCGGGCGTTGCCGGACAGGGGCGTGTGATTACGACGTTCTGGTGGGGCGTGCAAGCAAGCCCAGAAAGCTGTCAAGGATGTGGAAATGGTCGTCGAAGAACTGGTCTTCCAGCGCGGCCAGGTCCGCAATGGGCAGCCACTGCGCGAGCGCAGCGTCGTCGTCTGCGCGCACCTCGGGCGGCAACTGCTCGCCCAGATCGAAATGATGCACATGCGTGATGGTGCGGCCGCGCTGGCTGCGCGCTGGGTGGGCAAAGACGCGCACCTCCCGCAGGACGGCCGTGAGCGCGCTGGCCGGCAGCGCGCAATGCGTTTCCTCGGCCAGTTCCCGCAGGCAGCTTTGCAGCAGCGTCTCGTGCACGTCGATGAAGCCGCCGGGCAGGGCCAGCAAACCTTTCCCTGGGCTGTGACCACGACGGATCAAGAGGACCTGATCGCGCGCGCGCAGCAGGGCGTCCACGGTGACGAAGGTGGGCGGGTAGGGCGCGCCCGCCCAGGCTGCCCGGCCATCGCGCAAAGCGCGCCATTCCTCTTGCAGGGCGGCAAAGGACGGCGTTTGGGCGAACCGCTCCAGCAGGGCGTAGGTAGCGGGGGGGATGTCCGCCGCCAACACCCCCAGCGCTGCGGACAGCGTGGCAGGCGTAGCGCTGAAATAGGCGTCGCGGATGGCGGTGGCGTCGATGCCGCCCTGGCGCTCCATGCGGATCAGTTCCCAGCCTGGGAAGGCGTCCAGGTAACTGCTGGTGGTGTCCTTGAAGTGGCCCACAAGACCCCTGCGCTCTTGCGGTGCGGTGTGGCGCGCGATGGCTTCGCGCACGGCGTCCACCCAGATGGCCTCGTTGTAGTAGTCCCGCACGGGCAGCACGGTGAGACGTTTGCCATCGTGCCCGGGCAGCGCGCCGCGCAGCATGGCTTCGCGCTCTTGCCAGGTGAAGGGGTTCCTGGGCGAGCGTGGCTGGTGCGCTGAACCGACAACGACGATGGCGCGCTGCGCGCGCGACAGCGCTTCCCGGAGCAGGGCGACGTGGCCGGTGTGGACGGGCTCAAAGCGGCCGATAAGAATGGCGGTGTCGTACATGCTGCAAAAAAGTGAGCTGCTGGCGCTTGTGCATCCAGCGCCAGGATAGATTTTTAACCAAAAACGGCGGACGTGGCTTTGAGGAGGTTCCGTCGCTGAGCGCGCCCGCGCACAAGCCCGCAGAGCGCCGGGGAGAAATCTGTGGCACAAACGCCCACTCGATGCCCCGCTTGTTGCTGCTTGCCAGCAGCGTGCGCGGGCCATCAACAAAAAACAAGGGAGATCCATGTCTTTGCGGCTCAAATTCAACCTGGTGCTGGCGAGCGTGCTGCTCGTGGCGGCCGCCGCTGCGGGGCTTTATGTGCATCGCTTCCTGCAGGAAACTGCCATCGAGGAGGTGCAGCACAACTCGCAGATCATGATGCACGCGGCCCTGGCGATCCGCGACTACACGACCGAATTGGTCAAGCCGCATCTGGACGTGACACTGAACGAAAAGTTTCTTCCCCAGACGGTTCCTGCGTACGCCGCCACCGAGACGCTGCGGCGTTTGCAAACCCGCTTTCCGGGCTACGAATACAAGGAGGCCGTGCTCAATCCCACGAACCCGAATGACCGGGCCAACGAATGGGAGGAGCGTGTCATCAAGGACTTCCGTGAAGGGCGCGCCGACCCCAGAAAGGAAGTGACCGGGGAGGTGGGCGAGGGCATGCATCGGGCGTTGTACGTGGCCCGTCCCATCACCATCAAGCAGCCCCAGTGCATGGCTTGCCACAGCACGCCGCAGGTGGCGCCCGCGACCATGCTCAAGGTCTATGGCGACAAGAACGGGTTTGGCTGGAACATGAACGAAACGGTGGGTATCCAGGTGGTGCAGGTACCGATGTACTTCCCGCTGGAGAAGGCGCTCCAGACCTTCTACACCGTGATGGCAGCGTTGCTGGGCAGCTTCGTGTTGTTGTTCGTAGCGCTCAATCTCTCGCTCTCGTCGCTGGTGATCGAGCCCATGGCGCGGCTGAACCGCAAACTGGAAGACCTGGCCACCAAGGACTTCCTCACCGACCTGGTCAACCGCCGCCGTTTCTTTGAACGCCTGGAGGCCGAGATGGCGGAGACCCGCATCAACAAGAGCAGCTTGTCGGTGGTGATGTTCGATATCGATTTCTTCAAGCGCATCAACGACACCTATGGGCATGACTCGGGCGACATCGTGCTCAAGAGCACGGCGCTGCGTGTGCGCGAGCTGCTGCGCTCGTCCGACTGCGCAGCGCGGTTTGGCGGTGAGGAATTCATCATCCTGCTCAAGGAAACGCCCGAAGGCGCGGCGATGGCCATGGCCGAGGCGGTGCGCGCCCGCATTGCGACCGTGCCGTTCGATGCCGTGGGCCATGTGAGCGCCAGCTTCGGCGTGGCCACCTGGAACCACGTGGAAGATGCGCATGCGCTGATCAAGCGCGCCGACACCGCCCTGTACGTGGCCAAGTCGAGCGGTCGCAATTGCGTGGTGCAGGCGCAAGAGGCGGTCTGATGGTTGCGATTGGGCTCGCCACGGCCCTGTCAGGCCGTGGCAATCGTCGACTTGCCAGTGTCGCGCGTTTGCGGCTTACCTCAGCGCCTTGCGTGCAGCCCCCACGCCGAGCACAGCAAGAATGATGAACAGCACGGCAATAGCCAGGAAGATGAAGAAAAGTATCTTGGCGATGCCGGCCGCGCCCGCTGCGACACCGGTGAAACCCAGCGCACCGGCGATCAGCGAGACGATGGCAAAAATGATGGCGTACTTGAGCATATCGTTCCCCTTGAAGGACTCCGCGCGCTGCGTGGCGCGGCATGTCTTCAAAGGTAGTCGGACGCCTTGCCACACGCCGTGGGAGGGAGGACGGTGCTGGTGTAGGACGGGTCGGAAAACTGTGTTTTCGCGCAGCGGGCTTACAGCCCGGCCGCTGCCCGCAAGGCTGCGGCTTTGTGGTCTCCGCTCACATGGCTGCGCAATATGAGCTTCACCCCAAAGCCCAAGATTTGCTCCCCAAATGCTGGTCTTACAGCCCAGCCGCTGCACGCAGCGCTTGGGCTTTGTCCGTGCGCTGGCTTCGGCCGGGCCTTGCGGCCCTTCACATCGGCTGCGCCGATATGAGCCTGCGCCGATAGCCAGACAAGCTCGCTTCGCTCAGGGCCTTACAGGCCCGCTGCCGCGCGCAGCGTGGCAGCCTTGTCTGTCTTTTGGTCTGCGCTCACATCGCTGCGCGATAGGAGCTTCGCCCGCGCACCGACACTGCGCTTGCGCGCAGCGGGCTTACAGCCCGGCCGCAGCCCGCAGGGCTGCGGCTTTGTCGGTGCGCTCCCACGTGAACTGGGGTTCGTCGCGGCCGAAGTGGCCGTAGGCGGCGGTTTTTTCGTAGATGGGGCGCAGCAGGTCGAGCATCTGGATGATGCCCTTGGGGCGCAGGTCGAAATGCTCCTGCACCAGCTTGGCCAGTTGGTCGTCGGGGATGACGCCAGTGCCCTCGGTGTAGATCGTCACGTTCATCGGGTGAGCGACGCCGATCGCGTAGGCCACCTGGATCTGGCACTGGCGCGCCAGGCCAGCAGCGACGATGTTTTTTGCCACATAGCGGGCAGCGTAGGCCGCGCTGCGGTCCACTTTGGTAGGGTCTTTGCCGCTGAAGGCACCGCCGCCATGTGGGCAGGCGCCGCCGTAGGTGTCGACGATGATTTTTCGGCCCGTAAGGCCGCAGTCGCCCTGCGGACCACCGATGACAAAGCGGCCGGTGGGGTTGATCAGGTATTTGGTCTCTGCCGTGAGCCACTCGGCCGGCAGCACCGGGCGAATGATCTCTTCGCGAATCGCCTCGTAAAACTCGGGCTTCATCTTGTCGCCCAGGCTCATCTCGGGCGAATGCTGGGTCGATAGCACCACGGTGTCGATGCTGTGCGGCTTGCCATCCACGTAGCGCAGCGTGACCTGGCTCTTGGCGTCGGGGCGCAAAAAGGGCAGGCGCCCGTCCTTGCGCAATTGCGCCTGGCGCTCCACGAGGCGGTGCGCGTAGTAGATGGGCGCGGGCATCAGATCGGGCGTTTCGTCACAGGCGTAGCCAAACATCAGGCCCTGGTCGCCAGCGCCGGTGTTCAGGTGGTCGTCTGATGCATGGTCCACGCCCTGGGCGATGTCGATGCTCTGCTTGTCGTAGGCGACGAGCACGGCGCAGCCTTTGTAATCAATGCCGTATTCGGTGTTGTCGTAGCCGATGCGTTTGATGGTGTCGCGCGCCACCTGGATGTAGTCGACATTGACGCCTGGCTTTGCCGTAATCTCGCCTGCCAGCACCACCAGGCCGGTATTGCAAAGCGTTTCTGCGGCTACGCGGGCGTTGGGGTCTTGCGCAAGAATGGCATCGAGAATGGCATCCGAAATCTGGTCGGACACCTTGTCGGGGTGGCCTTCGGAGACGGATTCGGAAGTAAAGAGAAAGTCGTTCGCCATTTGAATAAACTCCTGTGCTGGCTGGTGGGGCGTTGCCCGCAGCCTTTGGAAGCTCTGGCGAACGCTTTAGCAGTCTTGTTTAACGTCGCTCTGCAAGTTGCTCATTTAACTCAGCGACCGCATCATTTTAATGCCTGTTCTCGTACGCCTTCTGGCCCATATCCCTTTGCGCTTCATGCATGTTCTGGGCGCCCTGCTTGGTTGGCTGGCCTTTCTGGCATCGCCCACCTACCGGCGCCGCTTCCTTGCCAACGCGGCGCGGGCGGGCTACCGCTTTGCAGAGGTGCGCGCCGCGGTGACGCAGGCGGGGCGCACGGTGGCCGAAATTCCGCGCCTCTGGTTTGGTGCAGTGCCGGACTGTGCACTGGTCAACGAGGGCCTGGTGGCCGAGGCCTATGCGGCAGGGCGGGGTGTGATCTATTTGAGCCCGCACCTGGGCGGCTTCGAACTCTGCGCGCAGGACGCCGCGCGCCGCTGGGGCGATCTGTATGGGCCCATTACGGTGCTCTACCGTCCCGCCCGACAAGCCTGGCTGGCCCGCATGATGGAAACGGCGCGCAACCGCCCGGCGATGCAGGCCGTGCCAACCACGCTGGCCGGTGTGCGCCTGATGATCAAGGCGCTGCGCCGAGGCGAGGCCGTGGGCCTGTTGCCCGACCAGGTGCCGCCCGACGGGTTGGGCGTGTGGGCGCCGTTCTTCGGGCACGACGCCTACACCATGACGCTGGCCGCGCGCCTGGCGCAGCAGACCGGCGCGCAGGTGCTGATCGTCTATTGCGAGCGGCTTCCCAAGGGCCGGGGTTTCGTGACGCATTTCGAACGCCTCGATGCGCCGCTGGCGGACGACGCGGTGCTCGCCGCCACGCAGATCAACCGGGCCATGGAGTGCGCGATTCGCCAGTGCCCCGAGCAATACCTGTGGGGCTACGCGCGCTACAAGCGTCCTCGCGGGCAAATGCCGGCGGGTGCGGTGGCGGAGGGAGTGGCATGAGTGGAAGGATGGGGGTGGCGCTGATGCGCCTGCTGGCCCATGTGCCGCTGCCGCTGCTGCGCGCGCTGGGCTGGCTCATTGGCGAGGTGCTGTTTGTGCTTGCAGCGCCGCGCCGGCGCGTGGCGCTGCGCAACCTGGCGCTGTGTTTTCCGCACGAAGAGGTGCGCACGCGCCGGCGCTGGGCGCGCCAGAGCTTTGTAGCGTTCTGCCAGTCGTGGCTGGACCGCAGCTGGCTGTGGTTTGCCCCGCGCGAGACGGTGCTCAAGCGGGTGCAACTGACGGGGGCGCTGGAGGAGCTGGAGGGCGATGCGCCCACCATCATCTTTGCGCCGCATTTCTACGGCATGGACGCGGGCGGCTCGGCGCTCACCCTGCACACGCCGCGCGCGTTCACGTCGATTTTCTCGACGCACCCCAACCCCGCCGTGGACGCGTGGTTTCGCAACGGCCGCCAGCGCTTTGGCGACGTGCGCATGCTCAACCGCAAGGACGGTGTGAAGCCGATTCTGTCGAATCTGCGCAAGGGCGGCCTGCTGTACCTGCTCGCTGACATGGATTTCGGTCGCAACGACTCGCTTTTTGTTCCCTTTTTTGGTGTGCCCGCCGCCACCGTGCCCTCACTGTCCCGTTTTGCCCGGTTGGGGCGTGCCAAGGTGATCGGTATGGCGACCCGGCTGGTGCCTGGCGGCTATGTGGCCGAGATTACGCCTGCATGGGAGCATTACCCGACGGACGATCTGGAGGCCGACACGGCGGAGATGAACCGCCGGCTGGAGCAATGGATTGCGCCCGAGCCTGGCCAGTACTACTGGGTGCACAAACGTTTCAAGACGCGGCCCGAGGGTGAACCGGGCCTGTACTGAATTTCTCTATACTAGATATAGAGTCAAATAGGCCACTAGCGCTTATTCAGTAAGCGTTTGAAGCTATCCTTTTGATTGCAGGAAATCGGTCAATTCCGCAGTCACCCGTTCGGGCTGCTCGTGCACCAGCCAGTGCGAGGCGTTGGGAATCTGGTGGATTTCCAGATCTGGAATCCAGGCCTCCAGCCCGTCCAGAAGGCTGGGAAGTAAAGCGAAATCGTCCATGCCCCAAAGCAAGCGGGTTGGCACGTGAATGGTGCACATGCTGTCAGGCATCTGTACGGTCTGCACGCCCACGTCGCCGGCGCGCGGCGGGCGCAAGGGCGTGGCGCGGTAGTAGTTGCAGGCACCGCGCAGGCCCTGCTGCCACAGGGCGCGGTATTTCGCGCGCTCTGCTTCTGTGAGCCAGGCGGGCGGTTCGCTTGCAGTGTTGCTGAAGAAGCCAAACAGGCGATGGAAGTCGTCCTCCGCGAGCAATGCCTCGGCATCGTCGCGGCGCAGGAAATGCATGTACTGGCTGGCCGCTTGCTGCGCAGCGCTCTGCTGCAGCTCGCGCACAAAGGCGCCGGGGTGGGGCGAATTGACGATCATCAGGCGCCGCATGCGCTCGGGCTTTTGGTTGGCGAGGTTCCAGGCCACGGCGCCGCCCCAGTCGTGCGCGATCAGGCATTCCACCGCGCCGCCCGGGCACAGGGCCGCGATCATCGCATCGATGTCCTGGACCAGATGGCGTGGGCGGTAGGCCTCGGCGTCCAGCGGGCTGCTGGAGGCACCAAAACCACGCAAATAGGGCGCTACGCAGTAGTAGCCGCCGTGCTCGGGTTGGGAAAAATGCGCGAGCTGCGCGTCCCAGATGAAGGCGCCCTCGGGGAAACCGTGCAGAAACAGGAGCACCGGGCGCGCCGGATCGCCGCAGACGCGGCCATCGAGCGTGATGCCGTGGGGCAGGGAAATGCTGCGCGCAGAGATCACATATGCTCCTGATAGATGAGCTGCTAACGCTTATGGGATAAGCGCTAGAGGCGAATTTTGATCAAAATTTCTGGCGCTCAACCCGCGGGGGCGGCAGGAACCACTGCGCCGGCCTCCGCCTGTGGATGCGCCCACTGCCACAGCAGCAGCGCGGCCTCGTCCACGCCCTGCTTTTTCAGTGCAGAGAACATCCTCACCTCGCCGCCGCCGGTTTGCAGTCGCGCAATCGACAGCGCCTTGGTCTGCTCGGCGCGGGTCAGCTTGTCGGCCTTGGTCAGCAGCACGAGGAATTTCAGGCCGTCTTCCACACGCGGGCGGACGACTTCGAGCAGCGCTTCGTCCAGGCCCGTCAGGCCCAGGCGCGGGTCGCACAGCAGCACGATGCCGGTGAGGCTCTCCCGGTGCACCAGGTAGTTCACCATCACCTGTTGCCAGCGCATCTTGTCCGAGCGCGACACCGCCGCGTAGCCATAGCCGGGCAGGTCGGCCAGCACCGCGTCGGTGGTGTTCTGGCGCCCCAGGGAGAACAGGTTGATGTGCTGCGTGCGCCCCGGCTTCTTGGAGGCAAAGGCGAGCTGCTTTTGTTGCGTGAGTGTGTTGATGCACGAGGATTTGCCCGCATTGGAGCGCCCGACGAAGGCGATCTCAGGCACCTCCACCGTGGGCAACTGGTGCAGTTGGGCCGCCGTGGTCAGGAAGCGCGCGGTGTGCATCCAGCCCATCGCACTCTTGGCGTCGGCGGTGGGCGGAAAGGTGCCAACACTTTGTGCAGGATCAGAAACGGTCATGAAGGGCGCCGGTGGGGTTGGAGCGGCATTGTAGAATCGCCGGGTTTCGCGCCACCTAACAAAGTCCCCCGTCATGAAGATGCTCGCCTCCCTGTTCATGGCTGCCGCGCTGGCAGCCCCCGCTCTTCCAGCCCTGGCGGCCGATGCACCGGCGCCAGCACCCGCGGCCGCAGCAGAAGCCCCAGCAGTAGCCCATGCGGCGGCACCGGCACCGGCCGCCAAGCTCGACCTGGCCAAGGGCGAAGCGAGCTTTTCGCAGGTCTGCGTGGCCTGCCACGCGGCGGACGGCAACTCGATGATTCCCGCGAACCCCAAACTCGCGCAGCAGCACCCGGAGTACCTGGTCAAGCAGTTGCAAGAGTTCAAGTCAGGCAAGCGCGCCAGCGCCATCATGCAGGGCTTTGCCTCCATGCTGTCCGATGAGGACATGAAGAACGTTGGCTGGTGGCTCGCTTCCAAGCCCGCCAAGGAAGGCTTCGCCAAGGACAAAGATCTGGTGAGCCTGGGCGAGCGCATCTACCGCGGCGGCATTGCCGATCGCAATATCGCCGCCTGCGCGGGCTGCCACAGCCCCAATGGCGCCGGCATTCCGTCGCAGTACCCGCGTCTGTCGGGACAGCATGCGGAGTACACCGCTGTCCAGCTCAAGGCCTTCCGCGACGGCGTGCGCACCAACAGCGCGCAAATGACCGGCGTGGCCGCCAAGCTCAACGATCGCGAAATCAGCGCCGTAGCCGACTACATTGCGGGCCTGCGCTAAATTAAATTGGTTCCCAGCCGCGCGCCGGG
Organism: Giesbergeria sp.; assembly: GCA_017985015.1. Classification (GTDB taxonomy): domain Bacteria; phylum Pseudomonadota; class Gammaproteobacteria; order Burkholderiales; family Burkholderiaceae_C; genus Simplicispira. The sequence continues at coordinate 16,096 of JAGNYI010000020.1, read as the reverse complement.
AACCATTGGCAGGCAACTAACCCCAATGCGGGCGGGTCCATCTCTACGGTGGGTCCGCCCGTTTTCACTTGGCGCTGCATACTCCCCCTCATGTCTGATATCACCCAAGGCGTTCGCATCCAGAGCGCGCCGCAGCCGCTGCGCCGCGCCGTTGAGCTGCTCTCGTCGATGCGCTTTGCGATTGCACTGCTGACGGTCATCTGCATTGCCTCGGTCATTGGCACCGTGCTCAAGCAACACGAGCCGATCGTCAACTACATCAACCAGTTCGGGCCTTTCTGGGCCGAGGCGTTTCTTGCGCTGCAGCTCAATGCGGTCTACAGCGCGTGGTGGTTTTTGCTGATTCTGGCGTTCCTGGTGACCAGCACGTCGCTGTGCATTGCCCGCAACACGCCCAAGATCATCACGGACCTCAAGACCTACAAGGAAAACATCCGCGAACAGAACCTGCGCTCCTTCCACCACAAGGCCGAAGCCCAGCTCGCCGGCGACAGCGCCGCGGAAGCCCGGCGCATTGGCGGCATGCTCTCGGGCGGTGGCTGGAAAGTGAAGCTGCAGCAGCGCGACACCGCTGCCGGCCCCGGCACTGGCTGGATGGTGGCGGCGAAGGCCGGCGCGGCCAACAAGATCGGCTATATCGCTGCGCACAGCGCCATCGTGCTGGTGTGTCTGGGTGGTTTGCTTGATGGCGACATGATCGTGCGTGCGCAGATGTGGCTGGGCGGCAAAGCCCCCTACGCTGGCGGCGGCCTGATCTCCGAGGTCAGCCCCAAGCATTGGCTGAGCGACCGCAACCCGGCCTACCGCGGCAATTTGGTGGTGACGGAGGGCACGCAGGCCAGCACAGCGATTCTGAGCCAGTCCGACGGCATCCTGCTGCAGCCGCTCCCGTTTTCGCTGGAGCTGAAAAAATTCGTCGTTGAATACTATTCCACGGGCATGCCCAAGCTGTTTGCCAGCGATGTCGTGCTGCACGACCGAGAGACCGGAGAGGCGACTCCGACGCGCATCGAAGTGAACCACCCGGCCAACTTCAAGGGCATCGAGATCTACCAATCGAGCTTCGATGACGGAGGCTCGCGCGTCAAATTGACCGCCATGCCGCTGGGCATAGGGGGCAAGCCGTTCGAGATCGATGGCGTCATCGGGGGCAAGTCGCAGATTGTCGAAGGCGCGGGCGAGCGCGCGCTGACGCTGGAATTCACCGGTCTGCGCACCATCAACGTCGAAAATTTTGGCGGCGAGAGCGATGGTGCCGGCGGTTCCGGCGCCGATGTGCGCAAGGTAAATCTGCGCAGCACACTCGATTCGCACCTGGGCGCGGCCAACAACACGGTCAAGTCCAAAGAGCTGCGCAACGTGGGCCCCAGCATTGGCTACAAGCTGCGTGACGCCTCGGGTCAAGCGCGTGAATACAACAACTACATGCTGCCGGTGGACCTGGGCGAAGGCGGCGTTCCGGTATTTTTGCTGGGTGTGCGCGAGAACCCGTCCGAGCCCTTCCGGTATTTGCGCGCTCCGGCAGACGACAGCGGCAGCCTCGACGGTTTCGTCCGACTGCGCCAGGCGCTTGCAGACCCCCAAGCCCGCGAGGCTGCGGTGGCTCGCTACGTCAAGCAGGCCGTCGAGCCGGGCCGCACCGAACTGGCGGCGCAGCTGCAGCAGTCGGCCGAGCGCGCGCTCGGCTTGTTTGCCGGCTCCGGCGCGCCGCAGGGCGTGGTGAATGGCAAGCTCGATGGGGGTCTGCCCGCCATCGCGCAATTCATGGAAGACAACGTGCCCGAGGCCGAGCGGGCGCGGGCTGGCGAGGTGCTGGTGCGCATTCTCAACGGCACCCTGTTCGAGCTGGCGCAGATCACGCGCGAGCGTGCCGGCTTGGCCCCGCTCAAGTCCGACGCCAGCACGCTGGGTTTTATGACGCAGTCGGTGATGGCGCTCAGCGACGTGCAGGCCTATCCCGCGCCGCTCGTGTTTGCCCTTAAGGATTTCACGCAGGTGCAGGCCAGCGTTTTTCAGGTGGCGCGTGCCCCGGGCAAGAAAGTGGTCTATCTGGGCTGTGCCTTGCTGATTCTGGGCGTTTTCTCCATGCTCTACATCCGCGAACGCCGCGTTTGGGTGTGGCTCGTGCCGGAAGGGGCGGGCAGCCGGGCCATGATGGCCCTCTCGACGAACCGAAAGACCATGGACGGCGACCGCGAGTTCGCTCAGCTTACGGACAAACTCATTGGGGTAGCACCCACAGGAGGCAAGGCATGAATACGGCCACAAGCACCGCGTCGAATGCGACCATTTCCCTCAATGAGGGCATGTTTTCTCGGCGCAACTGGTTTGACTGGTTGTTCGCCGCGATCGTGGCTGCGGGCGGCTTGTTCGCCTTCCAGCGCTACGCAGCCTATATGGATGTGTACGAAAAAGGCATCCTGCTGGCAGCGGTTCCGTCGCTCGTGGCGCTGGGCTGGTTTTGGCGACCGCTGCGCACGCTGATGCTGGTGGTGGCCGCTGCAGCCTTGCTCGCCATTGCGTCCTACCAGATCGACGGCCAGGGGCAGCTGGCGCGGGCCGAATCGGTGTTCTGGCTCAAATACTTTCTCTCCAGCCAGTCGGCGATTTTGTGGATGTGCGTGCTGTTCTTCATGAGCACCGCCTTTTACTGGCTTGGCATGGCCTCGCGCGGCGAGGGTGCCACGCTGTCGCTGATCGGCTCGCGCCTGGCCTGGGTGGCGGTGGGCATGGCGCTGATCGGCACCATGGTGCGCTGGTACGAAAGCTATCTGGTGGGTGTGGACGTGGGCCATATCCCGGTCAGCAACCTCTATGAAGTGTTTGTGCTGTTCTGCTGGATCACCGCGCTGTTCTACCTGTATTACGAGCAGCACTACAACACGCGCGCACTCGGCGCTTTCGTACTGCTTGTGGTCAGCGCCGCTGTGGGATTTTTGCTTTGGTACACGGTGGCGCGCGAGGCGCAGGAGATTCAGCCGCTGGTGCCGGCGCTCAAGAGCTGGTGGATGAAGCTGCACGTGCCGGCCAACTTCATTGGTTACGGTACGTTTGCCCTCTCGGCCATGGTGGCGTTTGCCTATTTGATCAAGCAACAAGCGGGGGAAACGCGCTGGACCAAACTTGCGCCGCTGGGCGTACTGGGCCTGGTGCTGTGCTTTGAGCCCCTGGTCTTCCGCCAAGGCGCGGGGCAGAGCAACCTCAGCTTCTGGATGGTGTATTTCGGCGTGTCCACGCTGGCGGTGGGCGGTATTTTGTTTGGCCGCCGCCGCATCGCTGCCAAGCTGCCGCCGCTCGAACTGCTGGATGACCTGATGTACAAGGCGATTGCGGTGGGCTTTGCCTTCTTTACCATTGCTACGGTACTCGGTGCGCTGTGGGCGGCCGAAGCCTGGGGTGGCTACTGGAGCTGGGATCCCAAGGAAACCTGGGCCTTGATCGTCTGGCTCAACTACGCCGCCTGGCTGCACATGCGCATGATGAAGGGCCTGCGCGGCACGGTATCCGCCTGGTGGGCGCTGGTGGGTTTGGTGGTCACCACCTTTGCCTTCCTGGGCGTGAACATGTTCCTGAGCGGCCTGCACAGCTACGGCGAGCTGTAAAACGTCAGGCACCGCGCTGCAGCGGCGCCCGTGAATCCAGCGGGCGCCCGGCTGCGTACTCCTTGTGAGCGGCTCGCCCGCGTCGCCACGCGGCACTGGCGGGCGCACTAAATCTTTCGGTTGGCTGTAACCTTGGTGGTGGGCTCGCCGAATTACAACCACAGTGCAAGGTGCACCTGGCATTTTTCAGGTGACGCTGTCACGCAACGGAAATGCTTCGCATTTCTGGCCAGCTGGAGTTTTTATGTCCATTTTTCATCGCAATGACGGGTTTGTGCACCCGGTTCCTTCCGAGATTACGCCGCAGCGCGTGTACGAAGAACGGCGCATGCTGCTGCGCGGCTTGGCGACAGGCGCTGCCGGCGCCACCTTGGCCGCCTGGGCCGGGCGGAGCGCACTGGCGGCGGCAGAGCATCCAGGCAAACTGGCGGCGCTGCCTGGCGTGGCCTCCAAGGTGCTGGGTGCGGTCTCCATGGAAAAGGCGACTTCGTATGAAGATGCCACCAGCTACAACAACTTCTATGAGTTTGGCACCGACAAATCCGACCCGGCGCGCAATGCCAACACGCTCAAGACGGACCCTTGGAGCGTGAGCGTCGAGGGCTTGGTCAAGAAGCCGGGCAAGTTCAGCCTGGACGAACTGCTCAAGCTCTCCGCTCAGGAAGACCGCATTTACCGCCTGCGCTGTGTCGAGGGCTGGTCCATGGTGATTCCCTGGGTGGGTTACTCGCTGGTCGAGCTGATCAAGCGTGTGGAACCGCTCGGTGGCGCGAAATACGTGGAATTTGTGACGCTGGCCGACAAGGTCACCATGCCGGGCGTGAATTCGCGCGTGCTGGAGTGGCCGTACGTCGAAGGCCTGCGGCTGGACGAAGCCATGCACCCGCTGACGCTGCTCACTTTTGGCATGTACGGCGAAGTGCTGCCTAAGCAGAACGGCGCGCCGGTGCGCATCGTCGTACCTTGGAAATATGGGTTCAAGAGCGCCAAGAGCCTCGTCAAGATTCGCTTTACCGACAAGGAGCCGGCGACAGCTTGGAACAAGGCGGCTGCCCAAGAATACGGTTTTTACTCCAACGTGAACCCCGAGGTGGATCACCCGCGCTGGAGCCAGGCGACGGAACGGCGCATCGGCGAAGGCGGCCTGTTTGCCAAGCGCCGCAAGACGCTGATGTTCAACGGCTACGAAGCCCAGGTCGGCCAGCTTTATGCCGGCATGGATTTGAAAAAGAACTTCTGAACGGTTGCAGCACCATGAAAAAACTGCTGATGCACCGCGCCGCCAAGCCGGTGCTCTTCATCGTCTGCCTGCTGCCGTTTGCCTGGCTGTTTTATGCGGCGGCGGCAGACCAGCTGGGCGCCAATCCGGCGGAAGCCTTGATTCGCAGCCTGGGCGACTGGACCTTGCGCTTTTTGTGCATCGTGTTGGCGGTCACGCCGCTGCGGGTGATGACGGGAACGCCGGCGTTGGCGCGCTTTCGCCGAATGTTCGGCTTGTTTGTGGCGTTTTATGCGTTGATGCACCTGCTCTCCTATGTCGCCTTCGACATGGAGTTTGACGCTACCGAGATCGCCAAGGACATCGCCAAGCGGCCCTTCATTCTGGTGGGGTCACTCGCTGGCGTTCTGCTGGCGCTGATGGCGGCCACTTCGTTCAACCGCGCCATCAAGACTCTGGGCGCGGTGCGCTGGCGCCGCTTGCACCAAAGTGTGTATGTGGTGGCGGCGCTGGCCATCCTGCACTTCTACTGGATGCGCGCTGGAAAACACAATTTCGCCGAGGTGGCGGTGTACGGGGCCATTCTGGCCAGCTTGCTCGGCTGGCGGGTCTGGGAGGCGCAGCGCAAGCTCCGCCTGGGCGCGACGCGTCCTGGGCGGGCAAAGGTCGGAAACGCGGCGATACTACAAAAAAGATAGCTTCAAACGATTGCCTAATAAGCGCTAGAGGCCTATTTTAGTAATAATTTTGCCAGGCCAGCGCGCGATTCCGCTCAGTCCTCTAGCAGGCGCTCGGCGCGCATCATGTCTTGCGGGGTTTCGCGCACGCGAATCAGTCGCGCCTCAGCGCCATCCACCAGCACCTCGGCGGCGCGCCCGCGCGTGTTGTAGTTGCTGGCCATGGACATGCAGTACGCCCCGGCCGACAGAACTGCCAGCCGATCGCCCGGCTGCACCGCAAGCTGGCGGTCCCGTCCCAGCCAGTCGCCGCTCTCACACACCGGACCCACCACGTCGTAGGTACTCGCTTCAGCGGCGCTGCATTGCACAGGGACAATGGCATGAAAGGCTTGGTACATGGCTGGGCGCGGCAAGTCGTTCATGGCGGCGTCGACGATGCAGAAGTTCTTTTCCTCGCCCGGCTTGAGGTACAGCACCTCGGTCACGCACAGGCCGGCGTTGCCCACCAGGGAGCGTCCGGGCTCGATGATGAACTGGCGATCGCCAAAGCCGCGTGCGTCGAGCTTGGTCAGTAGTTCCTGCCACAGCAGGTCGGCCGCAGGTGGCGTGTCGCCGGCGTAGTCGATGCCCAGGCCGCCGCCGAAATCAAGGTGCTCGATCGCAATGCCTTCGGCCTCGATCTGCTCCACCAGATCGAGCAGGCGGTCCACCGCATCGGCAAAGGGCCGGACTTCGGTGATCTGCGAGCCGATATGGAAATCAATGCCGGTCACATGCAGGCCCGGCAACTGCGCGGCGCGCCGGTACGTGGCCAGGGTTCGCTCGTGCGCGACGCCAAATTTGTTGCCTTTGAGCCCCGTGGAGATGTAGGGATGCGTTTTGGGGTCCACGTTGGGATTGACCCGAATGCTCACGCGCGCCGTGTGGCCGCTTTTGGAGGCAACGTCGCTCAGAACTTCAAGCTCGGCCTCGCTCTCGACGTTGAAGCACAAAATGCCGGCCTCCAGCGCTTGAAGCATTTCCGCGCGCGTCTTGCCCACGCCCGAGAAAATCACCTTGGACGGATCGCCACCAGCGGCGAGAACCCGTGCCAGCTCGCCGCCGGAAACGATATCGAAGCCACAGCCCTGTCGGGCAAAAAACTGGAGCAGTGCGAGAGAGGAATTGGCCTTCATCGCGTAGCAGACGTGGAGCTTGCGGCCCGCAAAGCCGTTGCGATAGGCTTGCAAGGCGTCCGTCATGGACGCTGTCGAGTACGCGAACAACGGCGTGCCATAGGTGCGGGCCAGGTCTGCAACGGAGCAGTCCTCGATGTACAGGTCGTCACCGCGGTACGCAATGTGCGGGCGGCCGGGAAGCTGGGAGGGGGTCATGGGGGCGAAGAGGCGGGTGAGCGAGGCAAAGGAGCCGACAGAGCGGTCGGAAGAAGGGTTTGAGGCAGGCTGGCGCGCTGGCTAGCCGCCGCCTCAGTCGGCAGAAACAGCGGTCCACGCTGCCCGCAGGCGGCGAGCACCGCCCCGCTGGCAGCAAGGACTAGCGTCCTGACTAGAATTTGCCGGGCAATCAATATCAACATGCGGAAATTGTAATGACCGACCTGGATTACGCGGATCGCGCCGAGCAATTGCTGCTGGCCATTGAGCAATGTGTGGACCTTATCAACGAGGCCACCGATGCAGACATCGACAGCCAGCGCAGCGGCGGCCTGATCACGCTGGTGTTTGCCAATGGCAGCCAGATCGTAGTCAACCAGCAAAGGCCCTTGCACGAGATCTGGCTGGCATCGCGCTCCGGTGGATACCACTACCGCTTCGATGGGCTGGTCTGGCAGGACACCAAGGGCGCAGGCGAATTCTTTGACGCTCTGAGCCGCGACGCCAGCGAGCAATCGGGTCTCGTGCTGCGCTTTCACGCTTGAGGCCGGCGCTGCGCGCGCTTGGCGACGCGCCGACACGTTGGAAACGTCAATTGCGAAACAGATCCAGAATTTTGTTGCGCTCCTCGGGCGCTGGCGCCTCCTGCGGCGCCACGCCCGACCCTGTGCCCCGATCTTCCAGCCCCACACTCGCAACGCCGGCATTGCGGGCATATTCGTCGTAGAACCATTCGCCTCCGACATTGACCACGCCTGCGGGCACGGTAGGCTCCATGACCGGGACCCCTTTGAGTGCCCGTTCCATAAAGCTGATCCACACCGGCAGACTGAGACCGCCGCCCGTTTCGCGGCTACCCAGGTTCCGTGGGGTGTCGTAGCCTATCCAGGTAATGCCCGCGACGGTGGGCTGGAAGCCAGCGAACCAGGCGTCCCAGGCGTCGTTGGTGGTACCGGTTTTGCCGTACAGGTCCGGGCGCTTCAAGGTGGCCTGGGCCCGCGCTGCCGTGCCTGAGCGTGTGACCTCCTGCAGCAAACTGTCCATGATGAAGGCATTGCGTGCGTCGATGGCGCGCGGGTTCTGCTCTGTGGGGACCGGAGTGGTTTCTGAAATGGTCCGACCCTTGAAGTCTGTCACCTTGGAAATGAGCCAGGGATTGACACGAAAACCGCCATTGGCAAAAACCGAGTACGCGACTGCCATCTGCATGGGCGTCACTGAACCCGCTCCAAGAGCCATGGTCAGATAGGCTGGGTGCTTTTCTGCATCAAAACCGAAGCGTGTGACCCATTCCTGCCCATAGCGCGGACCGATCGCCTGGAGAATGCGGATGGACACCATATTCTTCGAGCGCGCCAGGGCGGACCGCATGGTCATAGGACCGTCAAATTTTCCGTCGTAATTCTTGGGCTCCCACGGTTGGCCGCCGGTGAACCCCGAATCGAAGAACAAGGGCCCGTCGTTGATCACGGTGGCCGGCGTGAAGCCCTTTTCCAGCGCGGCGGAATAGATAAAGGGCTTGAAGCTGGACCCTGGCTGACGCCAGGCCTGCGTCACGTGGTTGAACTTGTTCTTGTTGAAGTCAAACCCGCCCACCAGTGCCTTGATGGCGCCGCTGCGCGGATCAAGCGCAACGAACGCGCCTTCCACTTCAGGCAACTGGGTCACTTCCCAGCCGTCCTTGTCGGTGCGTGCTACGCGGATGACGGCGCCCCGCCGCAGTTTGATGTTAGGAGGTGCCTTGTCGCTCAGACCCGACTGGACCGGCTTCAATCCATCGCCGGAGATCTCAATGGTGTCCCCATTTCCGCGAACGGCAATCAGCGTGCGCTTGTTCACCTCAAGTACCACCGCTGAAAGCACGTCGCCATTGTCCGGATGGTCGGCCAGTGCGTCGTCAATGGCGTCGTCAATGTCGTTAGGGTCTGTGGGCAGCTCGATGAACTGCTCGGGTCCGCGGTAATGCTGGCGCCGCTCAAAGTTCATGATGCCGCGGCGCAGAGCGCTGTAGGCCGCATCCTGGTCGCTGGCGCTCAGTGTGGTGTAGACATTCAGGCCGCGTGTGTAGGCCTCGGCGCCATACTGCGCAAAAATGAGTTGGCGGGCCATCTCCGCCACGAACTCTGCATGCACGCGTGTGCTGTCTTGCCCAGTGTGGATGTGGATGGATTCCTTGCGCGCCGCAGCGGCCTCGGCCGAGGTGATGAATCCGTTCTCCTCCATGCGGTCGATGATGTATTGCTGGCGAATGCGAGCCCGCTTGGGGTTGCTGATCGGGTTGTAGGTTGAAGGCGCTTTGGGCAAACCGGCAAGCATGGCGGCCTCTGCAACGGAAATTGATTTCAGAGGCTTGCCAAAGTAGGCTTCCGAGGCCGCCGCAAATCCATATGCGCGGTTGCCCAGGTAAATCTGATTCATGTAGACCTCGAGAATCTGATTCTTGGAAAGCAGATGCTCAAGTTTGAAAGTAAGTAATATTTCGTAAATTTTGCGGGTAAATGTTTTTTCAGAGGACAGATATACGTTGCGTGCGACCTGCATGGTGATCGTGGAGGCGCCCTGGCTTTTGATCCTTCCCAGGTTGGCCAGCATCGCCCGAAGCATGCCTTTGTAGTCCACGCCACCGTGCTCGAAGAAGCGCGTATCTTCAATGGCCAGAACAGCATCCTTCATCACTTTGGGGATCTCGGCGATTGGGGTGAGGTTGCGACGCTCTTCCCCGAATTCACCGAGCAGTGCGCCCTCGGAGGAGTAGATGCGCAACGGAAGCTTGGGGCGATAGTCCGCCAAGTCAGAAATATCGGGAAGATTGGGATAGGCAAAAGCCAAGGCAACTGCTATTACCAAGGCCAAGGCCAGAGCGCCTGCCGCAGCCAGACCGAGCAACCACATCAGAATGCGCAGAGGCCACTTCCACCAGGGAGAAGAGGGCGACGAGGCCACTTTTGGCTTCGGGGACGAGGGGTCTTTGGGGGTGGACGGCGGCATATCGCTCCGGCATGAAATGAGCCGGCATTATAAAAATCCGGCCACGCGCGATGGCGCGCATTGGAAACCGGTGGAGGGAGGTTTTAAGTATCTGCCAGGAAAAAAGCAGTTTCGGCTAAGCGGCTCGGCACGCTGTTCCGTCTGCTTTTGACAACGCTCTGAAGTTGCGACATCCGGAAAACTCTTTGCCGGAGAAGTATCTTACTGCTAGCATTCATGTGAAATGTGAAGTTTTGTTGTCTCACATTCACAACTACAAGGGGGCATCTTGATCTCTACGGGTTCCTTGTTCGGTCGCCAGTCTGCGCCGCTGCTGGGCATTGACATCAGCTCTTCCAGCGTCAAGTTGGTGGAGCTAGGGCGTGACAAATCAGGTGCCTGGGTTCTTGAGCGCTGTGCGATCGAGCCCCTTGAGCGTGGCTGGATCACGGATGGCAACATTGAGAAGTTCGACGAAGTTGCTGACGCTCTCAAGCGCGTTGTAAAAAAGAGCGGAACACGCACCAAGCAGGTTGCACTTGCGTTGCCGCCGTCCGCCGTCATCACCAAGAAAATTTCCCTGCCTGCCGGCATGAGCGATCAGGAGCTTGAGGTACAGGTTGAGTCAGAAGCCAACCAGTACATTCCCTTTTCGCTCGACGAGGTAAGTCTCGATTTCTGCGTGATGGGCCCGAGCAAGAATGCTCCGGGCGACGTCGACGTATTGATTGCGGCGTCGCGTCGAGAAAAAGTTCAAGACCGTCAGGGCCTGGCAGAAGCTGCAGGGCTGAAGGCGGTCATCCTGGATGTCGAGTCGTATGCCTCGCGCTTGGCGGCCAGTCGTCTCATTGAGGCCTTGCCCAACAAAGGCGTCGATTCCATGGTGGCCCTTTTCGAAGTGGGCGCCTTGACGACGAGCATGCAGGTCATTCGCAATGACGAAGTTCTCTACGACCGAGATCAGGCTTTTGGCGGTGCTCAACTTTCGCAACTTATCGTCAGGCAGTATGGATTCTCGGTGGAGGAAGCCGAGAACAAGAAGCGCAGCGGTGACTTGCCTGAAGACTACGCAAGCGCAGTCCTGCGTCCTTTTGTTGAGAGCATGGCACAGGAAATCGGGCGTGCATTGCAGTTTTTCTTCACCAGTACGCCACACAACCGTGTCGACCGAATCCTTCTGGCAGGGGGATCTTCTCCCTTGCAGGGTCTGCCGGAGGCGGTGACGCAGCACACAGGTTTTCCATGCAGCATCGTCAATCCGTTTGAGGGTATGGAAATGTCCAGCAATGTGCGCATCAAGAAGATGGTTCGGGAGGCTCCGTCCTATCTCACGTCCTGTGGCCTTGCGATGCGGAGGTTCATGCAGTGATTCTCATCAATCTGCTCCCGCATCGCGAAGTGGCGCGCAAGCGCCGTCGCGAGGCATTCCAGGCAACCATGTTTGCCTCTTTTCTCGTGGGTTTGCTGATTGCTGGCCTCATCTATTGGTGGTTTCAAATGATGATTGAGCAGCAGCAAGCCAGAAACGGCTTTCTGCAGAGTGAAATCAAGGTGCTTGAAAGTCAGATCAAAGAAATTGCCGGTATTGAGGAAGAAATCGCTTCGTTGCGCGCACGACAGAAGGCAGTCGAAGATTTGCAGGCCGACCGAAATCTCCCCGTGCATTTGCTGAGCGAACTGGTCAAGCAATTGCCCGATGGTGTATATGTCACGTCATTGAAGCAAACCAACCAACAAATAGCAATGCAGGGCATGGCGCAGTCGAACGAACGTGTGTCCGAGTTGTTGCGTAATCTGTCCAATAACACGCCATGGCTTTCCAAGCCCGAATTGGTGGAGATTACGGCTGCCAAGGTTGCATTGACTCCGCGTGATGAGCGGCGCGTATCCGCGTTCAATTTGCAGTTCACTTTGAAGCGGTCTAGCGATGCAAAGAAAACCGAAGGCGACGCTGTAAGTGTGCCTCCGGCCGGAAACTGAGCCATGGCCAAAAAGCAAAAAAACTCCATAGATACCGCGGCCCTGCAAGAAACCTTGCAGCGTCAGTTTCGCAATCTCGATACCAGAGATCCTTCCCTTTGGCCGCCGTTGCCACGCTATCTGCTATGCATTTTTATTGTTGCTGCTGTAGTCGTTGCCCTTTGGTACGTTAAGCTTACGGACTATCGTGACGCGCTTGACGCTGAGCGCGCCACAGAAGTGACACTTCGTCAAGATTATCAGACTAAACTGAACAAAGCAGTTAGTCTGGATTTGCTCAAGAAGCAGCGCGAACAGATTCAACAATACGTGATACAGCTCGAGAAGCAGTTGCCAAGTAAAGCGGAAATGGCTGCCTTGCTCTCTGATATTAACCAGGCGGGTATCGGGAGAAGTCTGCAGTTCGAGCTCTTCCGTCCAGGGCAAGTGATTGTTCGCGACTATTATGCAGAACTTCCAATCGCTGTTCGCGTCACTGGAAAATACCACGATATGGGCGCTTTTGCTGCCGATATCGCTAATCTGTCTCGAATCGTGACACTTAACGAAATAGCAATTACTGCCGGAGACAAAGGCGGTCCGAACCTGATCATGGATGCAACCGCGCGCACCTTCCGCTATTTGGATGCGGATGAAATTGAAGCACAGCGCAAGGCAGTTCAGGGGGCGCCGAAATGAAGCTAAGTCATGCCGCTGTTTTGGGTGTTGCGGTAGCACTCCTTCTGGGGTGCGATTCGTCTGGCGAGGCGGAACTGAGGGATTGGATGGCGCAGGAACGCGCGCAAGCACAGCCCCATGTCACGCCGATCACGGAACCCAAGCAGTTCCAGCCGCAACAATATGCAGTTCAAGGCGAACTTGAGCCATTCAGCCTGCAACGCCTTACCCAAGCCTTGCGTCGTGATTCAGCGCAGGTGGCATCGAATGCGGCGTTGATCGCGCCTGAGTTGGCCCGTCGCAAGGAACCGCTGGAAGCGTATCCTCTCGACGCAATGGCTATGGTGGGGAGTTTGATGAAGGCCGGAAAGCCGACTGCCTTGCTGAAGGTCGACAATTTGCTTTACCAGGTGGGGCTTGGTGAATATCTGGGCCCCAATTATGGGCGCATCACAAAAATCACAGAAACTGCTGTACAGATGCGTGAAATCGTGCAAGACGCCACAGGCGACTGGATAGAGCGCACGGCATCGCTTGAGCTGCAAGAGGGGGTCACCAAATGAAGCGGAAGAATTTTAAAATGAAGAACCTGATTCGAGGTTTTGTGCTCGCGACTGCTGCTGCACTTGCTTCCTCCTTCGCATTTGCACAAGGTGCTATTAAGTCCGTTACTGGATCGCTGCAAGGCGGCGCGGAGGTCCTGCGAATCGATTTTACGCAGCCGCTCCCGGCGCTGCCGACGGGGTTCGCGACGCAATCGCCAGCCCGCATCGCGCTCGATTTCCCAGGTATGTCCAATGCGATGGGGAAATCTCTCATCGAAATTAATCAAGGCAACATAAAATCAGTGAACGTTGTTCAGGCTGATGGACGTTCGCGTGTGGTTTTGAATCTCAAACAGGCAACGGCTTACCGGGCAGAGCTACAAGGCGATGCCTTGATGGTCGTTTTGGCACCCGTGGCATCAAGTGCAACGACTCCAGCCCAGACGGAGGTCTTCGCCGAATCCGGCACCTTGGACGTCCTGCCTATCAAAGACATTGATTTTCGCCGTGGCCCCGATGGCTCTGGTCGCATCGTCGTAGCCCTTGCGAGCAGCCAGGTGGGTGTCGATCTGCGCCAGCAGGCCAAAACCCTTACGGTTGATTTTCTTCGCTCTTCGCTCGCTGAGGGGTTGAGGCGCCGACTCGATGTGACGGACTTTGGCACGCCGGTACAGAAAATCACGACCACCGAGGATGGTGATCGCGTACATATGGTCATTGAACCCATTGGCGAATGGGAGCATAGCGCGTACCAAAGTGACAACCAGTTCGTTGTCGAGGTTCGCCAGAAGAAAATTGATCTCAGCAAGCTTACGCAGGGCCCCGGGTACAGCGGAGAAAAGCTGTCGCTGAATTTTCAGAATATTGAAGTCCGTTCTTTGCTGCAGGTGATCGCCGACTTCACGAATTTCAACATCGTCACCTCCGATACGGTGACTGGAGCGCTTACTTTGCGGCTGAAAGACGTTCCATGGGATCAGGCACTGCAGATCATCATGGATGCCAAGGGCCTTGGAATGCGCAAGAATGGCACCGTTCTCTGGATCGCACCCAAAGACGAAATCGACGATCGCACCAAGAAGGACTACGAAGCCGTCTTGGCAATCGAAAAGCTTGAGCCATTGAAGACGCAGGCGTTTCAGCTCAATTACGCCAAGGCTGTGGATATGGTCACCCAACTCACCACCACCGCTTCCGGCGCGACAGGCGGGACGAATACACGCTTTCTATCGGAGCGAGGCAGCGCCATCGCCGAGCCGCGTACGAATCAGCTATTCGTAACCGATACGAGGAGCAAGATTGAGGAGGTACGCAAGCTGCTTGCTTCTTTGGACGTTGCGGTTCGCCAGGTACTGATTGAAGCGCGCATTGTGGAGGCACGGGATTCCTTTGGGCGTTCTCTCGGCGTGCGTCTGGGCGGAAGTGATCTGCGGGCCAATCGGGGCGGGCAGGGTGGCTATGCCCTGGGCAGCGACAACCGGGTGGTGTTTGGAAGCAGCTATAGCAATAGCGTCGCTAGCAGCGGCGCAGGTGGAACGACAGACCCTACCGGCAGCTTCGTCAACTTGCCTGCGCAGCTCTCAGGCGGTGATGCGGTAGGCAGCTTTGCGCTGTCCATCTTCAATGCAGCTGCCAATCGATTCCTCACCTTGGAGCTTTCGGCACTTGAGGCAGACGGCAAGGGCAAGATCGTATCCAGTCCCCGGGTGATTACCGCTGACCAGACAAAGGCACTGATCGAGCAGGGTACGGAATATCCGTATTCCGTCACCGCACCCAACGGAGCGACCACGATTGCTTTCAAAAAGGCCGTGCTCAAGCTGGAAGTGACACCGCAGATCACGCCTGAAGGCGATATCATCCTCGACCTTGACATCAACAAGGACAGTCGCGGTGAGACCACCTTGCAAGGGGTAGCCATCGATACCAAGCACATCGTCACCCAGATTCTGGTCGAGAACGGCGGAACGGTAGTGATTGGTGGTATTTTTGAAATGGAAGAAACCAATCAAGAAAGTAAAATCCCTTTCTTGGGCGATGTCCCGGTGATGGGTAATCTCTTCAAGAGCAGGACCAAAGAATCAACGAAGCGTGAAATGCTCGTTTTCATCACCCCCAAAGTGATTTCTGATCGCGGCCCAACGCGTTAATTTAGGTGAAGTGAGGTAAGAAATGAAAAAACTTATTGGAATGACCGCTTTGGCGATGTCTGCATTGCTTACGGCATGCGGGGGTGGTGGTGGAAGTGCTGGGAGCAGTGACTTGCCATACAGCATATCTTTGCGGGCAGATAAGACGCAATTGCCATTGAATATTTCGAACCAAATGGCAGCAATTGGCGCATATTCCCCTTTTACTACCACTCTTTATGTGGAGGCACGTGAAGGCAATAGGCCAATTTTGGGGGGAACGGAGATTTTTGGCTGCAACGTTGCGGGGGGCCTGGAATCTGGTTCGCTTTATTATCTCGATGGTAAGGATGAGCACATGGTCGAGGTGGACGATGGCAAGGGAGGAACAATCAAGGTTCCCGGTGCCTATCGTAATATCGTGCTTGATTCCAACTCTGGCGGCAATTCCTTCCATTTTCATGCTGGGAACAAGGCAGGGACGGCGCGGATTACCTGCACCGTCACCAACCCGGCGGACAAATTGGTGTCCAGCGCGAGCGTTGATATTGTGGTGGGCGCGGCGACCGGCAAACCTGCCAGCGTAACCGTGACGACGCAAGGGCCCCGCTATTTGGGCACCAGCACCAACACCTTCAATCTGCCAAAAAGCGTCGCTATCAGTGCAAAAGTGATGGACGATGCGAATCAGCCGGTTCCGAACCCGTCCGGAGCTAACTTGAAGGTTCGTATCCGTCCATTCGGTGCATCTGCAGGTGCGCGCCTGTTGGCTGGCTCGCAATCAGGGGATGAAGTTCAGGTCAGTACCATTGGTGGAGAGGGACTCTTTTCGATCTCCAGTGGCCCAACTGCGGGTGTCATTCTTCTTGAGATGACTGCAGATCGTTTTGATAATAACGTCAGCAACGGCGTGCAAGACCCTGTGATGCAATTGATGGCGATCA
>JAGNYI010000057.1 GCA_017985015.1 Giesbergeria sp. | reverse complement strand
AGGCTCCGTTCTGCGAGGAAGGCGTTCCCCGATGGGTTCGTCAGCACGATGATGGGGGTTCGTGCGGTTTAATTCCGCATGCCTGCACGTCCATCCCACCTGCTGTCCCCCTGGACGATCGTCATCACCGGTCTTGTCTCCCTCGCGATCGCGATGGGGATCGGCCGGTTTGCCTTTACGCCATTGATGCCGCTGATGCTGCGGGATGGAAGCTTGGATGCGGTCACCGGGACCGAATGGGCCGGCGCCAATTACATCGGCTATCTGGTCGGGGCGCTGACGGCCTCCATTTTTGGGCGTTCGCCTCAAAACGGTATCCGCGTCGGGCTGATCGGGGTTGCGCTGACCACCGGGTGCATGGTCTGGGGCACGGCTTCCCTTCCCTGGATCGGCGCAGTGTTGCGCGGCAGCGCCGGTGTGTTCAGTGCCTGGGTTCTGGTGTGCACAAGCGGTTGGTGCCTGTCCGAACTGGCCCGCAGAGAGTCGACTTCTCTGGGCGGATGGATGTACACCGGTGTCGGTCTGGGGATTGCGCTGACCGGCGTCCTGACCTGGCTCGGAGGCAAGCAATCCGCCCTGCTGCTCTGGATGGAGCTTGGGGTGTTGGCGGCGGCAGGCACGGCTTACGTGCTGCGCAGCCTGGCCGCTCCGTCTGCCACTTTGGCGCCCCCGGCGGCCAACACGAGCGCGCATCGGGCGAAGGGGCCGCATCCTGGCAAAGGCTATGGGGGCTTGGTGTTTTGCTACAGCGCTTTTGGTTTTGGCTACATCATTCCGGCCACGTACTTGCCCACCATGGCAAGGCAACTCGTCTCTGACCCGCTGATCTTCGGCCTGACCTGGCCCATTTTTGGCGCGGCGGCGGGATTGTCGGTTGCTTTTGCGTCTCGCTGGCTGTCGGCCTGGCCGCGCAGAAGAGTCTGGGCCGCAGCCCAGGCTGTCATGGCATTGGGCACTTTGCTTCCGCTGTGCCAACAGTCCTTGTGGATGCTGACCGCTTCGGCGGTTTTGGTGGGAGGCACTTTCATGGTCGCCACCATGGCTGGCCTGCAATTGGCGCGGGAGCGGATGCCCTCCAACCCGACACCGCTGCTGGCCCGCATGACCGCTGGTTTCGCGGCCGGCCAAATCGCGGGCCCGCTGCTGGTGCGATGGATCGGGACCACCCAGTGGGCGGGGTGGGATGCGCTCCATTGGGCGAATGCGGCCGCTACCGTGCTTTTGGCTGCCACGGCATTTTGGTTGTGGCACAGTTGCGCGCCCCCTCATCGATAGGCCAATCGGCCGCCACGGCCAGAAAGTGGCATCGTTTGCAACTTGTATGAGGCCACTGCCAGCGGTGCAGGTTGATCGGGAACACCAAGGTAGTCAAGCGGGTATTGCCATACGCCGTCGAGTGCGAAGGCACAGGGACGGGCATTTCCGACGCTTGTCTTACAGAGCGCAGTGCCCATCGCTGACCTCTATAGCGGGCTGCAGCGCATCCACTGTGGCTACCTCCCAGAAGAACGGCAGCGCGTGCCAGCAAATTCTTGCGGCCACGCTTGCAAGAAAGTCCCCATGCCCGGCAAAGCACAGGATTCACAGACGAACCCACCCTCCAGCGCAGATTCCTGGCTGAACAAACTCGGGCCTGGCCTGGTCACCGGGGCAGCAGACGATGACCCCAGCGGCATCGCTACCTATTCACAAGCGGGTGCCCAGTTCGGTTTCGAGCTGTTGTGGAGCCTGCTGCTGACGTATCCGCTAATGGTTGGCATCCAGATGATCAGCGCGCGCATTGGACGGGTGAGCGGCCATGGCCTGGCCACCAATATCCGCCAGCATTACCCGGCCTGGCTGCTGTACTCCCTGGTGTCCCTGCTGGTGCTGGCCAACACCATCAACATTGCTGCGGATCTATCTGCCATGGCAGACGCAGTGACCTTGATTCTGGGTGGCAGCGCGCATTTGTATGTGGTTTTCTTCGGGGTGCTATCGCTGTTGCTGCAGGTGTTCATTCCCTACAAAAACTACGTTCGCATCCTCAAATGGCTGACCTTGGTGCTGCTTGCCTACGTGGCGACTGCGTTTATGGTGAAGATTCCTTGGTCCGATGTGCTGACGAAAACGTTCTTGCCGCATATCCAGTGGAAGCCGGACTACATCACCACCGTCGTGGCAGTATTTGGCACGACCATCAGCCCCTATCTGTTCTTCTGGCAGGCGTCGCAGGAAGTGGAAGGAATGCGCGTCCAACCGCGTGTCCAGGCGCTTAAAAAGACTTTGGGCCAGGCCGACAAGCAACTGCAGCGGATCAAGATCGACACAGTCATCGGCATGGCTTTCTCCAATCTTGTCGCATTTTTCATTGTGCTGACTACGGCCGTGACATTGCATGCGCACGGCATCACCGATATCCAGACCTCGGCCCAGGCGGCTGCGGCACTGCGGCCCATCGCCGGAGAATTCGCCTTCCTGCTGTTCACGATAGGCATCGTCGGCACCGGGTTGCTGGCGGTACCAGTGCTCGCGGGCTCGGCGGCTTACGCGGTGGCTGGAACGTTTCACTGGAAGAACAGCCTGGAGAGCAAGCCGATGGCCGCGAAGGCGTTCTACGGCATCATCGCGGCGGCCATGTTGTTCGGTATGGCGATAGGTTTGTCGCCCATCGACCCGATCAAGGCCTTGTTCTGGAGCGCCGTGATGAACGGCGTGATCTCGGTGCCCATCATGGTGGTGATGATGCTGATGGCCGCGCGCAGTGACATCATGGGCTCCTTGGTGGTGGGCCTTCGCCTCAAAGTTTTGGGCTGGTTGTGTACTGGCGTAATGTTGGTGGCTGTGCTGGCCATGCTGATCACCATGGCAAGCTGATGGTGCGAAGAGGGCAGTGCTTGGCCGCACGGGGGCCGGAGCCGGCTAGCGGCCCGCCTGCCGCGCCGCGGGGGACATACGAAAAAAGCGCTGCGTCGCTACACTGATCTGTTCTCCTTCTGCATGTACCGTGCTGACCTTTTTGAACCGCCTGTAGGACGTGTAACCCATGACCACCCCCACCCCTTACACCCCGCCTGCCATCTGGCACTGGAACAAGGAAAACGGCGGCAAGTTCGCCAGCATCAACCGGCCGGTGTCCGGCCCCACGCACGACAAGGAACTGCCGGTCGGCAAGCACCCGCTGCAGCTGTACTCGCTGGCCACGCCCAACGGGGTGAAAGTCACGGTCCTGCTGGAAGAGTTGCTGGCGACGGGCCACAGCGGGGCCGAGTACGACGCCTGGCTCATCAATATCCAGGAAGGCGCTCAGTTCGGCAGCGGCTTCGTGTCGGTGAATCCCAATTCCAAGATTCCGGCGCTGCTGGACCGCAGTGATGCCGCCCATCCAGTACGCGTGTTTGAATCCGGTGCCATCCTGTTGCACCTGGCGGAAAAATTTGGCGCTTTCGTCCCGGCCGGCGGTGCAGCGCGTGCCGAATGCCTGTCGTGGCTGTTCTGGCAGATGGGCAGCGGGCCATTTCTGGGCGGCGGCTTCGGTCATTTTTATGCCTATGCGCCGGAGAAGTTCGAATACCCCATTGACCGCTTTGCCATGGAAGTCAAGCGCCAGATGGATGTGCTGAACAAACGCCTGGCCGAGCACGAGTTCATCGCCGGCAGCAGCTACACCATTGCCGACATAGCGATCTGGCCGTGGTACGGCGCATTGGCCAAGGGCCAGCTCTACGAGGCGGGCGAGTTTTTGCAGGTGCATGAGTACACGCATGTGGTCCGCTGGGCCGACCAGATTGTCCAGCGCCCGGCAGTGCAGCGCGGCCGCAAGGTGAACCGCACCTGGGGCGAGCCCGCCAGCCAGTTGCACGAGCGTCACGACGCCAGCGACTTCGATACCAAGACGCAGGACAAGCTCGCGCCGTCGGCCTGAGCCATAGGACACCACCATGATCACTCTCTACGACTGCGCCACGGCGCCCAGCCCGCGCCGCGCGCGCATCTTTCTCGCTGAAAAGGGCGTGGCGCACGCCACCGTGGCGGTGGACCTGCGTTCCGGCGAGCAGCTCGGCGAGGCGTACCGCCAGATCAACCCGCAATGCACGGTGCCGGCGCTGCGCACCGAGGGCGGCCTGGTGCTGGCCGACAACCCGGGTATTGCGGCCTACCTGGAAGCGCAGTTTCCCGAGCCGCCCCTGCTGGGCACCACGCCCGAGGAAAAAGCCGAGATCGCCAGCTGGAACTGGCGCATGGAGTTCGAGGGCCTGCTGGCCATTGCCGAAGCACTGCGCAACAGTGCGCCCGCCATGGCCAACCGGGCCTTGCCTGGCGCGGTGAACTATCCACAGATTCCTGAACTGGCGCAGCGAGGGCTGGCGCGGGTGGAGCAGTTCTTCCTGTTGCTCAACGACCGCCTGGCGGGCCGCGACTTCATTGCCACCGAGCGTTTCAGCGTCGCCGACATCACCGCCGTGGTGGCCGTGGACTTTGCGCGCGTGGTCAAGCAAAAGCCGGGCGAGCAGCACCCGCACCTGCTGCGCTGGCGCGCCGCCATGGCGCAAAGGCCGTCAATGGCGCTGTAGCAGCATGGCCGCGCGCAAGACGCTGCTGATCGTCTACCACTCGTTCACCGATGGCACGCGGCAAATGGCCGAGGCGGCGCGTGCCGGGGCCACAGCGGACGAAGGCTGCACGGCACGCCTGCTCCACGCTGCACAGGCAGGAGCGCCGGACGTGCTGGCGGCCGACGGCTACCTGTTTGCGACGCCCGAGAACCTGGCCGCCATGAGCGGGCAGCTCAAGGATTTTTTCGACCGCAGCTACTACGCGGTCCTGGACCGGGTCAATGGACGGCCCTATGCCAGCCTCATCTGCGCGGGCAGCGACGGCAGCAATGCGGCGCGGCAGGTGGCGCGCATTGCCACCGGCTGGCGGCTCAAGGCGGTGGCCGAGCCGCTCATTGTCTGCACCCACGCACAGACGCCCGAGGCCATTCTGGCGCCCAAGCAAATGGGCGCCGACGATCTGGAGCGCTGCCGCGCGCTGGGCGAGGCGCTGGCGGCGGGTCTCGCGTTGGGAATTTTTTAATAGCTATTTATTTGATAGCTAGTTGTGATTTACCAGTAAGCGCTAGAGCCACTTTTTAATCATATTTCCAGGCGGAACACCCTGCGTGCTGTCAGCGCCACGCTGTGGCCACCAGTTGGCTGTAGTGCACGCCCTGCCGTCCCAGAAGCCGCTCAAACACCGCCGAGTCGCCCACGTTGTCGCTGCCCAGCATGGCCAGGGTTTCGCTGCACCAGGGGGATGCGGGTACGGCGTCGCCCAGGCGGGCGCTGAGGTGCGTCAGCCACTGTGGCAGGCGCAGCACCCTGGCCGGGCGGTGGCCCAGTTGCTGGCGCAGGCTGGCAATGAAGTCGGCCATGGTGAGCGCCTCGGGCCCGGTGCATTCGATCACCCCTGTTTGCTCCAAAGCCCGGCCGAGCAGGGCGACCACGGCCACGGCCAGATCGTGCACCGACACGGGCTGCACCCGCGCGTCCAGTACCGGGCCGGGAAGCAGGGCCACGGGCAGGCGCGCCAGATTCATGAACAGCGCACTGCTGTCGCCACCTTTGCCATACACCACGCTGGGCCGCAGGATGGCGGGGTGCAGCGCGCCCTGTGCGGCGAGCGCCTGCAAATGCGTCTCGGCTGCCCGCTTGGTCTGGGCGTAGCGTGTGCTGCTGCCGTCAATGCCCAAGGCCGAAATCTGCACCACGCGCTGCACCCCAGCCTGGGCACAGGCGTCGAACAGTGCGATCGGGGTGCTCTGGTGCACGGCGGCGATGGGCCGCGCTCGGGTGTCACGCAGCACGCCGACGGCGTTGATGACGGCGTCGATGCCCTGCAACCGTGGCAACCAGGCAGCGGCCGTGGTGTCGCGCGCAAAGTCCATGGGCACCTGGCCGAGCTGCGGGGCGGCGCTGCGCGGCGAGACGCCACCCTGCACGGTGTGTCCGGCAGCCTCCAGCGCTGCTTGCAATGTGTGGCCAATGAAACCGCTGGAGCCGGTAAGAAGAATGCGCATGGGGAGTTAAAGATGATGGCGTTGGTCCGACGATACGGCGCTTTCCATTGCCGCAGCGGGCGGGCCAACGCGCCACCGGTGGCGGCTTGCGGTTTTGCCGCTTGGGCCAGCACAAAGGTTTTGGAGGCCCTAGACTTGAGCGCTCTATTTCAGGAGATCCGTCATGTCGCTCAAAGAAATCAGCTCTGATGTGCATGCCCTGCTTGCCGGCCGAAGCACCGAGACGGGCGCCCGTCGGCGCTCGGTGCTGCAATCCATGGTGGGGCTGGGCTATGCCGCTGCTGCAGCACCCCTGGTGGCGCAGACCGCCATTGCCACGCCGGCGGATGGACTCACTGTGGGGGAAATCAGCTACACGGTCGATGGTTTCAAAGTGCCGGCCTACCGCGCCGCACCCGCAGGCAAGACCGGGCTGCCGGTGGTGCTGGTAGTGCACGAGATCTTTGGCGTGCACGAATACATCGCCGACACCTGCCGCCGGCTTGCACACGCCGGCTACCTCGCGATTGCCCCCGAGCTGTACGCGCGCCAGGGCGACCCGGCCAGCTACGGCGAGATGGCCAAGCTGATGAGCGAACTGGTGTCCAAGGTGCCCGACGCGCAGGTCATGGCCGACCTGGACGGCGCACTGACCTGGGCAGCCGCCAACGGCGGAGACACGGCGCGCGCCGCAATCACCGGTTTTTGCTGGGGTGGGCGCATCGCCTGGTTGTACGCGGCGCACGGCCCGGTGAAGGCGGGCATTGCCTGGTATGGCCGGCTTGAAGGTGCGTCCACGCCCCTCACGCCCAAGCACCCGCTGGAACTCGCGCCCATCCTGCGCGCACCGGTGTTGGGGCTCTATGGCGAGGCCGATACCGGCATTCCCCAGGAATCCGTGGAGCGCATGCGCGTGGCGCTGGCGGCGGGTTCGGCCGCAGCCAAGGCGTCCCGCATCGTCACCTACCCGGAGGTTCCGCATGCCTTCCACGCCGATTACCGCGCCAGCTACCGTGAGGCGGCGGCCAAAGACGGCTGGAAGCGTCTGCTCGACTGGCTGCGCGATCATGGCGTGCGCTGATGCAATAGAATTTGCGATAAAAAGTGCCTCTGGCGCTTAATGAATAAGCATTTATAGCTATGATTTTTATAGTAATTGTGTTCGCCACCTTGGCGGCGGGCATCGGCAGTGTGTGGGTGGCCGCCTTGTTGATGCGGGCGGGCCTGGGCAGCAGCAGCGATGGGGTAGGGCCGCGGCACCTGCTCAGCCTGGCGGCGGGCGCGCTGCTGGCCACAGCCTTCATGCACTTGTTGCCGGAAGCCTTTGAAAGCAGCGTTGGCCCGCAGGCACTGTTTGCCACGCTGCTGGTAGGCCTGGTGTTTTTCTTTCTGCTCGACAAGGCCGAGCTCTGGCACCACGGACACGAGCATTCGGACGGCGGCCCTGCGCACGGCCACGCGCACACGCATGAGGACCATCATGACCATTCGCCAGCCGCCCCGCGCGTGGGTGGCTGGGCGGTGCTCACCGGCGACAGCGTGCACTGCTTTGGCGATGGGGTGCTGATTGCCTCGGCTTTCATCGCTGACCTGCGACTGGGCCTGGTGGCTGCGGTGTCTGTGCTGGCGCACGAGGTGCCCCACCATATGGGAGACTTGGTGGTGCTGCGCCAGAGCAGCACCAACCGGCGCGTGGCGCTCGTCAAAGTCTCGCTCGCAGGCGCCGTTACGGCCCTGGGCGGTGTGCTGGGTTACCTGCTGCTCGAACGCCTCGATTTCGCGCTGCCCTATTTTCTGGTGGTGGCGTCGAGCAGCTTTGTTTACGTGGCGCTGGCTGATTTGATTCCGCAGCTACAAAAGCGCCTGTCCGCGCGCCAGACGCTACACCAGGTGCTGTGGCTGCTTGCAGGCATGGCGCTGGTCACCGTCGTCGGTCATTTCGCGCACCAGCACTGAAGACTCAAGGCCCGATGGCGAAGACCGCGGGCGTGTGGCGCCCCGGCGGCAACGCCCCGCGCCACTGGCTGGTGGGAAAGCTGCGGATGCTGGCGCTCTCCAGCGTCAGTCCGCTGGCCACGGCCAGGCGGGTGTTGGACTTGAGCGTTTGCACCAGCGCCTGCAGCAGGGCCGAATTTCGGTACGGCGTTTCAATGAACAACTGCGTTTGCCCGGTGCGCAGGGCCAGGGATTCCAGTGCGGCGATGCGCTGGGTGCGCTCGGTGGCGTCCTGCGGCAGGTAACCGACAAAAGCGAAACTCTGGCCATTGAGCCCGCTGGCGGCGAGTGCCAGCAGCAGGGACACCGGCCCTGCCAGCGGCACCACGGCCAGGCCCAGATCGTGGGCAGCGCGCACCACCGAGCTGCCGGGGTCGGCGACCGCTGGCATGCCGGCTTCGCTGAGCAGGCCTACGTCGTGTCCCGCAAGAGCCGGCGCCAGCAGGGCGCGCGTGTCGGCGCTGGCGTGGCCAGGTCCACCGTGGTCGCCTTTTTTGTGCACTGCGCGTGGCAGCTCGGTAATCTGTTGCTCCTGCAGCGGGAGCGCGAGCGGGTGCAGGGCGTCGATGCGTTTCAGATAGGCGCGGGCGCTTTTGGCGTTCTCGCAGATCCAGTGCGTGGTGCGCGCAGCTGCGACCAGCGTGCCGGCCGGGAGCGTCTCTTGCAGCGGCGTTTGCGTCTCGCAGCCGAAATCAAGGGGCGCAGGGACCAGCAGCAGCCGGCCGCGGGCGGTGCCCGCCGTCTCGCCGCTCATGGCAGCACCAACCCGGCGGCGCGCAGCATGCGACAGGTGCGGATCAAGGGCAGACCGATCAGCGCGGTGGGGTCGTCGCTGACGATGGCGTCCAGCAGGGCAATGCCCAGCCCCTCGCTTTTGGCGCTGCCAGCGCAGTCGTAGGGTTGCTCGGCGCGCAGGTAGCGCTCGATGGTCGCGTCGTCCAGCGGGCGAAAACGCACTTCCACCGGGGCAATGTCCACCTCGGAGAAACCGCTGTCACTGCATACCACCGCCACCGCCGTCTGGAAGACCACGGTGCGCCCGCTCATGCGGCGCAGCTGCGCCGTGGCGCGCTCGTGGTTGCCGGGTTTGCCCAGCGGCTCGCCGGCCAGATCGGCCACCTGGTCGGAGCCGATCACGATGGCCTGCGGATGCAGGGCGGCCACGGCATGGGCCTTGGCCAGCGCCAGGCGCAGTGCCAAGGCGTGCGGCGCCTCGCCCGGCAGGGGCGATTCGTCGCTTTCGGGTGCGGCGACGGTAAAGGGCAGGTGCAGGCGTTCGAGCAGTTCGCGCCGGTAGCGCGAGCTCGAACCAAGCACCAGTGGACGATTTTTCACAGCGTAGTCAGGCATCGCGCGATTCTCTTACACTGCGCCCATGACCAAGGAATATTCCCCGGACCGACTCGACGTGAAGGCCTTCGTGCAGGCATCCGCGCACCTGGCCGGGCACGATTCTTTGCTCAAGTACGAGCGCCTCGCGCAAGAGGCCACGGGCCTGCACCCCGCTCTGCGGGTGGACTGGGAGGCGCAGGGCGAACTGCGACCGGCTGCGGGTGGCGTCGGCGCGCCGCAATTTTGGTTGCGCCTGCAGGTGCACGCCACCTTTCCCATGCGTTGCCAGCGCTGTCTCAATGGCGTGGACGTACCGCTTGATGTGGACCGGTGGTTTCGCTTCGTGGCCGACGAAACCACGGCCGAGGCGCTGGACGACGATTCCGAGGAAGATTTGCTGGCGCTGAGCCGGGATTTTTCGCTGCACGAACTGATTGAGGACGAACTGCTGATGGCGCTGCCCGTGGTGCCGCGCCACGAGGTCTGCCCGAGCGAGGTGCCCATGAGTTCCTCCGACGAGGATTTCGAGGCCGCCAACGCCGAACGCCCCAATCCGTTTGCCGCGCTTGCCGGCATACGCATCGACAAAGACAAGAAATAGGCAGAAGCGGCCCAGCCCGGCCTGCGTTATAATCGAGGGCTTCGCGCGAATCCCCTCGTGTCTTCAATGGGCTGATCGCGTTTTTACCAACCCCTCCCAAGACCAGGAGCCGATCATGGCTGTTCAGCAAAACAAAAAATCTCCTTCCAAGCGCGGCATGCACCGTTCGCACAACGCGTTGAACGTGCCCGGCATTGCGCTTGAGCCCACCACGGGTGAAGTGCACCTGCGCCACCACATCAGCCCCAACGGCTTCTACCGTGGCCGCCAGGTTCTGAAGAACAAGTCCGAAGCCTGATTTCTTGCGCAGCAAGCGCAGGCCGAGGCCCGTAGCTACACACCCTGTAGCGCGGGCCTTTGTTTTGGCCACTGCGTTTCAGTCCTAGACCACTTTGGCGACCGCGTCGCAACGTTTCATGACCACATTGGCAGTCGATTGCATGGGAGGCGACCACGGCCCCCGCGTCACGCTGGCGGCCTGCCGCCGTTTCCTCGATTCGCACCCCGATGCGCGCCTGCTGCTGGTGGGCCTGCCTGAGGCGCTGAAGGATTTCACCCATGCGCGCGCCAGCGTCGTGCCGGCCAGCGAGGTGGTTGGCATGGACGATCCGATCGAAGTCGCGCTGCGGCGCAAGAAGCAGTCGTCAATGCGCATTGCCATCGAACAGGTGCACAGCGGCGCGGCCCAGGCGGCGGTCTCGGCCGGCAATACCGGTGCACTGATGGCCATTGCCCGCTATGTGCTCAAAACGCTCGATGGCATTGATCGGCCCGCCATTGCCAGCCAGCTGCCCAACGACAAGGGCGGCGCCACCACCGTGCTGGACCTGGGAGCGAATGTGGACTGCTCGGCCGAGCACCTGCTGCAGTTTGCGGTCATGGGCTCGGCGCTGGTGGCCGCGCTGGGCGGCGCCGCCCAGCCCACTGTGGGCCTGCTCAATATCGGCGAAGAGGCGATCAAGGGCAGCGAAGTGATCAAGCGCGCAGGTGAGCTGCTGCGCGCCGCAGGGGCTGCCGGAACCATCAATTTTTACGGCAACGTCGAGGGTAACGACATTTTCAAGGGCACGGCGGACATCGTGGTGTGTGACGGTTTCGTCGGCAACGTGGCGCTCAAGGCGAGCGAAGGCGTGGCGAGCATGATCGTCGGCGGCCTCAAGCAGGAGTTCAAGCGCAACCTGTTCACCAAGCTGGCGGCACTCATTGCCTACCCGGTGTTGGCGGCGCTGATGAAGCGCATGGACTACCGGCGCTACAACGGCGCGGCGCTTCTGGGCCTGCGCGGATTGGTCTTCAAAAGCCATGGTTCGGCCGATGAACTGGCCTTCGAACTGGCTTTGGCCCGCGCGTATGATGCAGCCCGAAACAACCTTCTTGACCGTGTTCGCAAGCGCATCGACAGCGCCGCGCCTCTGCTGAGCGTGGCCCCCGCCGAGCGCAGCACCGCCACGACGCAGTAACCGCTTGATGAATTCCTATTCCCGCATCACCGGCACCGGCAGTTACCTGCCGCCGCGCCGCGTCACCAACGCCGATCTGGTCGCCCAACTGGCCGCTGGCGCTGTAGAAACCTCTGACCAATGGATCATGGAGCGCACCGGCATCCAGGCCCGGCATTTTGCCGCCGAGGATGTCCATTGCAGCGACATGGCGCTCGAAGCCGCGCGCCACGCGCTCAAGGCGGCGGGGCGCGACGCGAGCGAGATTGACCTCATCATTGTGGCCACGTCGACGCCGGACATGGTGTTCCCCTCGACGGCCTGCATTTTGCAGAACAAGCTGGGCGCGAACGGCTGCCCTGCGTTTGACGTGCAGGCCGTGTGCACCGGTTTTGTCTATGGCGTAAGCGTGGCCGACGCCATGATTCGCGCCGGCAATGCGCGCTGCGCCCTGGTGGTGGGCTCCGAGATCTTCAGTCGTCTGCTCGATTTTCGTGACCGCACCACTTGCGTGCTGTTTGGCGACGGTGCCGGCGCCGTGGTGCTGGAGGCGTCGGAGACGCCCGGCATTCTGGCCACCGACTTGCATGCCGACGGCAAGCATGTGGGCATTCTGTGCGTGCCAGGCCATGTTTCGGGCGGCGTGGCCAGCGGCGATCCCTTCCTCAAGATGGACGGTCAAGCTGTATTTAAACTGGCTGTGGGGCTTCTAGAGAAATCCGCCCGCGCCACGCTGGAAAAAGCCGGCATCGAGGCAAACCAGATCGACTGGATGATTCCGCACCAGGCCAACATCCGCATCATGCAAAGCACGGCGCGCAAATTGCACTTGTCCATGGACAAGGTCGTGGTCACGGTGGACCAGCATGGCAATACCTCGGCCGCGTCGATCCCGCTCGCGCTGGACCACGCCGTACGCTCGGGCCAGGTGAAAGCGGGGGAAACCGTGCTGCTCGAAGGCGTGGGTGGCGGTTTTACCTGGGGCTCGGTACTCCTTAAAATGTAGCTGCTAGCGCTTTTTGCATAAGCGCTAGAGCCTGTTTTCATTGGTATTTTTCGAGGTGGCATGAATTCATTTGCGTTTGTCTTTCCAGGCCAGGGATCGCAGGCTGTCGGCATGCTCGACGCCTGGGGCGACCATCCTGCCGTGGCCGCCGCGCTGGCCGAGGCCTCTGAAGCGCTCGGCGAGGACTTGGGACGTTTGATACACGACGGCCCCAAGGAAGCGCTGGCGCTGACCACCAACACCCAGCCCGTCATGCTGGTGGCGGGCGTTGCGGCTTGGCGCGTCTGGCGCGCCGAGGGCGGCGCATTGCCCATGGCGCTGGCTGGTCATTCGCTGGGTGAGTATTCCGCCCTGGTGGCGGCCGGTGTGCTGACCCTGGCCCAGGCTGCGCCGCTGGTGCGCCTGCGCGCAGCCGCCATGCAGCAGGCCGTGCCCGTGGGCACCGGGGCGATGGCTGCCATTTTGGGGCTGGATGCTGCAAAAGTAATAGCTGTTTGCGCAGAGGTGTCGGGCGCTGGCGGCAAAATTGAGCGGGAAGTGGTGGAGGCGGTGAATTTCAACGACCCCTCGCAGACCGTGATCGCCGGCAGCAAGGCGGCGGTGGAGCGCGCCTGTGAAGCGCTCAAGGCGGCAGGCGCCAAGCGCGCGCTGCCCTTGCCGGTCTCAGCCCCTTTTCATTCGAGCCTGATGCGGCCGGCGGCCGAGGCGCTGCGCGAGGCGCTCGGCGCACTGGCGCTTGCGACGTCCCAGATTCCCGTAGTCAACAACGTTGACGTCGCCGTGCAGAGCGAGCCCGAGGCGATCCGCGACGCCCTGGTGCGCCAGGCTTTTGGTCCGGTGCGTTGGGTCGAATGCGTGCAGCAGTTGCGCACCATGGGTGCGACGCATATTGTCGAGTGCGGCCCGGGCAAGGTGCTGGCCGGCCTGGTGCGCCGCATCGACCCCGAACTGGTGGGCGCGGCAGTGTTTGATCCGGCCTCCCTCACCCAAGTCAAGGAGCTACTGGCATGAGTGGCATTGAGGAAAAACAAGCGCCCGTGGCGCTGGTGACTGGCGCCTCACGTGGCATCGGCGCTGCCATTGCGCTTGAACTGGCGCAGCGTGGCTACCGCGTGGTGGGCACAGCCACCACGGCAGAGGGTGCGCAGCGCATCGGTGCTGCGCTGTCCGCCCATGCCGGCTGCAGCGGTGCGGTGCTGGACGTGAACGATGCGCCCTCGGTGGACGCACTGATCGACAGCGTCGTCAAGGAGCAAGGCGGCCTGCAAGTTCTGGTGAACAACGCCGGCATCACGCGCGACCAGCTTGCCATGCGGATGAAGGACGACGACTGGGACGCCGTACTCGGCACCAACCTGGGGGCAGTGTTTCGCGTGAGCCGCGCTGCGATCCGGCCGATGATGAAGCAGCGTTTTGGCCGCATCATCAGCATCACCAGCGTGGTGGGTGCCTCGGGCAATCCGGGGCAGGCGAACTACGCGGCAGCCAAGGCGGGCGTTGCCGGTATGACACGCTCGCTGGCGCGCGAACTCGGCAGCCGGGGCATCACGGTCAATTGCGTGGCGCCCGGTTTCATCGATACCGACATGACGGCCGGTCTGCCTGAAGCTCAGCAAAAAGCCCTGCTGAATCAGATCCCGCTGGGCCACCTGGGGCGGCCCGCCGACATCGCATACGCCGTCGCTTACCTCGCCTCGCCGCAGGCGGGCTATGTGACAGGCCAGGAATTGCACGTCAATGGCGGCATGTACATGTAGATGAACAAAATTCGCGTCAGATGAATGCAAATAATCTTGTATCAAATGGCACGATCTAAGCAGCTAGAATCCCCGATCAATCTACCAACACCCAGAGTGAAACCATGAGCGATATTGAAGCACGCGTCAAAAAGATCATTGCCGAGC
>JAGNYI010000056.1 GCA_017985015.1 Giesbergeria sp. | reverse complement strand
TTTGGATTTTGGAATCCGACATATGTCTCCTCGTTGAATTCGGCCTGGACAAAGCCAGGCCTCGCCCGATAAGTTACAAAGAAATGCGACCATGAGAATTCGTCGTCCACCGGGCAATGCCGACACCGATCAAAATCGCAATTAACCTGCCATTAAAATAAAATGGCCTGGCGTTTCCCATGCGAAACAGTATTCAATTTAGCACTGCGGAGAAGGTCGCGAAAGACTCGAAAACCCTGAATGAAATGGCCATCATTTGTCAGGCATATGTAAGAGAAATGGATGTGAGACCACCCATCAATATCTCTTTTCCGAGCGATGCCCCGATGGATTTTGCCGCTGACCTGGCGCTTCAGTCGTTTGTGGGGCGATGGGCTCTGTTGCTCGCGGTACGCCGGCTGTGTGCGCCCCCGAGCCTGTCTTACCGCGTTCGCTCGCCTGCCACGGGTAGCGGCTGGTGCCACTGACCCCCACTTACAATCCCCCACAAGCCTCCCCGTAGTTCAATGGACAGAACGAGTGCCTCCTAAGCGCTAGATACAGGTTCGATTCCTGTCGGGGGGACCAGAGAATGTAGATGCCGCAAAGGCGAAGGCGGGTGCGTCTGGCGACCGCCATCTGTTCTTACGGCAGCACCGGCACCGCGTATCCGCTGCCATCGGTATAGACAAGCACCCCTTGCGCGTCGAGGCGGAAATTGCCCGCGCGGAATTCACGACGCAACGGCATGCTTACCCGACCAAAGACAAGGTCTGCGGCGCCCACCACCGCCACGCCCACTTCGACCATGGCGCTGTGCGACAAGGCCAATTGCTGTTCCACCTCGCTGCGTTGCAACAGGGTCTGCGCATGGGTGCTGCAGGCGTTGTCCAGCGAGGCCTGGGCGCGTCCTAGCATGCCCCGGGGGTCCCCGCTTGCAGTCAGCTGGACGATCAGCTTGCGCAGGCTATCTTGCGCCGCCAGCTCCTTTTCCAGGCGCGCAAGCACGTCACTGTAGCGCGTTTCCAGCGCATGGTTGGCACCCAGCACCAAGTGCGTGACACCGCTGGTTGGAGAGCCTAGCAGCGGTGTCTTGATGAGCATCATGGCCGTGGCGCGGCCACCTATGAGCCGCCCACGACGCGGCGATCCGGTACCGATGAGAATCTGATTGAGAGACTGCAGTTCGCATTCCATGGCCATGTCATGGATCGCGATCACCGTGCCGGCATGGAGCTGAGATGCCTCGGCAAAGCGTACGGCGATGGCGCCCTGCGCGTGCAGCCGGGCATGCGCGATGACACCGCCCGCCACGTTGATGTCACCTCCCGCTTGCAGCAGACCGCCATCTACCAAACCGCCCACCACAATGTCGCCGCCGGCTTCAACCTTCATCTCCTGGCCAATGTCTCCTTCGACATGGACGGTCCCCTCGTAGTGAATGTTGCCGGTAGCCATGCTGACTTCGGCAAGTCTCAGCACAGGCTCCACCATGATCCCGCCGTGTACGCGCAGCGGCTGGCCGGTCAGGCAGGCCTGCAGGAGATTGGGGTCGTCGGCGGAGATCTTGGCGCCCGCGAGCTGCGGCGCAAACGGCTCGTCGTAGCCGGGCTGGGCCGTGAGCACATCACCGCGAACGGTAAACCCCGCAACTCCCGGCGTGGCGGGTTTTCGCCGCATCAGCAAAGCCCCGGAATGCACCATGACGATGCCATCGTGTTCGCGGTAGTCGATCATTCCGTCTTCATCCAGCCGAGGGGTTCGGTCAGGAGTTGCAGGAATCAGCTCTTCAAACTCTGCATCGCGGCCATCCTCGGGGAGTGCCCCGCGCGCCACCACCATGGCTTCACAGGTCCCGGCTGCCACAGCCTGACGCATGGCGGCTTCATCGATACCTGCGACCACGCCGGCCAGCGTCAAGGCATTCATCGCGCCTTCTGGGTTTGCCGGCCTACCGCCCTGCGCAGGATGGATCGTCAGCGTGGCCGACATGGCATCCAGAGCCATTTGAACGTCCAGGGTGGCGTCACTGCGCTGTGCTACCAGCAGCACGAAGGGCGAGGACGCAGCCGCGCTGTCCCTGGCGGCGCGCTCCAGCGCGTCGTGATCGACCTGGCACGCGCCGAAACCCTCCCGTACCAACCAGTCATGCAGCGTGGCCGCGTCGACACGCTCACGCCCATCCACCGGCTCCACGCTCAGGAATACCTTGCCGTCGGTTTCGCTAAGTGCCATCCCCACGAAAGCCATGCCCCATCGCCTCCACGAACGTTTGTCGCCTGGTCCGCACCATCAAGCGCCGGGCGATCAACGCCGCGCTGCTACAAGGCTTATAGCTTACGTAGAGCTTGCAACCAATAGACACAGATCAAGCAGCGGAACCCTCGGCAGTTCAGAGGGTCGGCATCACCAGCTGCGCGTCCAGCCAGCCGCGCAGGCTGTTGACAAAAGCCCAGGCTTGCACACGCGGCGCATCTTCCAGGCGCACCACGGTTTCCTGCAACTTGCCTGACCCAAGCGCCAGCGCGCGGCCGACACCGGGCAGCAAACCGCAGGCGAGCGGGGGCGTCACCCACTGGCCGTTCAGCAACATGGCGACGTTGCCGCGGGTGCATTCGGTGATTTCACCGGCCTCGTTGTAGAGAATGGTGTCGAACACGCCCGGCTGCGACGGAGCAAAAGCGTCGTAATGCGATCGCCGTGTGGTCTTGTAGCGGCAAAATTCTCCGGCCGCTTCGCGCAGCGGCTGGTGTGCAAGCTGCAGGCACACCGGCGTCGGTGTGGGCTGCAGGGCAAAGGTTTCGGCGCGTGCACTGCCATCTTTCGACAGCAGCAGGCGCACACGCCATGCGCCGCTGTGGCACTGGAGTGCGGCAATCTGCAGTTCTTGGCGAACGGTGTGGACGTTCCAGGCAAAGCCGAAGTGAACCGCAGCTTCGCCCATGCGTGCAAGGTGAAGATCGGCATGAACGAACTTGCCGCCTCTCAGCGCCAGGGTCTCAAGAAGGTCAAACGGGGCACTGGCCCGCTCGACAAAGGCGCGCTTGTGGCGCCACTCAACCCATTCCCCCTCGGAGTCAGAGCCCGCAGTAATGCCGCTGCCAATGCCACATCTGGCACGCACCGCCTGCTCCGAGTCAGGGGTTTCCATACGGAGCACCACGGTACGGATAGGCACGTTGAAGGTGGCCGCCACGGGATGCAAGCCGCCATCAGCCGCCGGACCGCCAGGCCGCACCACCCCCACCGCCCCACAGTACACCCCGCGCGGCGCGGGTTCGAGCGTGCGGACCATCTGCATGGCGCGCACCTTGGGCGCCCCGGTGACCGAGCCGCAGGGAAACAGCGCGGCAAACACGTCAGCGAGGCAAATTCCGGGGCGCGTACGCGCGCGGACGTCCGACGTCATTTGCCACACCGTGGGCAGCGGTACCGTATCGAACAACCGGGGCACCCGCACGCTGTGCGGCAGGGCAATGCGCGAGAGGTCGTTGCGCAGCAGATCCACAATCATCACGTTCTCGGCACGCTCCTTGGGGGCTGTGCGCAGGCCGGCGGCCTGGGCGGCGTCTTCCTCGGGGGTGGCGCCGCGCGCGGCCGTGCCCTTCATGGGGCGAGCCAGAATATCGCCGCCGCCCGGCGCGTCCTGCCAGTCAAAAAACAGTTCGGGCGAGACCGAGAGCACCTGCTCGCCCCCGGCATCGATGTGCGCCGCATAGCCGCCGGGCTGGGCGTGCTGTAGCGCGGCAAACAGCGCCGCCGCACTGCCCTGCAGTGCACCTGTGAGGGGTGCCGTGTAGTTGACCTGGTAAAGTTCACCCGCGCCAATGGCCTGCTGGATGTGGCCCAGCGCGGCGTCGAAGGCGCTGCGCTCAAGGCAGCTTTGCCACACAACGCGCGCCGCCTCCTGCGGCTCCTCGGCAGGCCAGGGATGGGGCGCATCGTGCACTGCAAACCAGGCCAGCGGGCCGTCTGCGGCGTGGGTTTGCAGCGCGGTATCGAACGCTGGTGCAGCCTCGTAGCGCACGTAGCCCACGCACCAGTGGCCGCGCTGCGCGGCGGCATGCACGGCATCGAGCACAGCGCGCACCTCGTCCACCTGCTGCGCCAACAGCACCTGGCGCGGCGCGCCAAAAGCACAACGCAGGCGCGGGGCTGCAGCGTCGAGCGGCTGGGCGAAGTCGATGCGTGCCGTCTCGGCCGCCGGTGCGAAAACACGCGTCACGGCAAATGCCACCTGGGATGGGGCATCAAGCCTGAGGCAGTCAGAGAACGCATTCCAATTTTATAGGTAAAAATAGGCTCTAGCGCTTATTCATAAAGCCTTTACAGCTATCAATAAGATAGTGTTCTCTAGGCTGCGCCAATGTTTGGCACCCATCCTGCTACGGGCTGGCCCTTCTTCAGCGCGGCGGTAAAGGCCAGCATGCGGTCAATCGGCAACCGGGCGCGCGGAATGATGGCCGGGTCTACATGGATGGTGTTGCTGCCCGTCTCCAGCACCTGGGCCACGCCGGCCAGGCCGTTCATGGCCATCCAGGGGCAGTGGGCGCAGCTTTTGCAGGTGGCGCTGTTGCCAGCAGTCGGGGCCTCGTAGAACACCTTGCCGGGGTTGAGCGTGCGCAGCTTGTGCATCATGCCGTTGTCGGTGGCGACGATGAACTCGGTGGCGTCCATCTCCTGCGCGGCCTTGAGGATGCCCGAGGTGGAACCCACGGCGTCGGCCAGGGCAATCACGTCGGCGGGCGATTCGGGGTGCACCAGCACCTTGGCACCGGGGTGGTCTTTTTTCAGCGCTTCGAGCTCGAAGGCCTTGAACTCGTCGTGCACGATGCAGGCGCCGTTCCACATCACCATGTCGGCGCCGGTTTCGCGCTGGATGTACGCGCCCAGGTGGCGGTCGGGCGCCCAGAGGATTTTCTGGCCGGCATCTTTCAGGGCGCGCACGATGTCGAGCGCGCAACTCGAAGTGACCAGCCAGTCGGCCCGTGCCTTCACCGCCGCACTGGTGTTGGCATAGACCACGACCGTGCGGTCCGGGTGCTGATCGCAAAACGGGCTGAATGCTTCGATGGGGCAGCCCAGGTCAAGCGAGCAGGTGGCGTCCAGATCGGGCATGAGCACGGTTTTCTCGGGCGAGAGGATTTTCGCCGTCTCACCCATGAAGCGAACGCCCGAGACGACCAGCGTCTGCGCCGCATGGTCGCGGCCAAAACGCGCCATCTCCAGCGAATCGCTGACGATGCCGCCGGTCTCCTCGGCCAGGTCCTGCAGGTCGGGATGCACGTAGTAGTGCGACACCATCACCGCGTTCTTGTCCTTGAGCAGGCGGCGAATTTTGTCCTTGGTCGCGGCGCGCTCGTCCTGCGTCAGTTCGGCGGGCACACGCGCCCAGGCGTATTTGGTGGAGCAGGTCGCGCCGTCCGTGCCCTCGCTGGGCTGTTCGTACTCGACTTCCTTGATGGCAATGGTTTTCATGCGAGGTTTTCCATGCGCATTGAAAAGTCCGTGGCCTTCACGTCCTTGGTCAGCGCTCCGGTGGAGATGCGGTCGACCCCGGTTTCCGCAAGCGCACGCAAGCCATCGAGCGTGACACCGCCCGAAATTTCCAGAATGGCGCCTCCGCCCGGGTGTGCGGCATTGATGCGTACCGCCTCACGCAGCGTGGCGATATCCATGTTGTCGAGCAGCACCATGCGCGCGCCGGCGTCCAGCGCTTCGCGCAGCTGCTCCAGGGTTTCAACCTCGATTTCGATGAATTCGGCACGCGCGGCAACCTCGGCGGCAGCGCGCAGCACGGCGGCAACGCCACCGGCAGCGGCAATGTGGTTTTCCTTGATCAACACCGCATCGTGCAGGCCGATGCGGTGGTTGGTACCGCCGCCGATCCGCACCGCGTATTTCTGCGCAATGCGCAAGCCAGGCAAGGTTTTGCGCGTATCCACGATGTGGGCCTTGGTGCCGGCCACGGCGTCCACGTAGCTGCGTGTCTTGGTGGCCACGGCCGAGAGCATCTGCAGGAAGTTGAGCGCCGTGCGCTCTGCGCTGAGCAGTGCGCGGGCGTCGCCCTGCATCTCCAGCACCACCTGGTCCGGTGTGCAGCGCCCGCCCTCGGCTACATGCCAGGTGAGTTCCACGGTCGGGTCCAGGGTGCGCAGCGCGGCCTCGGCCCAGGGGGCGCCGCACAGCACGGCCGCCTCGCGCACCAGGATGCGGGCGCGCACGCGCCGGTGGGCAGGCACCAGGCCCGCAGTCAGGTCGCCGGCGCCCAGGTCTTCCTGCAGCGCACGGGCCACGTCCAGCAGCACCTGCGCGCGCAGCGGGGCTTCGAGGGTGTCCAAAGGAGAGTTCATGGGCTCCAAGCATAGCGCCGGCTGCGCACTGCCTCCAGCTATCAGCCAATAGCTGCACAAGGCGCACGACTACACTCCCGGGTCCATCCTTTCAGCGCAGCCAGCCATGACCGAACCGCTTGCCCCGCCTGTCCAGCCCGCAGGCACGCCCTACGGCACACTGCCTCCCGCCTCGCCCCTGCCCCAGCGCCGCCCGGTCAGCCTGCCGCGCCTGCAGCAAATGCGTGAGGCCGGCGAAAAAATCACCATGCTGACCGCCTACGACGCGACCTTTGCCGCAGTGGCCGACGCCGCGGGTATCGAATGCCTGTTGGTGGGCGACTCGCTGGGCATGGTTTGCCAGGGCCTACCCAGCACCGTGGGCGTGACGCTGGAGACCATGGTTTATCACACCGAAAGCGTGGCACGCGGCCTGCACCGGGTGCAGGGCACCGCCTGGCTGATTGCCGACCTGCCCTTCGGCAGCTACGCCGAGAGCCGCGAACAAGCCTTGCGCAGCGCCTGCGCCCTGATGCGCGCGGGCGCGCACATGGTCAAGCTCGAGGGCGGCGGCTGGACAGCCCCCACCG
The DNA here is from genome assembly GCA_017985015.1 of Giesbergeria sp. Classification (GTDB taxonomy): domain Bacteria; phylum Pseudomonadota; class Gammaproteobacteria; order Burkholderiales; family Burkholderiaceae_C; genus Simplicispira. The sequence goes on along the minus strand of JAGNYI010000056.1, from coordinate 7,434 downwards.
TGCAATTCCTGGTGGAACGCGGCGTGCCCGTCTGCGCCCACCTGGGCCTCACGCCCCAGACCGTGCACGCCCTAGGTGGTTATCGCGTGCAAGGCAAAACCGACCAAGCCGCGCAGGCCCTGCGCCGCCACGCGCGCGAGCTACAGGACGCCGGTGCCGCCATGCTGGTGCTGGAGATGGTGCCGGCGCAGCTGTCGGCCGAGCTGACGAGCGAACTGACCCAGTGCGCCACCATCGGCATCGGCGCCGGCAAGGGCACGGCCGGCCAGGTGCTGGTGCTGCACGACATGCTGGGCATGAACCTGGGGAAGATGGCGCGCTTTGTGCACAACTTCATGCAGGACGCCGGCAGCGTGCGCGGCGCCATGGAGGCCTATGTGGCCGCCGTCAAAGCCCAGACCTTTCCCGACAACGCACTGCACGCCTGGTGACACGCCCAGCGACACCGTGATAGCGCAACAACGCCCCTTTGCCGATCTTTTTGCCCCATGCACATCGTCCACAGCATTTCCGACCTGCGCGCCGTGCTCGGCCCCCTCGGGCGCCCCGCCTTTGTGCCCACCATGGGCAACCTGCACGATGGCCACATCGCCCTGATGCGCCACGCCGTGCAGTTGGGCGAGGTGCCAGTGGCCAGCATTTTTGTCAACCGCCTGCAGTTTTTGCCGCACGAAGATTTCGACAGTTACCCGCGCACCTGGGACGCCGACTGCGAGCGCCTGGCTGCTGCCGGCTGCCAGGTGCTGTTCGCCCCGCGCGAGCACGATTTGTACCCCGAGCCGCAAACCTTCACAGTGCAGCCCGATCAGCAGCTCGCCGATCTGCTGGAAGGTGAGTTTCGCCCTGGTTTCTTCACCGGCGTGTGCACGGTGGTGATGAAGCTGTTTTCCGCTGTGTTTGCCGGCAAGGCGGGCGGCGCCGCCGTGTTCGGCCAGAAGGACTACCAGCAACTGATGGTGGTGCGGCGCATGGTGCAGCAATTTGCGCTGCCCATCGACATCGTCGCCAACCCCACCGAGCGCGCAGCAGACGGCCTGGCGCTGAGTTCGCGCAACGGCTACCTGAGCGCACCGGAGCGCACGGAAGCGGTGGAGCTGTCGAGAGCGCTGCGCAGCCTGGGCGAAGCCGCAAAGGCGGCTGGCGATGCCCTGCCCGCAGAGCGCGAGGCGCTGGAGCAAGCGGCGCGTGCGCAGCTCAATGCGCGCGGCTGGCACACTGACTACCTGAGCGTGCGCCGCCGCAGCGACCTGCTGGCGCCGCAGCAGGACGATGCGCTGGTGGTGCTGGGCGCCGCCCGGCTGGGCGCCACGCGCCTCATCGACAACCTTGAAATCTAAGTCCGGCGCACATCCATGGACCCCGTTTTTCTTCTTCTGCTGCTGGGCGGCAGTGGCCTGCTGATGGCCAACGGCCACCAGCAGCGCCAGCGCATTGCCCTGCTCGCCCACCACCTCGGCCCGCTGCAGATTGAAAAGCTGATGGAAACGCTGACGCAGGGCTATTTGCGCGCGCTGGGCGAGAGCGACCCCGCGCGCCAGGCACAAATATTTGCCGTGCTGGAGGGCAGCGAAGCACAGCTCGCCACCCAGTTCGCCCAGTTGGCGCGGGACTTTGCCGCCGTGCCCGCCGCCCAGGCGCGTGCCAGCACCTTGGCGTTCTCGATGCCTTGGGCCAGCACCCTGCTGCCCCGTGCCAGCTTTGATATGCGCAAGCTCCTGGCGGTGCATGCGAATGGCATCGCGCGCGCGCTGAAGACCGATGCAGCGCGTTCGCCGCGCGACCGTGCCTTTTTGATCTCTGCCGAACTGTTTTTGATGCAGCACAGCTGCCACTGGTTCTGCAAGTCGCGTGCGGTGGCGTCGGCGCGCATGGTGGCGCGGCACCACACGCCCCACGCCCAACTGGTGGCTTCGGTGTCCCCCGAAACACGCAGCGCCTACCGGGCGCTGACCGGCAGCTAAAACGGGTGCCCACAGGCATGGCGACTTCGCCGCCCTCGCGCCCACACCGCGTGCAGCCCCAGGTGCGGCGCAGCGCCCGGCCAGCGCCTGCCGCACCGCGCCTGATCCTGCTCAACAAGCCTTTTGGCGTGCTGAGCCAGTTCAGTGGAGATGGCACACACCAGACCCTGAGCGACTTCGTCGATGTCCCCAACGTCTACCCCGCAGGCCGGCTGGACCGCGACAGCGAAGGCCTGCTCCTGCTGACCAACGACGGCGCCCTCCAAGCGCGCATTGCCGACCCGCGCCACAAACTGCCCAAGACCTATTGGGCGCAGGTAGAAGGAGCGCCCAGCAACGAGGCCTTGGCCCAGTTGCGCGCCGGCGTGCTGCTGAACGACGGACTGACCCGCCCTGCCGAGGCAACGCTACTGCCCGAGCCCGCGCTGTGGCCACGCGACCCACCGATCCGCGTGCGGGCGCAGATCCCGACGCACTGGATCGCCCTCACCCTGCGCGAAGGCCGCAACCGCCAGGTGCGCCGCATGACCGCCGCGGTGGGCTTGCCCACGCTGCGCCTGGTACGGGTACAAATCGGGCCATGGTGCCTGAGCGGCCTTGCGTCGGGACAATGGCACGAGGTGGCGGCCCATCTGCCTGCCTGAAAAATGAGCCCGCAACACCGTCTACCCTCGACGCCATGCCACGCCCTCTTCCCCTTGGCCTTGCGGCGTTGGCCGTGTTCATCGGCATCGCCGTGTACCTTGCACCGCTGGAGCCGGGCATCCTGTGGCTGCAGTTTTCTTTCACGGCGTCGTCGTTCCAGGGCGTATTGCAACAGTGGCATGCGCAGGGCATCGCGCTCTACCGCACCCATTTTCCGGCTGACTTTGTGCTCCTGCTGCTGTATGGCGCCTTTGGCTTTGGCTACGGCAAGCAGCGTGTGGCGGCGCAGGCTATGCACCGCACGGTGGCATGGCTCGTGGTGTGGTCGCTTCCCGTCGCGGCGCTGGCAGATGCGGGCGAGAACGCCCTGCACCTGCTGCTGACCGATGGCAGGCCTGCCGCCGCGCTCACGCTGTATGCGCTGGCAGGCCTGGCCGCAACGGTGAAGTGGGTTGCCATTCTGGCGTTCGGGGCCGCGGCGTTTGGCGCTCGGCGACGGACGCGCCCGCTGTGAGCCGCGCTTGGCGCAGCCTTGATTTTGGCCCGACAGGCCCTGAAAGGCATCCACGCGCGCACCCCGCGCCCAAAATTGCAGCACGCCCCCGCCGCGGCATGCCCTACCATGCAGCTTCGCGCCAGCGCACCATCATCGAGAACGCACCATGAGCTCCTCCAACGACCGCGTCATTTACAGCACCGAACACGTACTGACCAGCTTGTGCAATTCGGTGACCCGTGTGCTGACCGTTGCAACACAGAGCCAGATTCAGTATTCGGCCATGGTGCAGCGCATCACCAAGACCTGCCTGCGACCCGACATCGGCTGCTTCGTGCTGTTTGATGGCGGGTTCTCTGGCCTGATGGTCATCAACTTCTCGGCGCAGGCGGCGATGGAGCTGTATTCCAGCTACCTACTGAGCATGGGCATGTCCAAGGACGAACTGGCTCGCTCCTATACGGCCGACGAAGTGAGCAACGTCATGGGCGAGCTGATGAACCAGGTAGCCGGCGACTTCACCAGCAAGGTGCGGCGCGAGCTGCAAACCCACATCACACAAAACCAGCCGAAGATGCTGGTGCTCAACAAACAGGTGATGCTGAGCGTGGACGCCAACCTCGACCAGCCCGAGGCGCGCCGCGTGACCTTCTACACGGGCAGCAACAACATCTTCTACCTGGAACTCGCCATCGACCGCACCGAGTTCATCAAACTCTACGACTTTGAACCCCAGGCACGGGCCAACCCCGATGAAGTCATGGCCGAAGCCAACGCGCCGCGCGACGTTGCCCCACCGCCGCCACCCGACAGCGACACCGATGAGCTGCTGCGCTCGCTCGGCATGTAAGCGCGCCGCGCCCCGCTAGAATGCGGGCCTGCCACAGGAGACTTGGGTGAGTGGTTTAAACCAGCAGTCTTGAAAACTGCCGACGGGCAACCGTCCGTGAGTTCGAATCTCACAGTCTCCGCCAAAAGTATGTGCAGAGCCATCACCGCCGCCCCACTTTGCGGCCGGCTCATCCAGGCGCTTATGCTGATGCCGATCGCGCAACAAGCCGTTCACACCTCTTGAAAGCAGCATGAGCTGGCACGCCCAGCTCGACCTGCACTACACGGTGGAAGATGCCCGCACCGTGCTGCGCTTTGCCCACACCGGCCCGCTGCGCGTGCTGCAAAGCCTGTACCCCGAAGGCCCCGGCGTGTGCCACAACGTGCTGGTGCACCCCCCCGGCGGCCTGGTGGGCGGCGACACGCTGGAAGTGCACGCCCAGGTGGCGGCGGGCGCGCACGCCCTCATCACCACGCCGGGCGCCACGCGCTTCTACCGCTCGGAAGGCGCCACCGCCCTGCAGCTCACGCGGCTTGCCGTGGCCGAAGGCGCCCGGCTCGAATGGCTGCCGCTGGAGAGCCTGTGCTACAGCGCCTGCCAGGCCGAAAACCACCTCACCCTGCGATTGGCGCCCGGCGCCGAAAGCATGGCCTGGGACGTCACCGCCCTGGGCCTGCCCCACGCCCGCCAGCCCTTTGCGGCAGGCCGCGTGCTGCAGCACCTGGAGCTGCCCGGCGTGTGGCTGGAGCGCGGCGTCATCGACGCTGCAGATCAGCGCCTGTTGACCAGCCCGCTGGGCCTGGCCGGGCACACCACCCTGGCCACCCTGGTGTTCGCTACCGGCACCGCGCTGGACCGCACTCGGCGCGAGCAGGCGCTGGACGCAGCGCGCGCCGTGCTGCAGGCCCACCCCCTGGCCGCCACCGCTGGCGCCACCAGCCCCCACCCGCAAGTGGTGGTGGTGCGCACACTGGCGCACCAGGTAGAGCCCGCCATGCAACTGATGAAGGCCGTGCGAGCCGCGTGGCGCACGGCGCTCTGGGATTTGCCAGCCACGGTGCCGCGCACCTGGGCGCTGTAGCGCGCGGGCGGAGGCCGCCCGCTATGCTGCGGGCTACGCCTCATCAGGCAAGTCTTAAGCCAAGGACACCCGCATGCGCCAGCCCCTCTTCCCCGATGTGCAAGTGCTCGCCTTCGACATCTTTGGCACCGTAGTCAGAACAGGCCCAACAATATCCGCTGACAAATCCACGATGCAAAAGGGAGCAAAAATGCAGCGCTCTGCGCAACAACAATCCGTGCTAAGCCGCAACAATTGACCTGCGGCATCAGGCAGTTGCCGCTGTGGTTTCCGGTCGCAGCGCGGCCACCAAGTGGTCGACGAGAATGCGAACCTTCGGTGCCGTGTACCGCGACGCTGCAAACAGCAGGTAGGCCATGCCTTGGTAGTTGGCGTCAAACAACCACTCCGGCAGCAACCGAATGACCCTCCCTGTGGTCAATGACTCGTGCGCAACAAAGTCGGGCACGCAGCCAATGCCCAAACCGGCCTCCACCGCTGCCAGGCGCATCTCGCTGTGATTCACCGTGTATCGCCCTGCGACCGCTACTTCCACGCTGTCCTTGCCCCGCATGAAACGCCACCGGCTGTCACGCTCTTGCTCGCCGATCGCAAGACAGCTGTGGCCCATCAGATCCGCGGGCATGCGCACAGGCGGATGACCGGCAAGGTAGTTGGGACTGGCGAGCACCAGTTGCTTTACCGGCATCAATGCCCGTGCGACCATACCCTGTGGCGGATCGTCGGTCAGGCGAACCACTAAATCCACTCCCTCTCGCAAGGGGTCGACCATCCGGTCGACCGCCAACAGGTGCACGTCCACAGCCGGGTGCTTCACGAGAAAGTCCAGCAGCACCGGCTCCAGGACGTGGCGCGAAAACGCCTTGGGCGCACTGACTCGCACGAGGCCCTTTGGTGCACCAACATGGCCCTCTGCCACCTGGAGGGTCGCCCGCGCCGCAGAAACCATGTCGCGTCCATGTTCGAGAACGGCCAGCCCAGCCTCGGTCAGGCGCAGCTGGCGTGTCGTCCGCTGCAGCAAAGCCACGCCCATGGTTTTTTCCAGACGAGCAACCTGCCGGCTGATGGCCGAAGGCGTCACGCCCAACTGTCGCGCAGCGGCAGAAAAGCTGCCCGCCTCCGCCACCCGGACGAAAGCGACCAACTCATGCATCACTTCCAGAAAGCCATCTGTTCTCATGGCGCACAGCTCCTGTTCTCTGATCGAGTCTAGTCAACGGGCCGTTGCCCCCGAACAATTGACCTGCCAACAAAACTCAGGAGGAAATGGCATGCCGACACGGATTATCAGGAGCTTTGCAGACTTGGACGCAATGGATGTTGTGACACCTGCAGCGTCGGAAATGGCGGCTTGGCGCGATGTCCTTGTGGTCGCTTTTACAAGGGTTACGCCGTGACGGCGTCAACACTCAACACCGGAACGAAAGCGATGGCTGGCCGTTTGGGCTCGCGCGGACCTTTCGGAAAAATCGAGCTAATGTTGCTGCTGGTTGCCATCGTCTGGGGGGGCAGTTACAGCGCCGCCAAAATCGCGACCTCGCAGTTACCGGTGCTGCAATTCCTGGTGCTTCGTTTTGGCCTCACCTTTTTGATGCTCTTACCGGCTTTGCGCGGATTGGCGGTCGCGTCGTGGCCAACAGCGCTCGCGGGGGCGTCACTGCTGGGCGCCAACCTGCTGGCAATCTTCGTCTGCGAGACATTCGGGGTGTCGCTGACTACCGCGTCCAACGCGGCCTTTCTAATCAGCTTGTGTGTGGCGTTCACGCCGCTGTGCGAATGGTGGCTGCTGGGCGAACGGCCTGGCAGGGCGGTGGTCGCGGCGTCAGGGCTATCGCTGCTGGGTGCAGGGTTGCTGGCCTTCCAGCACGGTGGGCAGGTCTCGTCGCCGGCCTTTGGCGACGGGCTGATGGTGCTCGCGGCATTCTTGCGTGGCGTCATGGTCTGCCTGACCCGGCGTCATGGTCAACGCCACGGTCTTCCGGCACTGACCTTGACCGCGGTGCAGATGGGCGTCATGACGGTGGGGGCGGTGTTGCTGATGTTCTCCATCCCCGGAGCTGATTGGAAGTCGCTACCCACCAGCGGATCGTTCTGGAGCGCGATGGCGTTCCTCGTGCTCGCATGCACGCTGCTGGCATTCTTTGTGCAGAACTATGCTGCCACGCGAGCCAGTCCGTCGCGCGTGGCGCTGCTCATGGGCAGCGAGCCACTCTGGGGCGCGCTGATCGCAGTGCTCTGGCTGGGCGAGCAATTGACATTCATGGGCTGGATCGGTGGACTGCTGATCATGTTCTCGGCGTGGTGGGTGATGAGGCCGAGGCATTGATTTCGGGCCAGTTGAGAGGGCTATTGGGGTCAGAGCGCCATTTCACGGCAGTGCGAAGCACCGCTCCCTTCGGGCGAGCCGTAGGCTCGGTGA
>JAGNYI010000055.1 GCA_017985015.1 Giesbergeria sp. | reverse complement strand
TAATCTCTCTCGGTGAGGTCGTTGAAGAACCGGGGCATGCATCTGTTCTTTTTGTCGTATAACCCCGGCAGCAACCCGTGATTTTACTCTGAAACCCTATTCCCTGGCACTTTGGGGCGGCTTGGCCTCGGCAGGCTCAAGGCCTTGATGGCGGGGCAATGATCAGGGCCACCACCACGTTGCGTCCTTCGCCCGCCAGAATGTTGTAGGTACGGCAGGCGGCAAAACTGTCCATGGTTTCCAGGCCAATGCGCATTGCAAACAGCGGCGCCAGCCAGGCAGGGGGCACAAAGCGTGTGCGCTCGCCACTGCCCATCAGCATGACTTCTGCGTCGAGCGCGGCCAGTTCGGCGAAATGCTCAGGCGTCAACTCCTCGAAGCGGCGTGGACTCCATGGCAGGCGCAGGCCGCGGGCACCCAGAATCACGCTCGATTCGATTTTTTCGCTCCCCACCGCTACCCAGCCAGGGCCGTAACCAGAGATGCTTTGCGCATCGATGCGATCGGGTTGGAACTTCATAGGTCAGGTGGGCTGTGAGAGGCTGCGGCTCGGCCGGCGGCGGCGCAGAAAGGCGGAGGAACTGTGGTCAAATTATAGGTTTCCCCGCTCTGCGGGCCGCCCATTGCCGCAAAGACCCTAGCTTTACCGCGCATGAAAACCATCCTCAAGTCCAGCAAGCTCGCCAACGTTCTCTACGATGTCCGCGGCCCCATCGTGGACGCGGCGCGGCAGATGGAAGACGAAGGCCAGAAGATCATCAAGCTCAACATCGGCAACATGGCGCCGTTCGGTTTTGATCCGCCCGAGGAGGTGGTGCAGGACATGGTGCGCAACCTCCCCGATTCGGCTGGCTACTCCGACAGCAAGGGCATCTTCGCAGCGCGCAAGGCGGTCATGCACTATACGCAGCAGCAGGGCATCGCGGGCGTGACGCTGGACGACATCTACCTGGGCAACGGCGCGAGCGAGCTGATCGTCATGGCGACCCAAGCCTTGCTCAACGACGGCGACGAACTCTTGCTGCCCGCGCCCGACTACCCGCTGTGGACGGCGGCCACCAGCCTGGCGGGCGGCGTGCCGGTGCATTACGTGTGCGACGAAGCCAACGGCTGGATGCCCAGCTTGGAGGACATGCGCGCCAAGATCACGCCGCGCACGCGCGGCATCGTCGTCATCAACCCGAACAACCCCACGGGGGCGCTGTATTCCGACGCGCTCTTGCGCGGCATCGTGGAGCTGGCGCGCGAGCACGGCCTGGTGCTGTTGGTGGACGAGGTGTACGACAAGGTGCTGTATGACGGCGTGCGGCACACGGCCCTGGCCAGCCTGTCCACCGACGTGCTCACGCTGACCTTCAACTCGCTCTCCAAGGCCTACCGTTCCTGCGGCTTCCGCGCCGGCTGGATGGTGGTCTCGGGCGACAAGCGGGCCGCGCGTGACTACATCGAGGGGCTGAACATGCTGGCCAACCTCAAGCTGGGCTCCAACGTGCCGGGGCAGTGGGCCATCCAGACGGCGTTGGGCGGCTACCAGAGCATCAACGACCTCGTCAAAGAAGGCGGCCGCTTGCGCCGCCAGCGCGACCTGGCCTACGAGCTCATCACCCAGATTCCAGGCGTCAGCTGCGTAAAACCCCAGGCGGCGCTCTACATGTTTCCGCGCCTCGATCCCGAGATGTACCCCATCGAGGACGACCGCCAGTTCTTCATGGAGGTGCTGCGCGCCACGCGCGTGATGCTGGTGCAGGGCTCGGGCTTCAACTACCCCGACCAGCAGCATTTCCGCATCGTCTTCCTGCCGCACGAGGAAGACCTGCGCGAAGCCGTGGGCCGCCTGGCGGGCTTTCTGACGCAGTACCGGCAGCGCCACGCAAAGGCTTGATACTATTTATTTTGTAGCTATAAGCGCTTGCTGGACAAGCGCTAGAGGCATTTTTTACTGAGAATTTGATGAAACCCATCCAAGTAGGCCTCCTCGGCATCGGCACCGTTGGCAGCGGCGTATTCAATGTGCTCGCGCGCAACCAGGAAGAGATCCAGCGCCGCGCCGGCCGGGGCATTGCCATCACCATGGTGGCCGACCTGGATGTCGACCGTGCCCGCAGCGTGGTGGGTGCGGACGTGCAGGTGGTGAGCGACGCCCGCGCCGTCATCGCCAACCCGGACATTGATATCGTCATTGAGCTGATCGGCGGCTACGGCATTGCCAAGGCGCTGGTGCTCGAAGCCATCGCCGCCGGCAAGCACGTGGTCACGGCCAACAAGGCGCTGCTCGCCGTGCATGGCAGCGAGATTTTTGCCGCTGCGTCCAACAAGGGTGTGATGGTGGCATTCGAAGCTGCCGTTGCCGGTGGCATCCCCATCATCAAGGCGCTGCGCGAAGGCCTGACGGCCAACCGTATCCAGTGGCTGGCCGGCATCATCAACGGCACGACCAACTTCATCCTCTCCGAGATGCGCGACAAGGGCCTGGATTTCGACGCCGCGCTCAAGGACGCGCAGCGCCTGGGCTACGCCGAGGCCGACCCCACCTTCGACATCGAGGGGGTGGACGCGGCCCACAAGGTCACGCTGATGTCGGCGATTGCTTTTGGCATCCCGGTGCAGTTCGACAAGGCCTACGTCGAAGGCATCACCAAGCTCGCCGCACAGGACATCAAATACGCCGAGCAGCTGGGCTACCGCATCAAGCTGCTGGGTATCAGCCGGCGCGTGGACAAGGGCATTGAGCTGCGCGTGCACCCGAGCCTGGTGCCCGCCAAGCGCCTGATCGCCAATGTCGAGGGCGCCATGAACGCGGTCGTGGTGCATGGCGACGCTGTTGGCACCACGCTGTACTACGGCAAGGGTGCGGGCAGCGAACCCACGGCCAGCGCCGTGATTGCCGATCTGGTGGACATCACCCGCCTGCACACTGCCGACCCGCACCACCGCGTGCCGCACCTGGCCTTCCAGCCGGGCACGCTGCAGGACGCCATGGGTGAGTTGCCCGTGCTGCCGATGAGCGAAGTGGTCACCAGCTACTACCTGCGTCTGCGCGTGGCCGACCAGGCCGGCGTGCTGGCCAAGGTGACCGGGCTGCTCGCGCAGCACGGCATCAGCGTGGACGCCATGCTGCAGCGCGAAGCCGAGGACGTGGGCGGTGAGGGCTCGATGCAGACCGACCTCATCATCCTCACGCACAACGCGCGCGAAGGTACGGTCAACGCCGTGCTGGCCGAGCTGCAGGCCCTACCCACCGTGCTCGCGCCCATCGTGCGCATCCGCAAGGAAGAGCTGAACTAAACCCGGGTTTCAGCCCCGTGTCCAGTGCGCGGCAGGGGCTTGAATCCTCCACACTGCGCACGCTGCCCATGCAATACCTCAGCACCCGCGGCCACCCGGCCCGTCCCCACTTCTGCGACATCCTGCTTGAAGGCCTGGCGCCCGACGGCGGCCTGTACCTGCCTCAGCACTACCCGCAGATCGACGGCGCCGCGTTGACGCGCCTGCGCAGCGTGCTGCGTGAGCAGGGTTACGCAGAACTCGCGTTCCAGATCCTCTCGCTCTACATCGACGACATCCCGGCCGCCGACCTGCGCGCGCTGTGCCACAAGACCTATACCGCAGACATCTTTGGCACGCCCGACATCGTGCCGCTGCGGCCGCTCGAACCCGGCCTGTGGCTGGAGGCGCTGTCCAACGGGCCCACGCTGGCCTTCAAGGACATGGCCATGCAGCTGCTGGGCAACCTGTTCGAGTACGAACTGGCGCGGCGTGGCGAGCAGCTCAACATCCTCGGGGCGACTTCCGGCGACACCGGCAGCGCGGCCGAATACGCCATGCGCGGCAAAGAGGGCGTGCGCGTCTTCATGACCAGCCCGCACGGCCGCATGAGTGCGTTCCAGCAGGCGCAGATGTTCAGCCTGCAAGACGAGAACATCCACAACATCGCCATCGAAGGCGTGTTCGACGACTGCCAGGACATCGTCAAGGCCGTCTCCAACGACCTGGCGTTCAAGCGCAAGTACAAGATCGGCACCGTCAACTCCATCAACTGGGCGCGCCTCTTGGCGCAGGTGGTGTACTACTTTGCCGGCTACCTGCAGGCGACCACGTCAAATGATCAGAAGGTCAGCTTCACGGTGCCCAGTGGCAACTTCGGCAACGTCTGCGCCGGCCATGTGGCGCGCATGATGGGCCTGCCGATTGACAAGCTGGTGGTGGCGACCAACGAAAACGACGTGCTCGACGAGTTCTTTCGTACCGGCGTCTACCGCGTGCGCAGCAGCGCCGACACGCACGAGACATCCAGCCCCTCGATGGACATCAGCAAGGCCAGCAACTTCGAGCGCTTCGTGTTCGACCTGCTGGGCCGCGATGCCGAAAGTACGCGCGCACTCTTCGGCGATGCGCTGGCCAGGGAGGGCCGCTTTGATTTGAGCGGCGACCCGCACTTTGCCGAGGCCGCGAGCCGTTACGGCTTTGTCAGCGGCAAGAGCACGCATGCCGACCGCCTGGCCACCATTCAGGACACGCACAAGCGCTTTGGCACCACCATCGATACCCACACCGCCGACGGCGTCAAGGTGGCGCGCGAGCACCTGGGTGCTGGCGATGCGCCCATGATCGTGCTGGAGACGGCGCTGCCCATCAAGTTTGCCGAAACCATTACCGAAGCGCTTGGCCACCCACCCGAGCGCCCGGCGCGTTTCGAGGGGATTGAGGCGCTCCCCAAGCGCGTGCAGGTGATGCCTGCCGATGTGCAGCAAATCAAGACATTCATCACGCAGCACTGTGATTTGAAGTAAAAACAGCCCCTAGCGCTTTATTGACAAGCGTATATAGCTATTTAATTTATAGCAATCAGGAGTTCGCATGAAGGTTGTCGGCTTTGCCGGTTTTTCGGGCTGCGGCAAGACCACGCTGGTGGAAAAGCTGATTCCAGAATTGCGCATGCAGGGTCAGCGTGTCTCGGTCGTCAAGCACGCGCACCACAGTTTCGACATCGACCACGCCGGCAAGGACAGCTGGCGCCACCGCGAAGCAGGCGCGTTCGAAGTGGTGGTGGCGTCCGACCGGCGCCTGGCGCTGATGCGCGAGTTCGAGCAGCCCAGCCAACTTTCGGTGCACCAGTTGCTCGCCGAGCTGTACGACGGCGTTGATTGGGTCTTCGTCGAAGGCTTCAAGGAAAGCGACCTGCCCAAGATTGAAGTCTGGCGTGCCCCGGAGCCCGGCAGCGCAGCGCGCCCGGTGCGCTATGCGCAAGACGATTTCGTCGTGGCCGTTGCCACCGATGCGCCGGACGAACTCCCCGTGCCGACCGGCCTGCCGGTGTTCGACCTCAATGCCCCAGCCGAGATGGCCGCGTGGCTGCAGCAGCAGGGTGAGCGCTTCGACTACGACTGGGAACTGCACGGAGAGGCCAAACCATGCGCCCACCGATGAAGCCGCTCAAACCTCTGGACGAAGCGCTGGCCGATCTGCTGGCGCATGCAGTGCCACTCGCGGGCAGCGACACGGTGGCCACCTGGGATGGCGACGGCCGCGTGTTGCAGACGGGCGCGATCTCGCCGCTGCAGGTGCCGCCCCAGGACAACAGCGCCATGGACGGCTACGCCCTGCGCTGCGCCGATGTGCCGCAGGCCGGCGCCGAGCTGCCGGTCTCGCAGCGCATTGCGGCCGGCAGTGCGGGGGCGCCGCTCGCGCCCGGCAGCGCAGCGCGCATCTTCACCGGCGCGCCCGTGCCCGCAGGGGCTGACGCCATCGCCATGCAGGAGGACTGCATTGCGCTCGAAGGTGGCGCCGTACGCATCAACGCCGTGCCCCGCCCCGGCCAATGGATTCGCCGCGCTGGCGAAGACATCACCCTGGGCAGCGAGGTGCTGGCCGCTGGCACACGTCTCACACCCGCTGAACTTGGCTTGGCAGCCAGCATTGGACTGGCGCACCTGCAGGTGGCGCGCCGCCCGCGCGTGGCGCTGTTTTCCACTGGCGACGAACTGGTCATGCCAGGCGAAGTGGCGCCGCGCGACATGAAACCCGGCGCCATCTACAACAGCAACCGCTTCTTTCTGCGCGCCATGCTGCAGCGCCTGGGCTGCGAGGTCAGCGACTTCGGCATCGTGCCCGACCAGCGGGATGCCACCATTGCCGCGCTGCACAAGGCAGCAGAGGCGCACGACCTGATTTTGACCAGCGGCGGTGTTTCGGTGGGCGAAGAAGACCACATCAAGCCCGCCGTCGAGGCGCTCGGGCGCCTGGACCTGTGGCAGATCGCCATGAAACCCGGCAAACCGTTCGCCTATGGGCGCATCGGCAACGCGCACTTCATGGGGCTGCCTGGCAACCCGGTGTCGAGCTTTCTTACCTTTGCGGTGCTGGTGCGGCCGTTTTTGCTGCGGTTGCAAGGCGTGGCCGACGTTGCTCCCAAAACAATAGCTGCTCGCGCAGACTTCACCTGCGCAAAGGCCGATAAACGGCGTGAATTCTTGCGGGTACGCCACAACCAAGCCGGTGGACTGGACCTGTTTGGGAACCAGAGCTCGGGCGTGCTCACCTCGGCCGTCTGGGGCGATGGGGTGGTGGACAACCCGGCCGGCCATACCATTGCAGTGGGCGACACGGTGCGCTTTATTTCCTTCGCGGAGCTGCTGTCATGAACATCACGGTTCGCTACTTTGCCTCCATCCGCGAGGCGGCCGGCACCGCCAGCGAATTGCTGAACACCGAAGCCGGCACCATCGCCGAACTGCGTGCTGAGCTGCTGGCGCGCGGCGGGGCGCTCGCCGAGGCGCTCGCCCCTGGCCGTGCGGTGCGCATGGCACTCAACCAGATGCTTGCGCACGAGCACGCCGGGCTGAGCGAGGGCGACGAAGTCGCCTTCTTCCCGCCCGTGACCGGCGGCTGAAAAATCCATCCGCTGCATCAAATAAAGATCACGCTGCGCCGGGTGGCGGCGCGGCTGCGCTTGCGCTAGCCTTGTGCGCCCCACTGGTCTGGGGCACCCTGCGGCACAGCTGTGCCGGTGTCGGTACCACGGGAGATCGCTATGCCGCCCTTGAAAAGCTTGTTCTCTGCCCCCGCACGGCTGCTCGGCCGTGCGCCGCTCGGGGCGCGGCTGGCGCTCCTGGCGCTGGCGCTCCTGCTCGCCGCGCCGGCCGCGTTGCTCTGGGCGGCCTGGCCCGAGCTGGCGGGAACGCCCGGGCGCGCCGTGCCGGCGCTGCTCGCCTGGGCGCTGTCGGCCTGGCTGCTGGCGGTGTTTGCGCGCCAGCTGCTCGTAGCCGTGGCCGCCCTCGGCCAGGTGGCCCGCAACAACGCGCGCGGCGATCTGTCGCACAGCGTGGTGGTGCCGGGCAGCGATGCGCTGGCGCAGGCTGGTGCGCAACTCGAATCCATGAACGAGAATTTTTCCGGCCTGGTGGGAACGGTGCGCAACCAGGCGCTGTACGTCGCCCAGGCAGGCGCCGGGCTGACGGCCAACATGCAGGAGTTGTCCCAGCGCACCGAAGCCCAGGCCGCCAGCCTGGAACAGGCGAGCGCCAGCATCGCAGCGCTCAGCGAATCGGTGCAGGGCACGGCGCAGCGCGCTCGGGGCGTGGACGCGCTGACCCGCCGCGTGCGCGAGGAAGCGCATGCCGGCGCGGGCGCCATGGAAGCGGCCGTCGCGGCCATCGGCGAGATCGCCACGGGTTCGCGCCGCATGGGCGAGATCGTCGGCGTGATCGACGGCATCGCCTTCCAGACCAACATCCTGGCGCTCAACGCCGCCGTGGAAGCGGCGCGCGCGGGCGAAGCCGGACGCGGCTTTGCTGTGGTCGCCAGCGAGGTGCGTACGCTGGCGCAGCGCAGCGCCACCTCGGCGCGCGAGATCCGCGAACTCATTGCGCGCTCGGGCAGCCAGGTAGAGGCTGGCGTGGCGCGCACCGATGCCGTGCGCGCGCATCTGCAGACCGTCGTCCACGGCGTCGGTGAGGTGGCCGACGGCCTCGCGGCCATCAGCGATGCGAGCGCCGCGCAAAGCAGCTCGCTGAGCGAGGTGGCGCAGGCGGTGCGCGAGCTCGACCAGATCACGCAGCGCAACGGCAGCATGGTCGAAGAGGCGTTGCATGCCACCATGGGCCTGGCGGATCGCTCATCGAACCTGAGTGCCTCCGTCGCCGGCATCCGCCTGCGGCGCGGCACGGCCGACGAGGCCTACGCCCTGGTGGCCCGCGCGGCGGCGCTGGTCGAGCAGGCCGGCCTGGCGCAGGCGGCCGTGCAGTTCCACGACCCGTCGGGCGCTTTCCGGGACCGCGACCAGTACATCTTCGTCTTCGACCGCAGCGGCACCTACCAGGTGTTCGGCTCCACGCCGGGCAACGTCGGCAAATCGGTCTTCGACGTGCGCGGGCTGGACGGCGATTTCGTGCTGCGCGAGTTCTTCGCAGCGGCCCAGCGCGGCGGTGGCTGGGTCGACTACGAGGTGGTCAACCCGGTGACGGGCGCGGTGGACGAAAAAACCTCGTACATCCTGCCGCTCGGCAGCGAGCGGGTGATCGGCTGCGGCGTGTTCAAACCCAAGGGGGGCTTCAGCCTGCAGGCCTGAAATTGTCCGCGACCGGTCAGGGCAGGGCACAGGAATCGTCCAGCCCGGCCATGCCCGCGAGCTTGCGCACAGGCGAGTGGTTTGCCGGGTGCTGCGTCCCGGCCGCCTTGTGCTGCGCCAGGTGCAGCGCCTCGGCACGCCACTATGTGGATAGCGGCGTCGTGAGCCCCGTGCCGCCGCCGAGGGCGATGCCGATCTTGATGGGCGGCGCGGGGGTGGTGGCTGCCGCAGTGTCGGGCGCGGCCGGCGCGGTGCCGGGCGGGGCGCTGCCGCAGGCGGCGATGGGTGGCGATGAGCAGGTGCGTCAGCGGGCGCTGGATAGCGGTCAAGCGCCTGCCGAGGGGTGGTGCTGTCATGGGGGCGTGAGTTTATCCACGGAACTGCGGCCTCGCGATGCGAAGGCCACTGGGTCGATGTTCGGCCCAAACGGGCACACGTACAACGGGAACCCCATGGCATGCCTGGACCGACTCACCGACTCACTTAAAAGGGAGCCAAACCTGCTTTAAAAGAAAAATGAATATTAAATAAAATTTAAATTCTTATTTTGTTATAATACGCGCCGTTGCAGTCACGAACGCTTGATGCGTACGGTCACCGCAACGCCTGCTCGGAGGCAACAGCCTCCCCATGCAGGTTGCCCTTTGCGACCTTTGTCGCGCGGTTGGTCTGTAGAGCTGCAGCCAACCGAGTCCCTTGATGCTCACGCAGGTGGAAATCCAAACCTGCGATCCCGAATGTTCCAGATTTCACAGACCGCCATTTCCATGGGCAAGTACGTCGTTTCGCCCGCGACACACCCGACCGACTGCGGACGCTTTCGCGCCTCATTCTCGGTCCATCGTTCCCAGGGCAACGGCAGCTACTGCCGCGTGTTCCGTTTTGACAAAGCCTTCGCCTCGCGCGAAGCCGCCCGGCTCTTTGCCGTCACCCAGGGCTGGCTGCAAACGAGCATGCCGCGCCCCCCGACGTGCTGATGACCTGATCTGCCCAGCGCAGGTCCCATCCACCCATTTCCGTTGCTGCGGACTCCCGATCCGTACGCCCGTACCCCAACGGTGCGCTATTCGTTGCGCGCCATTTTTCAGAGAGGCTCTTCCATGAGCAGCAAAATCTACGTGGGCAACCTGCCCTATTCCGTGACCGATTCCAGCCTGGAAAGCAACTTTGCCGAGTTCGGCAACGTCTCCTCGGCCAAGGTCATGATGGACCGCGAAACCGGCCGCTCCAAAGGCTTCGGCTTTGTCGAAATGGCTTCCGCCGAAGTCGCCCAGGCCGCCATCAGCGCGTTGAACGGCATGTCCGTCGATGGCCGCTCGATCGTCGTGAACCTGGCCCGCCCCCGCGAAGCCAGCAGCGGTGCCGGTGCCTACAGCGCGGCCGGCTACGGTGCAGCCAAGCGCTCGGACGTTGGCTATGGCACAGGTGGCTACGGCGGCGGCCGTTACTGAACCCGGTAACCCCGTGAAAAACCGGCTCCGAGGAGCCGGTTTTTTTGCGCGCCGGGCACGGCGCCGGCTCGCTCACATCACGACGGCATCACCCCTCAAAACGCCACCTTCACCCCCACCGCTACATTCCGCCCCATCAGCGGCGCAGCGTTCTTGATGAACGAGGTGTGTGCGTAGGCCAGCCGGTCCGTCAGGTTGTTCGCCTTCAGATACACCTGCCATGGCGTGCCGCTGCTGAACTGGCCGTTGTAGCTCACCCCCAGGTTCAGCATGCCGTAGCCGGGCGTGGCGGTTTCGAATTCGGCCACGCGGGTCTGGCGGGCCACTTGCACCCATTCGACCTGGCCTTCCCAGGCTTGCCAGTTGGCGTCCAGCCGTACACCCGCGCGGGTGGCGGGAATGCGGGGCAGCAGGCCGTTGCCGCCATTGAGCTTGGCGCGCACGGTGTCGCCGAACAGGGTGATGCCCAGGTGGCGGTTCAGGCGCTGGCGCACCTGGCCTTCGATGCCGGTGAAGGTGGCATCCTGCTGGCTGTATTGCAGCAGTTGCAGGCCACCGACTTCATCGAGCGTGCGGCCGTATATGTAGTTGCTGATGCGGTTGCGGAAGACGCTCACGCCAAAGGTGGTGTCGCCGCTGGTTTTCTTCAGGCTCGCGTCGATGTTCTGCGAGATCTCGGACTTCAGGTCGGCGTTGCCGCGTTCATACGTGCTGGTGGCCATGTGCAGGCCCTGGGCATACAGCTCTTCGGCCGACGGCGCGCGGCTGGCGCGGGTGAAGGAGGTGCCCACCTGGTAGCCCGGCGTGAACTTCCACACCGCGCCCAGCGAAGCGGAGGTGCCGTTGTGGCTGCGTTCGATGCCGCTTGCCGAACCTGAGGCTATGGCCTCGGCCGTCTGGCGGTCGTGGCGCAGGGTGGCTTCGAAGCGCCAGTCGCCCAGGCGGTATTCCTCCAGCGCGAAGAAGCCCAGCTTGCGGGTGATGGTGGGCTGCACGTAAGCCTCTTCGCCTTCGGCGCTGAACTTGCGTTGCGAGGTTTGCAATCCAACCACCCCCTTGAAGCCGGCAAGCGGCTCGTGTTGTAGCTCGATGCGGGTGTCGTAGGCCTTGTTCTTGAAGGTGGTGCTGATGGCACCGTCTTCGACTTCGTCGTGCACGTAGTCGGTGACACCCGCGCGCAGGCGCAGGGCCGAAAAACCGGTGAACGGGTCGCGCAGCTCGCCCCGGATGTCGAAGCGTTTGCTGGCGAGTTGAACCACGGGCACGTCGCCCGCTGCCGCGTCGTGGTCGTGGTCATGGCCGCCTGCTTCGTCATCGGCATGGGCGCCGCAGTGCAGGTGGTCGCCGTGGGTGTGGCAGCCGTCAAAGCTGTGGTTGTGGCCGGGCAGGCCGTATTTGGCTGTCTGGCGGGTGTAGGCTGCGCCCAGGTAGCCCTGGTCGCCCACCCACGACAGGCCCACGCTGCCGGTGTCGGTGCGGTTGAAGCTGCCCAGCACCTTGCGGGTGGGTTCGGCCTCGGGCGCCCAGCCTTTGCCCACGCGATAGTCGCCCGCGTCGCGCGCCACGCCTTCCACGTGCACCGCCAGGTTGCCGGTGCCGCCAGTCAGCGAGAAGGCGCCTGCCTTTTCACTGGCGCCGGAGTTCGCGCGCAGTTCGGCACTGCCCTCGTAGCCCTTTTGCGGGACGGCCGTGGGGATCTTGCCGTCAAGCACGTTGACGACCCCGCCCACGGCGCCGTTGCCATAGACCAAGGCGGATGGGCCGCGCAGCACTTCGATCTGCGTGGCGAGCAGGGGCTCGGACACCACGGCGTGATCGGGGCTGATGGTGGAGGCGTCGTGCAACTCGGCGCCGTCGCTCATCACCTTGACGCGCGGGCCGTCCATGCCGCGAATGATGGGGCGGCTGGCACCGGCGCCGAAGTGGCTGCTGGTGATGCCGGGCTCGCTGTTCAGCGTTTCGCCCAACGTGGCCTCGCGGCGGCGCACGAGTTCATCGCCTTCGAGCACGGTGACGGGCGTGGTCATCTCATTGGCGCCCAGTTGCAGGCCGCTGGCCGAGACGGTGACGGGCGGCAGGCTGGCCTCGGCCGCTGGCGCATCGGCGGCGTGGCCGGCGGTGGCGGCGCCGAACCAGGCGGCGAGCGCCAGGGGACGGAGCGTGAAATGAAAATGCGCGGTATGTAAATAAGACATGAAAAGATCCGACAAAAATGCCCGCGGCCACGCCGCACGCGCCCACAGGCGTGCGGGCACGTCGGCGGCGCAGGGCCGCAGAAATTGGGTGAAATTGGCCTCTAGCGCTTGCTGCGCAAGCGTTTGAAGCTATCAATAAAGGAGTTTGAAGTGCGCCTTGTCAGGCGCGCTGCGGCGCGGGCGGGCCGCGTGCATGGAACAGCGCCACGTGCCAGCGTGCCACGCGCTCGGGCGGGGCGGGCAGGGCGCAGGCCTGCGGCGCTGCCGCAGGCAATACCAGGCCCGTGCTCGGCAGGGCGTAGGCCAGTGTGGCCTGGTCGAGCAGCAGGCAGTCCGACCGGGTGTGGCCCGAGAACAGGCTTTCAAGAAAGCTGCTTTCCTTCGGCGCGGCCACGGTGGGCTGGGCATTTGCGCCTTGCGCCCAGGCAGCCGTTCGCCCTGGCTGCGCATGCCTGCTGCCGGCGCCGTGCAGCGTCTCGTGCCAGCGCCCCAGGGCAGGGGCCAGCAGCAGCGCCCAGACGAGCGCCCACAGCACGCCCTGGCGCGACGGGAGCGGGCCGGCCCGCTCCCATGCGTGGGCGCTGCGCCCCTGGCTCACCCGGCGTGCTCCGGCGGCGTGTCGCCCGCTTTGGCCAGTGCCGGGCAGGGCCAGGCCAGCAGTTCGGCCAGGCGGACGAGCACCCACGTGCCTTCTGCTGCGGTGAAGCCGGATTCGCGGTCCGACAGGCCGGCGTAAATGCGGCGCAGCACTTCGGCCTCCGAAGGCGCTTGCACGTGGTACAGCGTCTGGGCGTGCTCCACGAGGTGGTTCGCCAGGTCTTCGCACAATTCGTAGCGTTGGCGCACCGCGTCGGCGCTCTCGCGCAGCCGGCCACGCGCGTCGGCGTAGAGCGCGATGAAGCTCGGTGGGACGAGGATCTGGTTGTCGTGTTCCTGCATGGGCAGTGTCTTGGCGTCAGTCGGGCGTGAAAAGCCGCTCGAACTTTTCCCGGTCTGCTGCCTGCTCGAAGCTCACCAGTTGCCCCATCTTGCCGTCGCTGGCGCGGCAGGCCGCAAACAGCGTCGCCTTGCCTGCAAAATGAAAATCATCCAGGACGATGAGTGCGTACGGGTAGGGCACAAACACCTGCACGTCAAACACGTCGCGGTGGCGGTTGCGCGGTGAGGGAAAGAGCTTGTAGCCGGGGATGTCGATTGTCTGGGTTGCCATGGGGATGCCGTTACAGTGGCGGGCAATGCTACACATTAATTCTGCAGGACGGGCTTATGGCAACGCGTGACAAGAACGCCTGGGCGCTCAAGGTGCTGGCGCTGGTGAAGGCCGGCAATCTGCCTGCGGCCCTGGCGCAGACGCAAGTGGCGCCCACGTCGGGCGACATTGTGCGGCTGCAGGCCTTGCTTGCCGGCTTGCCCGCTACGCCGGCACTGCGCCATTTTGCTGGCCAGGTGGAAGACGCCCGAGCGCTGATGGCCGCGCCCCGCCTGCACCGCTCGCCTTGATCGACCCGCCGCCCCGCCATGAACCCCATCCACATCACCATCCAGAGCGAGGACTTTGATCTGAGTGCCGAGGTCGCCGCGCTGCGCAAGCACGATGGCCGCGTGGGCGCGGTGTGCAGCTTCGTTGGCACGGTGCGCGACCGCAATGGGCCGCAGCATGGCGTGGCAGCGATGGAGCTGGAGCACTACCCCGGCATGACCGAGCGCTCCATCGAGGCCATGGTGCAGGAGGCGTTTGCGCGCTTCGACATCTATGGCGCGCGGGTGATCCACCGCGTTGGCGTCCTTGCGCCGCTGGACCAGATCGTTCTGGTGGCCGTGAGTTCTGCGCACCGGGGTCAGAGTTTTCAGGCCTGCGAATTTTTGATGGACTACCTCAAAACCCAGGCGCCGTTCTGGAAGAAGGAAACCACGCCGCAAGGCGCACGCTGGGTGGACGCGCGGGTCAGCGACGACGCGGCGTTGGCGCGCTGGGGCATTGAGGCCAGCAACGCAGAGCGTTAGGGAGCCTGCGACCACGCGTCACCCTTTTTGGGGGCGCACCGACACCGTGTCGCTGTAGACGGATGTCATGAGACCGTCGATTTCCACGCGGAGCGCACCGCGTGCGTCTATGCCATGTCCTATACCCGACTGCATGCCGTGC
>JAGNYI010000101.1 GCA_017985015.1 Giesbergeria sp. | reverse complement strand
TGACGGTGTTTCTCGCCGAGCTGTAACGAAAAAGCGCCCCAACCGCGAGGGGCTGGGGCGCTTGCGTACAGCGACGCGTGCGGGGCTTAGTTTCGGCGCTGGTCGTTGGGATGCCGGTCTCTGCCGTTGCGCACGCCGTCGCCATCGCGGTCACGGTCCCGGTCGTTGCGCAGGCCGTCGCCGTCCATGTCGCGGTCGTTGCGATTGCGGATGCCGTCGTGGTCGCTGTCGCGCATGCCTGGGCCGCGCCTCTGGTCCCAGCCACCGCGCTCAAAGCGCCAGTCGCCGTCGCGTTGCACCCAATTCGGCTGGCGGTACATGTAGCCGGCACGTGCCTTGGTCCAATAGCCGTCTACCCAAAGATAGCGCGTGCCGCGCCATTCCCAATGGCCGTCCACCCACACCTGGCCATGGCGCATTCCGGGCCGTGCAACCATGCGAGGCGGCGGTGGCGATGGCAGGTTGCGGTATTCGATCGTGGGGCCGGACTGAATGATCACGGTGCCCTGCGTCGCAGCCTGCGCCGGCGCCAGACTGGCGAGGGCAAGTGCGGCTGCAGCAGCGGCGATGGCGAGAGGACGATGCATCAATGTTCTCCTGGGATACGGCTTACGGGAAGCCAATATCGCCATGATGCGGCCCGTTTGTCAAATGGCTGTAGGGCGCGAGTGAAGTTGTGTGTAGGCGGGTATCGGGTTGCACGCAAACGCGCGCCTGTCCGACACGGGCTTGCGAGCCCTTGGCATCACCATGGACGATGGCGCGCATCCCTGCACGCTCCATTGTCCAAGGAGGAGACCAAGATGGCCACCAGCATCACCCAGGCCAAGCCGCTATTGACGGCCGCCGAACTCGAATTGTTCGACCACAGCCGCGCGGACCCGATCAAGCAGTTTTCAGCCAAGCAACTGGCGGGCAAGGAGAATCGATGCCGCACCTTGCGCGATAAGTACCGCGACCTCTACCGCCGCCAGACCCTGGCGCTGCGAGGCAAAGCCAACGGCGGCGCGCAATCGGCCCACGACGCCAATGCCCGTACCCAGCGCAAGGCCGAAATCATGCAGGAGATGCTCGAACGCTTTGAAGCGCGCAGCCATCTGTTGGCGGATCGCGAGGCGCGTGAACAGTCCTCGGCAATCGCACCAGCGCGCGCCAGGTCGGCGCCGCGCAAGAACGTGGCGAAGGCTGGCATGACGCCCACCGCGAAAGTCCCGGCCAAAACTGCCAAGGCCCCCGCCAATCCGCGCAAACCGAAAGCGCCCGAACCTGCACTCAGCGCCGTCGCCAGTCTGCAGCAGGCACACTCCGATGCTCCGCATATCGACCATCTCACTGGAAAAGACCCGACACCGCGCTCGCTCAAAGCGCCCTCCGAGCGTGCGCCGACCTATGGCGGCAAAGCCCGCGCGCCCGACGTCAATGCGCCGCTCGACATGGTGGCGGCCGCCCAGCGGGGCAACCCGGTGCGCGCCATGCCAGGCAACATTGCGATCCAGGGCCATGTCAGCGCCAACGTCCGCCGCTCCCAGGGCAAGCGCGACAGCCGCTGAAGCGGCGCGCGCCGTCCGCGCATCAGTAGGGCTCCGCCTCCACCGAAAACGTCAGCCCGGCATTCGCCTGCAGCCGGTCGATCAGCGCTTGCCCCAGCGCAGGGGCCGGGGTCCAGATGCCGCCCGGTGTGCTGGTGGCGTCCTGCAGCAGGCACACGGCCGCCTCGGCAATCATCTTGGAGGTCGAGCCGTAGCCCGGATCACGGTCGCCCTGGACCGCCACGCGCAGTGGGTGGCCCTCGGCGCCCACCCCCAGGAACAGCACGTCATAAAACCCCGCCTCGCGCTCCTCGCGCGACGGGCCTTCCCCCGGCTTGGGGCCGCTGTCGGAGCCAAGTGACTTGTCGGCCGCCACTGCGTTGGCCATTGCTTCGCCCCTCTCGCCCGCGCCGGTCACCAGCATTTCATCGTAGACAAAATCAGCACCGTAGCGGTGCCCCATCAAAAAGTTGGAGCGGTGGACGTTGCGCGTGTTGATGGCGGCCATCACGAACGGCGCCACCCACAGGCCCAGTGCCTCGTCCACCATGGGCTTGTTGCCCGAGGGCTGGCGTGGGCCCTCGAAGCCGGGGGTGAGCGAGAAGGGGTTGCGCAGCAGGTCCAGCACGCCGGGGTCTGCGGCGGCTGCTGCCATGGTGGCCTTCAGGCTGGCCGCAGTGCCGCCTGAGAATGTGCCCTTCATCTTGCGCACGCGTCCGCGCACGCGGCTGGCGGGGTGGCCAAAGCGCGAGCGCATCTCGTTTTGCAGCATCCACACGCCCATGTCGAACGGTATGGAATCAAAACCGCAAGAGAACACGATGCGCGCGCCGCTGGCCTTTGCCGTGGCTTCGTGCGCGTCGATCATCTGGCGCATCCAGGCCGGCTCGCCGCACAGGTCGACATAGTCCACGCCTTCAGCCGCGCAGGCCGCCACGAGTTCGCTGCCATAGAGCTGGTAGGGCCCTACCGTGGTCAGCACCAGCCGGGTCTGTGCCATCAGCGCCTGCAGGCTGGCGGGGTCGCTGCTGTCGGTCAGCACCAGGGGCGTATCGGCTGGCGCGCCGATGGCCTCGCGCACCGAGGCGAGTTTCTCTGCACTGCGCCCGCCCATGGCCCAGCGCAGACCGCTGCCCGCCGGGTAGCGCTGGAGCAGATACTCCACCACCAGCCGGCCGGTAAAACCGGTGGCGCCGTGAACGACAAGATCAAAAGCTTTGGCCATGGAAAGTACCTCTGAGTGCGATGGCGGCATTGTGAAAGACGGCGCGCTGCCCGCCTGTCGCACAGGCGTAGGGGCCGCCGCTGGGGCGGATCGGATACAAATACGAGAAAAAATAGAAGAAAATGGCCTCTAGCGCATACAGTGATTGCGCTGACAGCTATTAAAAGCATAGTAACCCCCATCAGGAAAACGAAATGAGCAAATCCCTGCGCCTGTCCGAAAAATGGTTTCGCCGTGGCCTGTGGCTGGTGGCGCTGGTATTTGCCAGCTTCCTGATCGGCCTGGGCGGCACCATCGTTGGCGACCTGCCCAAGGTGGAGGCACCGCTGGAACTCGACAACTTTCTGAACCAGCCCGCGGCCCAGCGGCTGCGCGAGCAGGGGCGCGGCGAGCGCAGTGCGGCCGAGGCCGCCGACAGCGCCCTGGCCCAGGCGCAGCTCCAGCGCAGCAAGGCGCGCAGCGAAACGCGCGCCCAGCGCGAGAGCTTCAACAACTGGCTGGCGACCCGCAGCGTGACCCAGCGCTCCGAGCAAGACCCCGAAGTCATCGCACGCACCCGCGCGCTCGACGCGCAGCAGCGTGCCGAGCAGGCCCAGCAGCGCGCCGTCGAGGCGCAGCAGCAAGCGGCATTGGACGCGCGGCAGGCGGCAGCGCAAACGCAAAAGCAGCTCGACAGCATGGAGACCGCGGCCCGCGCCAAGCTCAATGAGGAAATGCGGCGCGTGGAAATGCGTGTGTTCCTCTACCGCCTGGCGCTGACCCTGCCGCTGCTTGCCATCGCCGGCTGGCTGTTCGTCAAAAAGCGCAAGGGCACTTACTGGCCTTTCGTCTGGGGCTTCATCTTCTTCGCGCTGTTCGCCTTCTTTGTCGAGCTCGTGCCCTACCTGCCGAGCTATGGCGGCTATGTGCGCTACGTGGTGGGCATTGCGGTAACCGCGCTGGTGGGACGCTACGCCATCCTGGCCCTCAACCGCTACCTGGAACGGCAAAAACTGGCCGAAGCCCTGCCCGACCAGGAGCGGCGCAAGGAATTGAGCTACGACGTGGCGCTGGCGCGCCTGGCCAAAAGCGTCTGCCCCGGCTGCGAGCGTCCGGTGGATTTGAAGAACGAAA
>JAGNYI010000054.1 GCA_017985015.1 Giesbergeria sp. | reverse complement strand
ACCCAGGCCTCCCGCACCGTGGCGCTGGGGGCCTGCATCTTCATGCTGAGCGACTCAGTACTGGCCGTGGACCGCTTTGTCCAGCCGGTGCCGCTGGCACTGTTGTGGGTGCTGGCCACCTACTACGCAGCGCAGTTCTGCATCGTGCACGGCATGGTGCAGGAGCTGCGCGCTGCGCGCGGTTAGGGCAATGCTGAACAAGTCCCTCACGCGCCGCGCATCCGTGCTTCGGGCGGTCTGCGGCGTTGCAAATCCTCGCCATAGCTGCGGCTATGGCTGCGGTTTGCGCCTTGCATCCCATCCCGATGCACGGCGCGCGCCATCGCGGTCACTTATTCAGCATCGCCCTAGCTTGCGTCTGCCTGGTTCGCTGGGTGTGCCATTACAAAAGGTGCCAGCGCTTCGCAGTACTCGGTGATGCGTTTCACCGTGGGATACGGCGCCAGGTCCAGACCAAAACGGCGCGCGTTGAACACCTGCGGCACCAGGCAGCAGTCGGCCATGCCTGGGGTGTCACCGTGGCAGAACAGGCCGGTGGGCGCGCCGGGGCGGCTGAGCATTTCCTCGAACGCCTCGAACCCGAGTGCAATCCAGTGGCTGGCCCAGGCCTTGCGCCCTTCTTCGCCTGCTCCCAGGGTATCGCCCACGTAGTTGAGCACACGCAGATTGCCCAGCGGATGCACATCGCAGGCGATGGTGAGTGCCAGCGCACGGACCCGGGCGCGGCCCAGCAGATCTTTCGGCAGCAGGGGCAACTCCGGGTAGGCCTCGTCCAGGTACTCCATGATGGCGAGGGACTGCGTCAGTACGGCGCCTCCATCCTCCAGCACCGGTACCAGGCCGGCAGGGTTGACGGCACGGAAGGCCGGCTGGTGCTGCTCGCCGCCGCCCTTCAATAGGTGCACCGCCACGGTTTCGTGGGCCAGTCCCTTGAGCGCCAGGGCAATGCGCAGGCGGTACGACGCCGAGCTGCGGAAATAGCTGTAGAGCGTGAGCATTTTGCTGCTGCTCCCTTAGCCCGCCGCAGCGATCTGGCGCACGGTCTGGTCGATGGCGCCAAAGATGCTCGCGCCCTGGGCATCCAGCATTTCGATGCGCACACGGTCACCAAAGTGCAGGAACTCGGTTGCTGGCTTGCCGCCTTCAATGGTTTCGTACATGCGCACTTCGGCCAGGCAGCAGTAGCCCACGCCGCCGTTGGCGACGCTGGAACCATGCAGGCTGCCCTGCTTGTTCGACACCGTGCCCGAGCCGATGATGGAGCCGGCGCAGAGCGCGCGCGTCTTGGCCGCATGGGCCATGAGCTGCGCGAAGCTGAACGCCATGTCCTCGCCCGCGTCGGGCTCGCCAAAGGGCTGGCCGTTGATCTGCACGCGCAACTGGCCTTTCAGTTTGCTGCCATGCCAGGCTGCGCCGAGCTCGTCGGGCGTCACGGCCACGGGGGAAAACGCGCTCGCCGGCTTGGCCTGGAAGAAGCCGAAACCCTTGGCGAGCTCGCCAGGAATCAGGTTGCGAAGCGAGACATCGTTCACCAGCATGACCAGGCGAATGGCCTGCGCGCAGCGCTCCACGCCAGAGCCCATCGCCACGTCGCCGGTGACCACGGCCACCTCGGCTTCCAGGTCAATGCCCCAGTCTTCGCTGATCGCATCAATGGGGTCTCGCGGGCCGACGAAGGAATCTGACCCACCCTGGTACATCAGCGGATCGGTCCAGAACGAGGCCGGCACCTCACTGCCGCGCGCCTTGCGCACCAGCTCGACATGGTTGAGGTAGGCCGAGCCGTCGGCCCATTGGTAGGCGCGCGGCAGGGGTGAGTGGCAGGCTGTGGCGTCGAAGGCCGTTGCGCCTTGCGCGGTGCCGGCGTTAAGGGCGTCCGACACGGCCTGCAGCAGCGGCGCGCAGCGCTCCCAATCGTCCAGCGCGGCTTGCAGCGTGCGCGCAATCTGCGGCACGGCAACACATTGCGAGAGGTCGCGGCGCACGACGACGAGCGTACCGTCGCGGCCGCCAGCTTTGAGTGTGGCGAGTTTCATGGGGCAATCCTTGAGAAAACGGTCCGGCCGGCGCAAAAGAGCGCGGCCGCCGGAGAGGCACCCCGCCCGCGCAGGGCAAAGGTGCGGTGGTGCAGCGCCTTATTTGGCCAACTGGTCCGTCACTTCCTTGTACAGACCTTCGCCCACGCTGGGGATGAACATCTTCCACACCGGCTGGACCTTCTCGCGCATGCGAGCGTGTTCGGCATCGGTGACGTCATTGACGATCAGGCCCTTGGCAGCCATCGCAGCCTGGGCAGACTTCTCCTGGGCGCGCGCCACACCACGCTGGAAGGCGCGTGCCTCGATGGCGGAGTCTTTCAAAATCTTGCGGTCACCTTCGGAGAGCTTGTCCCAGAACTTCTTGGACACCAGTGGAATGAACGCGCCGTAGCTGTGGCGGGTCAGCGAGAGGTACTTCTGCACTTCGTTGAGCTTGAGCGCAGCAATCACGGCCGTGGGCGTGCCCTGGCCATCGACAGTGCGGGTCTCCAGCGCGGTATAGAGCTCCGGCACGGCCAGCGGTACCGGGTTGGCGCCCAGCGCCTTGACGGTTTCCTGCGAAATCTTGGCCTGCACGGCGCGGAATTTCAGGCCTTCAAAGTCTTCCACCTTGTTGATCGGGTGCTTGCTGTTGGTGGCGTTGAAGAAACCGTTTTCCCAGTACGCCAGACCTACCAAACCCTTTTCTGGGAGCAGGGCCAGCAGCTTGTCGCCTACTGGGCCGTCAAGCACCTTTTCGGCCTGCTGCGTGGTGGAGAACAGGAAGGGAAAATCAAGAATCTCGTATTCCTTGACCATGCCGGTGAGCGTCGTCGTCTGCGGTACGGTGAATTCGATGGTGCCGCCCTGCAGCGCGGACGTGACCTGCACGTCGTTGCCCAGTGCCCCGGCGTAGAAGCCCTTGATCTTGATCTTGCCGCCGCTCTTGGCATCCACCAGTTCGATGAATTTGGCAACGCCCTGCCCCTGGTGCGACTTCTCGGGCAACGTGACAGCAAATTTCGCCGTCACCTGGGCTACGGCCGTCAACGGAACCGCCACAGCGAAACTGCTGGCAAGCGCCAGGGCCATCAGTTTGGAAAGAGCTTTCATGGGTTTGTCTCCTGGGTTGAAAAAGGGAAGGGAAAGGCGATCAATGCCACCAGCTGGCCGGCACGGTGACGAGCTTGGGAAACAGCACCAGCGCCACCAGCACGAGCAGCTCGGCGGCCAGGAATGGCAGCACGCCGCGCGCCGCCTGGGCCAGCGAGATCTTGCCAATGGAGCTGACCACGTTGAGCACCACGCCCACAGGCGGCGTGATCATGCCCAGCGAGCAATTGATGATGAAGATGACGCCAAAGTAGATTGGGTCGATCCCCGCCTGCTCGATGATGGGCAGGAACACCGGCGTGAAGATGAGCACGATGGGGATGAAGTCGAGCACCATGCCCGCCAGGAACACGACCAGCATCATGGCCGCCGTCATCAGCTTGGGGCTGTCGCCCAGCACGCCCAGCCAGCCGCCCACCTGGCCGGGGATGTCGGCAATGGTGATCATGTAGGACGCCACCATGGCCAGCGCCGCCAGCAGCAGCACCACGGCCGTGGTGCGCGCCGTCACCAGGAAGCAGTGGTAGATGGCTGCCAGCGTGAGTTCGCGGTAGATGGCGGCGCCGACGAACAGCGCGTACATCGCGGCCACCACCGCCGCCTCGGTGGGCGTGAAGATGCCGAACTTGAGGCCGCCGATGATGATTACCGGCAGCATCAGCGCCCAGACACCCTTGCCGAGCAGCGCCATGCGCTCGGGCCAGGGCATGCGCGGCGCCACCTGCACGCTGGCGCGGCGCGCGACCAGCCACCAGGCCAGCACCAGCGAGCCGCCCATCATCACGCCGGGCATGATGCCGGCCAGGAACAGGCGCGTGATCGAGATGTTGGCGACGACGCCGAACAGCAGGAAGCCGATGGACGGCGGAATGACCGGCGCGATGATGCCGCCCGCCGCCATCAGACCACAGGCGCGCTCCGGGTCGTAGCCGGCCTGGCGCATCATGGGCACCAGGATGGCGGCCAGCGCCGCCGTGTCGGCCACGGCCGAGCCCGACAGGCTGGCCAGCAGGATGGCGGCAAAAATGGCCACGTAGCCCAGACCGCCGCGCAGGTGGCCGACAAAGGCCCCGGCCATCTCGACGATGCGCTTGGACAGGCCGCCGGCGTTCATGAATTCGCCCGCCAGGATGAAGAAGGGCACGGCCATGAGCACGAAGTTGTCGGCCCCGCCGATGGCGTTCTGCACCACCACCTGCGAATCGAACTGGCCCATCTGCAGCATGATGGCCACGCCCGAGAACAGCAGCGCGAACGCAATCGGCATGCCCAGCGCGATCAGCGCCAGCAAGACGATCAAAAAGAGGGCGGCGGTCATCGCGTCCCCTCGCTCTTGTCGCCTGCGGCGACGTCCGGCATCTTCTCCAGGATGCGGTCGCCCAGGTCTTTGGTGAGCTGCTGCGCCTGGGCCGAATGCAGCGTCTGCCAGACGTTGCCCACGATGGCCAGCGCCATGCCCACGCCAAACACCAGGGCCACGCCGTACAGCCAGCCGTAGGAGATGCCAAGCACCGGGTAGCTGTTGCCCAGGTTGATTTCGGTCTGCTTCCAGCCGCCCACCAGGAACATGCCACAAGCCCAGAGCATCAGGCCGCCCGTCAGCAGCACCAGGAATTTGCGGCCGGCCAGCGGCAGGCGCTCGACCAGTGCGTCAAAACCGATGTGCGCGCGCTGTACCGACGCCAGGATGGCGCCCAGAAAAATCAGCCACACGAACAGCAGGCGCGAGAGCTCTTCGGACACCGCAATGCCCGAATCGAACGCGTAGCGCAGCACCACGTTGCCAAATACCAGCACCGCCATCACCGCCAGGCAGGCGACGATGACGATTTCCAGCGCACGCACACAGGCGCGTCCCCAGCGGTTTTCCATGGATTCCCCTTGGTGCAGCCCGCACCCGGCGAGCTGGATTAATGACCTGTTTGCGGGCCTGCGCGCTCAGGCGACGGGAAATCCCTTGCCGTCGTGCATCCAGGCAGCGTGCTTGGGCGCCTTCTTGGTGCGGTCCCACTCATTGATCATGTCCCACTTGACTTCGTCGAGTTGCTTCATCATCTCGGGCGTGCCGGTGTTCACGGCCAACTCCAGCCGGTGTCCGCTGGGATCGCGGAAGTAGATGGACTTGAAGATGGTGTGGTCCGTAGGGCCAAGCACTTCGATGCCATCGGCTTCCATGCGCGCCTTGGCGTCCATCATTTCTTCCATGCTGCCCACTTCCATGGCCAGGTGCTGCGTCCACGTGGGGGTATTGCGGTCCCGGTCCATGGGCGGCTTGGTAGGCAGTTCAAAGAACGCGAGGATGTTGCCGTTGCCCGCATCCAGAAAGATGTGCATGTAGGGATCGGGATCTTTGGTGGACGGCACTTCATCTTCGGCAATCGCGAGGATGAAATCCATGTTCAGGTATTTGCCGTACCACTCCACGGTTTGCTTGGCGTTGATGCAGCGGTAGGCCACATGGTGAAACTTCTTGATCTTCATGCGCTTGTCTCCAATCGGGTAGCTCGTGCCAGCATCCAGAAGGCCGCCTGGGTTGCAGCGCGGACACGTCACGCTGCGGGCGGGTCGCAGGCCGCTTGGGGCGGCTTGCGATGGTTTGAATTAAAGACCGTCTGGATCTATGATTCAAACGCTTTATTTTTCTGCATTCACAAGGAAATTTAATGAATGTCAGCCTGCGGCAATTGCGTGCGCTGGTGGCGCTGGTGCGCACCGGGAGCTTTACTCAGGCCGCCGTCTCACTGCACGTGACGCAGTCAGCGCTCAGCAGCCTGATCAAGGAACTGGAGCAAAGCCTGGGCGTGCGCCTGGTCGAGCGCAGCACACGCAGCATCGGCCTGACCGAAGCCGGTCGGGGCTTTGTTCCCCTGATCGACAAGATCCTGCAAGACCTCGACGGGGTGCTGGGCGGCATCGACGACCTCAAGGCATTGCGGCGCGGCGTGGTGCGTGTGGCCGCACCCCAGCTCATGGCCTGCACGCTGATGCCCGAAGTGATTGCCGCCTACCGACGCGAGCACCCCGGTGTGCAGGTGCGCCTGTCGGACTGCGCGGTCGATGGTGTGCTCGCGCGGGTGGCGGCGGGAGAAGCCGATTTCGGTGTCGGCCCCGAGCGCGGCATGGGCGGCGACATGGCGGGCGAGACCTTGTTTGAAATGCCTTTCATGGTGGTGTTCCCAAGCGACCACCCGCTGGCTGAATTACCGCGCATCTGCTGGAGTGACGCGATCACGCACCCTTTCATTGCCTTGCAAGGGCAGTTTGCCGAACGGCTGTCGCTCGACCTGCACGGCGCCTTGCGGGAGATCACGCTGAACCCCAGCAACGAAGTGACCTTCATGACGACTGCGCTGAGCATGGTCAGCGCCGGCCTGGGTATCACGGCGTGCCTGCCCTATGCCAGCTCACTGGTGCGTTTGTACCAACTGCAACTGGCCCCGTTGCACGAGCCGCAGGTGCAGCGCAAGTTTCTGGTGTACCAGCGCAGCGCCGCCACGTTGTCACCGGCTGCGCAGAGCTTTCGGGAGTTTCTGCTGGCGTATGTGGCGTCTCACCACTGGGGCGTTGCCGGAGACCCGACCGCCCTGCCTGCGCAGGCTTCAGAGCGCAGGCCCTGATTCGGTTTCTCAATCAATCGAGTACGCGAAGGCGAAGCGCAGACAGTACAGGCGTACGGCAAGCTGAGCCGACAAAGTAATCGTTTGATTTAGAAATTGGATGACACCATGCCGGCGCCACCGGGCGGCACGACCTGGCGCCCCACTGCCTCGCCAATCATGATCAGAGCGGGTGGCTTCACGCCATACCGCACGCCGAGCGCCGGCAGCGTGGCCACGGTTCCTACGATGCAGCGCTGCTCGGGCAGCGTGGCGCGCTCGACGAGCGCCGCCGGTGTCGATTCCGGCAGACCGTGGGCGACAAGTTGCTCGCACACCACAGGCAATGTGCCGACGCCCATGTAAATGACTACCGTCTGCCAGGGGCGCGCAAGCGCCTCCCAGTCGAGCTGCACCGTACGGTCTTCCTGTGCACCCTGCAGGTGCCCCGTGGCGTAGACCAGCATGCCGGCGGTTTCCCGGTGCGTAAGCGGTATGCCTGTGGCTGCGGCGGCGCCCTGGGCCGCGCTGATGCCCGGAATGGTTTCGCAGGCGATACCGGCCGCAGCCAGGCCCTCAGCCTCTTCGCCGCCGCGGCCAAAGACAAACGGATCGCCTCCTTTGAGGCGCACCAGCGATCGCCCCTGGCGCGCCAGCCGCACCATCAGTTCGATGATGCCTTCCTGCGGCAGGGTGTGGTTGCGGCTTTGTTTGCCGACATAGATCCGCTCTGCGCCAGGGGCAATATGAGCGAGCACGGCATCGGACACGAGATGGTCGTAGAGCACCAGCTCTGCGCTGCCCAGCACGCGCGCCGCCTTGAGCGTCAGCAGTTCTGCGTCCCCCGGACCGGCTCCCACCAACGTAACCAAGCCCCAGGGGGTGGGGCTGGCGTGGGGTACTGCGCCTGCGGCGCCCGGCGAAACATCATTCATCGCATCTCCTGCATCAATAGGGGCATTGTCAAAAGCTGCAGCACGACAGCTCTTGATGCAAGTCAAGTGCTCCGCACGGGATAACCCTGATTATTTGTTTGTCTTTGTTGAGGCGCCACCCTATGTTGTTTTTCCCTGACCCACTCTTGCGGTGCAAGCTCGCAGGCGCCGTCGCCTTCCTGGCCTTGGGTCCGGGCTTGGCCATCGCGGGGAATGCACCGGCAGCGCCCGACACCGGGCGCCGGCAGGCACTTGTGCGCATGGTCCGGCAGGACTGTGGCTCCTGCCACGGCATGCGCCTGACCGGCGGTCTGGGGCCGGCGCTTACCGCTGCTGCTCTGGCCGGCAAACCGCTTGAATCCTTGGAAGCCACCATTTTCGGTGGACGTCCGGGGACGCCGATGGCGCCCTGGAGCAGCATGCTGACCGAAAGCGATGCCCACTGGATTGCAGAACAACTGCTCACTGGTTTTCCAGAACTTCCGAAAGTACATCCATGAAGCGCAGGCATCTTCTCACCACCGCTGCTGCTGCCGGCCTGCTTGCCAGCGGCTGTGCATCTACCGCTTCGCCACCCCAAGCTGCGGCCCCCATGCTGCGGGGCACCGGCGACCTGGGCGTGGTGGTACTGCGCGCCAGCGGCACATTGGCCGTCATTGACACCAGCCACCGCACGCTGCTGGGCCAGGTCACGGGGCTGGGCGATTTGTCGCACGCTTCGGTGGTTTTTTCGCGGGACGCCCGCTATGCCTTTGTGTTCGGACGTGACGGGGGTCTGAGCAAGGTGGACCTGCTCACCCAGGCCATCGTCGGCCGCGTGATGCAGGCGGGCAACTCCATCGGCGGAGCCATCAGCGCCGACGGGCGTCTGGTCGTGGCGCAGAACTACACACCTGGCGGCATCAAGGCGTTCGATGCGCAGACGCTCGCGCTGGTGGCCGACGTGCCAGCCGAGTACGCGCCGGGAAAACTCTCACGCGTGGTGGGCCTCGTGGACCTGCCCGGCCAGCGCTTTGCCTACAGCCTGTTCGACGCCAATGAGATTCGCATTACCGATTTCTCCGACCCTGCGCACCCGCACACCACGCGCATCTCGAATATCGGGCGCCAGCCCTACGACGCGCTGGTCACGCCCAATGGTCGGCACTACATCGCCGGCCTGTTTGGCGAGGACGGACTGGCGCTGGTAGACCTGTGGCAGGAGCCCCCCAAAGTGCGGCGCATTCTGGACGGCTATGGCCGTGGCGAGCAGGCGCTGCCGGTCTACAAGATGCCGCATCTGCGCGGCTGGGCCGTGGCCGGGCGCCGCGCCTACCTGCCCGCGATTGGCCGCCACGAGGTGCTGGTGGTGGACACCGAAAGCTGGCAGGAGGTGGGCCGCATCCCGGTGGCAGGCCAGCCGGTGTTCGTCATGGCGCAACCCGACGGACGTCAGGTGTGGGTGAACTTTGCCGTACCCGACTACCACCGCGTGCAGGTCATCGACACCACTACGCAAACCATCGTGCGCACGCTGGAGCCCGGCAAGGCGGTGCTGCACATGGAGTTCACGCCACGCGGCGAATCGGTATGGATCAGCTCGCGCGATGCCAACCGGGTGAGCGTCATCGACACCCACAGTTTCGCCACCCAGGCTGTGCTGGAGGTCGATTCGCCCAGCGGCATTTTCTTCACTTCACGCGCCGCCCGCCTCGGGTTCTGAGCGCTCAACCGCATGCCCTCCCTGCTCCCCACCGCCGATCCGCTGGTGCTGGCGCTGCTCAACCCCTGGCAGCGCGGCTTTCCGCTGGTGCGCGCGCCCTTTGCGCAGATCGGCGCCGCCGCCCACCTGAGTGAATCGCAGGTGATCGACGGCTACCGCCACTTGCAAGCGGCCGGATCGCTCAGCCGCATTGGCGGCGTGTTCGCCGGGGCCGCGGGCGGCGCGGCGCTGCTCGCGGCCATGGCCGTGCCGCCAGAGCGTCTGGCCGAGGTTGCCGCCATCGTGTCACAGCACCCTGGCGTCAACCACAACTACCAGCGCGAGCACGCCAACAATCTGTGGCTCGTGATGACCGGCGCCGACCCGCACGCTGTCCAGAACGCCATGCGCAGCCTGGACGCAGCGACCGGCCTGCACGCCCTGCAGCTGCCCATGCGGCGCGCCTACCGCATCGATCTGGGTTTCGATCTGCGCTCGAACACCGCCGCCCACGCCATGCCCGAAGCTGCCGCAGCCACCCCCATCACCCCGGCCGACCGGCCGCTGGCCGCCCTGCTGGAAGCCGGCCTTCCCTTGACGCCCCGCCCCTTCGACGACTGGGCACAGATCCTGGGCCGCACACCCGAGGCCATTCTGGCCACGCTGCAGCAATGGCTGGACCAGGGTTCGCTGCGGCGCATGGGCGCCATCGTGCGGCACCACGAGCTCGGTTTCGGCGCCAACGCCATGACGGTGTTTGACATCCCCGATGCGCAGGTGGATGCCTGTGGCGAAGCCCTGGCGCGTGAAACCGGCGTGACGCTGGCCTACCGGCGTGAGCGCGCCGAGGGCTGGCCCTACAACCTGTACTGCATGGTGCATGGCCGCGACCGTGCGGCGGTGCTGGAGGTGATCGCACGCGCGATTGGCAACGCAGGCCTGGCGCACTATCCGCACGAGGTGCTGTTCTCCTGCCGCCGCTTCAAGCAGACCGGCCCCCGGCGCTTCCGCGCCCTGCCCACCGCCACGGCACCGGACGCCGCCACCACACCGGAGGTGCTCGATGCTGTCGCCGGATGACGCCCGCCTGCTCGAACGCCTGCATGGCGACCTGCCGCTGACCGAGCGGCCCTTCGCCGACGTGGCCCTGGAGTTCGGCTGGACCGAGGAATACGTGATCGGGCGGCTCTCGGCCCTGCTGGAGAGCGGCATGCTCACTCGCTTCGGACCGCTGTTCCAGATCGAACGCGCGGGCGGCCTGTTCGTGCTCGCCGCCATGGCAGTTCCCGAGGAGCGCTACGAGGCCGTCACTGCCCAGGTCAACGCCCACGCCGAGATCGCGCACAACTACCGGCGTGCGCATGCGCTGAACATGTGGTTCGTGCTCGGCACCGAGACGCCAGCGCAGTGCCAGGAGGCCATCGCACGCATCGAGGCAGAGACGGGTTTGCCCGTGCTGGCCTTCCCGAAAGAGCGCGAGTTCTTCGTCGAGCTCAAGCTCCCTCTCACCAGCGGAGCCCCCCATGGCGCTTGACGACTTCGACCGCGCCCTGATCGCCGTCACCCAGGGCGGCCTGCCTCTGGTACCGCGCCCCTACGACGCCGTGGGGCAACAGCTCGGCGTTTCGGGCCAGCAGGTACGCGAGCGGCTGGCACAGATGCTGGAGACCGGCCTGGTTCGCCGCATCGGCGCCGTGCCCAACCACTATCGGCTGGGGTTCACGGCCAACGGCATGAGCGTCTGGAACGTGGACGACGCCCAGGTGGATGCCCTGGGCGAGCGCATCGGCCAGTTGCCCGGGGTGAGCCACTGCTACCGCCGCCCACGCCACCTGCCGAAGGCATCGCCGGGCCGCTCCCAAGATGCCGAGTCCCCCTCGGGCGGAGACGGCGTGCAAAGCACAGCGTCAGGGGGCATTTACTGGCCCTACAACCTGTTCGCCATGCTGCATGGCCGCTCGCACGCAGAGGTCGAACAGCAGGCCGTGCAGGTGCAGCAGCTCTTGGGCGCGGCCTGCACGGGCCACGACATTCTTTACTCCACCGCGATCCTGAAGAAGACCGGATTGCGGCTGAAAACCACCCCTGTCCAAGAAAGCTGAACCATGTTCCGCATCAGCCAATACATGCGCGAGCTCGCGCAAGCCGAAAAAACGGGGCATTACCCCGATGCGGTGCATGCGCGCCGGGGCAGCGGCGGCGCCCCAGGCCCGGTGGTCATCTGGAACCTGATCCGCCGCTGCAACCTGACCTGCAAGCACTGCTACGCGCTCTCGGCCGACCACGACTACGAGGGAGAGCTCTCGACCAGCGAAGTGTTCGGCGTGATGGACGACCTCAAGGCTTACCGCGTGCCGGTGCTCATCCTCTCGGGCGGCGAGCCTTTGATGCGGCCCGACATCTTCGAGATTGCCGAGCGCGCCAAGGCGATGAAGTTCTACACGGGCCTGTCGACCAACGGCACGCTGATCGACGAAGCCATGGCCGACCGCGTGGCCGCCACTGGTTTTGACTACGTCGGCATCAGCCTCGATGGCCTGCAACCGACGCACGACAAATTTCGCCGGCTCGACGGTGCCTTCGAACGCAGCCTGGCCGCCGTGCGCCACCTGCACGCGCGCGGCGTAAAGGTGGGGCTGCGCTTCACCATGACGGCGATGAACGCGCACGACCTGCAACCGCTGCTCGATTTGATGCGTACCGAAGAGTGCGACAAGTTTTATTTCTCGCACCTCAACTACGCCGGCCGCGGCAACATCCACCGCGGCAAGGACGCGCAGTTCCAGGCTACGCGGGATGCACTGGACATGCTGTTCGAGCGCGCCTGGCAGTCGGCGCAGGAAGGCCGCGAGGAAGACTACGTGACCGGCAACAACGACGCCGACGGCCCCTATCTGCTGCAGTGGGTGCGCGCGCGCATGCCGCAGTGGGAGGCGCCGCTGCGCGAGCGCCTGGTCGCCTGGGGTGGAAATTCGAGTGGTGTGAACGTGGCCAACATCGACAACCTGGGCACCGTGCACCCCGACACCATGTGGTGGCACCACGACCTGGGCAATGTGCGCCAGCGGCCTTTCTCGGCCATCTGGTCCGACACCTCCGAGCCGCTGATGGCCGGCCTCAAGGCGCACCCGCGTCCCGTGGGCGGGCGCTGCGCGCAGTGCCACTACTTTGGCGTGTGCGGCGGCAACACCCGCGTGCGCGCGCAGCAGCTCACCGGTGACGCCTGGGCTGAAGACCCCGGCTGCTATCTGCGCGACGACGAAATCGGGCTCGCGGTGGGCAGCGATGCCAGCCGCGTCACTGTGACTCCGTTTCGCAGCGTGCGCCCGACGATCCGCATCGTCGCCGGAGAGACCCATGTCTGACCACAACACCCTTTTCGCCCGCGTCGCTCCCTGGCTGCTCGCCGCAGGTCTGTTGTGGATGGGCCAGGGCCTGGCACGCGCCGACGGAACCGATGCCGCCAGGCTCTACCAGCAGCACTGCGCCACCTGCCACGGCAGCGCGCGCACCGGCGGTATGGGGCCTGCGCTCTTGCCAGAAAGCCTGGAGCGCCTGCGCAAGAAGGACGCGCTGGAAGTGGTGCAGCATGGCCGCACCGCTACCCAAATGGCGGGCTTTGCGCAGCAGCTCTTGCCTGAAGAGATTGCCACCGTGGTGGACTGGATCTACCAGCCCGTCATCCCCGCACCCACCTGGAGCGACGCCGACATCCGCGCCTCACGCGTCGAGACGCCCGGCGCCAAAGACCTGCCCGCCAAGCCGAAATGGAGTGCCGACCCGATGAACCTGTTCGTCGTGGTCGAAGCCGGTGACCACCATGTGTCCCTCGTCGATGGCGACCGGTTCGAGGTGATCCACCGGTTCCCCAGCCGCTACGCCCTGCACGGCGGGCCGAAATTCACGCCCGACGGGCGCTTTGTCTATTTCGGCTCGCGCGACGGCTGGATCACCAAGTACGACCTGTGGAACCTCACGGTGGTGTCCGAAGTGCGCGCCGGCCTGAATATGCGCAACGTTGCGGTCAGCGGTGATGGCCGCTACGTGATGGCGGCCAACTACCTGCCCAAAGACGTGGTGCTGTTCGATGCCGACCTGCAACTCATCAAGCACATCGATGCGAGTACGCTCGATGGCAAGCAAACCTCGCGCGTCTCGGCGGTATACGACGCCGAGCCGCGCAAGAGCTTCGTCGTCGCACTCAAGGACATCCCCGAGCTCTGGGAGATCTCCTACGACGAAAGGGCCGCTCCCATCTACGACGGACTGGTACACGATTACAAGATGGCCGAGGCGATCGCCAAGCCCGGCTTTCTGAACCCGCGCCGCACGCCACTCGACGAGCCACTGGACGACTTCTTCTTCGACCAGAGCTACAAGAATGTGCTGGGCTCCACCCGCCCCAAGCCCGGCGCGCAGGGCGCGCCCACAGCGCAAGTGGTCAACCTCGATGTGCGCCGCAAGATTGCCGAACTGCCGATTGCAGGCATGCCGCACCTGGGTTCAGGCATCACCTTCGCATGGAAGGGCACCACCGTGCTCGCCAGCCCCAACCTGAAGGACGGCACGATCGACGTGATCGACATGCACACCTGGAAGCTGGTCAAGGCCATTCCCACGCCCGGCCCAGGTTTCTTCATCCGCAGCCACGAGAACACGCGTTACGCCTGGGCCGACTCCATGATGAGCCCGACAGCCAAGGACACGCTGACGCTGATCGACAAGAAGACTTTGGCGCCCGTGGCGACCTTGCGCGAACCCGGCCACACGCTGGCGCACACCGAGTTCACCAAAGACGGCCGCTACGCGCTGGTGAGCATGTGGGACATGGACGGCGCCATCATCGTCTACGACGCCGACACCCTCAAGGAGGTCAAGCGCATGCCCATGAAAAAACCCGTGGGCAAGTACAACGTGTGGAACAAGATCACGCGCTCGGAGGGCACGTCGCACTAAAGCCCAGCGAGGCTCGACGCACAGACTCTACAAATTCTTGTGAAGATTCATAGGGAAAATGGCCTCTAGCGCTTATCCCATATGCGCTAGCAGCTATTGATTCAGGAGTAATTCCTGACGATACCCAGAACCCGCAACTCGTCATCCGTGAACACCCGCGAGCGCGTGTGGAAGGCCTTGCCTTCCGGCCCTTCGAGCGAGAAGCTGCCGCCATGGCCCTCGATCACGTCCAGGATGAGCTGGGTATGTTTCCAGGTTTCGTACTGCGCGCGGCCGATGTAAAACGGGCAGCCGCCCACGTCGCCCAGGTACACATCGCCCGTGCCCATGGTGATCTCGCCGGGCAGGAAGCAATTGGCGGCGCTGTTGTCGCAGCAGCCTCCACTTTGGTGGAACATCAGGTCGGGCCCGTACTTGGCCTGAAGAAATGCGACGAGTTCCAGCGCGGCGGGCGTGGCAATGACTTTGTCGACCATGGGAATCTCCGGTTTTGCAAACACCAGTGGCAAAGTTGGAACAACGAGCAAGCAGCAG